>NZ_JBHJSJ010000136.1:0-1114 GCF_042268845.1 Kitasatospora sp. NPDC056273 | reverse complement strand
GGGCAAGGGCAAGCAGGCCGCGCGTAATCGCCTGGGCAGCTTCCTGCTTCGCTTCCGGCAGCGCGGACGGCGTGACCAGCGCCCGCCGGTTTTCCGGCGCGTTCGGGTCGTGCAGCCCCAGCCGGCCGTTGACCACCGTCTGCCAGGCATCGATGCGCGGCCGGTCGGCGCGGTCGTAGTACGGCTGGAGCCGCCTGCCGGTCAGCAGCTCGGTATTGGGGATCAGAAAGTTCAGCTCCAGACGCCCCTTGTCCGCGTGCTCCACCCACAGAATGCTGTACTGATCTTTATCGAGGCCGGGCATCAGAACACGCTCGAAGCTGGCCATCAGTTTTTCCCGCTGGCCGGGAGGCAGATCTGCCTCCGCAAACGACAGTACGCCGGAGGTGTATTTCTTCACGTAAGGCGACACATCAATCAGCTCCCGGACTTCTTCCGGCTTGCCCTGCAGGACGGTGGCGCCTTCACGCTGCCGGTCTTTACCCAGCAAATAGTCCACCGGCCCGGCGCCACCGCCGCGACCGCGCGGATGAAATTTAATGATCATCGTCCGTTCCTTTCTCAAGAACGGCGTGCCGCAGCTGCTCAAGGCCGGCATCGATTGCCATCAGCGCCGCCACAATCTGCACCCTGTCATGGCCGGTACCGCCGCCGGCGTTAACGCGGCGG
Organism: Kitasatospora sp. NPDC056273; assembly: GCF_042268845.1. NCBI lineage: Bacteria > Bacillati > Actinomycetota > Actinomycetes > Kitasatosporales > Streptomycetaceae > Kitasatospora > Kitasatospora sp. NPDC056273. The sequence goes on along the minus strand of NZ_JBHJSJ010000136.1, from coordinate 445 downwards.
GCTATCTGGTTCAGGTTGTTGCCCATGCCGGCAAGCTGGCGCAGCAGCGCCGGCGAGATCGAGGGTAGCTTTCCGGTACGCGCAGGCTTTTCATCAAGACAGGTCTGCCGCATCCACGCCGCCAGCTGCCTGCCGTCACAGCGTTCGAGCAGCCGCCGGTGCTCGTCCTCCGTCACCCACATGGTGAGCATCTTGTTCCGTTTCTCTGACAAACCGGTCTCCTGATAACGCCGGGACGGGCGGGAAAGCCTTTCCCGGTCGGCGCGGGGTTGGACAAGCCGCAGGCGCGTCAGGCTTTTGGCGGGTTTCGGGGCGCAGCCCTGAACCAGTCACGTAGCGCTAGCGGAGTGTATACTGGCTTACTATGGTGGCACGACGGGAATCGGGATGAAATAGTCAGTCATAAAAACTGTGAGATGAGGCTCAGGTGCGTAAGGGGCTGATG
>NZ_JBHJSJ010000135.1:0-1122 GCF_042268845.1 Kitasatospora sp. NPDC056273 | reverse complement strand
CGACTACGACTTTCGTCCTCGCCTTAGGGGCCGACTCACCCTGCGCCGATTAACGTTGCGCAGGAAACCTTGGGCTTTCGGCGTGCGGGTTTTTCACCCGCATTATCGTTACTTATGTCAGCATTCGCACTTCTGATACCTCCAGCACCCCTCACAGGACACCTTCGACGGCTTACAGAACGCTCCCCTACCCAACAACGCCTAAGCGTCGCTGCCGCAGCTTCGGTGCATGGTTTAGCCCCGTTACATCTTCCGCGCAGGCCGACTCGACCAGTGAGCTATTACGCTTTCTTTAAATGATGGCTGCTTCTAAGCCAACATCCTGGCTGTCTATGCCTTCCCACATCGTTTCCCACTTAACCATGACTTTGGGACCTTAGCTGGCGGTCTGGGTTGTTTCCCTTTTCACGACGGACGTTAGCACCCGCCGTGTGTCTCCCATACAGTCCGTCTCGGTATTCGGAGTTTGCAATGGTTTGGTAAGTCGCGATGACCCCCTAGCCATAACAGTGCTCTACCCCCGAGAGGATACATATGAGGCGCTACCTAAATAGCTTTCGAGGAGAACCAGCTATCTCCGGGTTCGATTAGCTTTTCACTCCTAATCACACCTCATCCCCTACCTTTGCAACGGGAGTGGGTTCGGGCCTCCAGTGCGTGTTACCCCACCTTCACCCTGGGCATGACTAGATCACCCGGTTTCGGGTCTACTGCCCGCGACTATGCGCCCTTATCAGACTCGGTTTCCCTTCGCCTCCCCTATACGGTTAAGCTTGCCACGAACAGTAAGTCGCTGACCCATTATACAAAAGGTACGCAGTCACACCACGAAGGTGCTCCCACTGCTTGTACGTACACGGTTTCAGGTTCTATTTCACTCCCCTCGCCGGGGTTCTTTTCGCCTTTCCCTCACGGTACTGGTTCACTATCGGTCAGTCAGGAGTATTTAGCCTTGGAGGATGGTCCCCCCATATTCAGACAGGATGTCACGTGTCCCGCCCTACTCATCGAACTCACGACCTGTGCATTTTAGTGTACGGGGCTATCACCCTTTGCTGCGCGACTTTCCAGACGCTTCCACTAACACACAAGCCGATTCAGGTTCTGGGCTCCTCCCCGTTC
>NZ_JBHJSJ010000134.1:0-1207 GCF_042268845.1 Kitasatospora sp. NPDC056273 | reverse complement strand
TTGTAAAGGTATCCCTATATGACTTGATAGTGTTATCACTATATCCTGTTTTATTGGGTATATAATTTAGAAAGTAGGAAGATAGGTACTTCCCAAAATCAGTACTATGCATCTGTTTCCACCTCCGGGAAAACTCCATCGTAAAGAGGTGCAATAGAATCAATGATTAGTCCATAAGCTTCTTCGGTAAGTCTTAAGTATTTTTCTGTGCTTTCAATATCCCTATGGCCTAAGTAAGCACATAAGATTGGTAATGCACAATAGATGTCCTGTCCATCTTTAACCATCTTTTCAAGCGAATGTACTGCGAAAGTATGGCGTATATCATGTACTCTAGGACCGACTTCACTATCTGTAAATATTCCTGCTGTCTTCATGAAATGTTTGAATTTTACATATACAGGCGTATTGTTATATTTCCCGTTATCCCGTGAGGGATAAAAATATCCTTCGCCATACATATCAAACCCCATTTTCGAAGCATATTCTCGACAATAATGGGTTAATGAACTCGACATAGGGACTAATCTGCTTGAATTATTTTTTGCTTTTGTGACTGTCAGTACCCCGTTATCTAAATCAACATCTCTCTTTTTCAACGACAGTGCTTCATTAATCCTTAGTCCACATCCGTACAACATCCTAAAAAGCATAGGATAAATCATGTGATAACGTTTACTCCATGGTGTATATTCCAAATTATCTACAACTTTTAATATTCTAGTGATTTCTTCACGAGTAAAAATATAGGGAGTAAATGTATTTGAAATAGGGATTAATTCTTTTGGATGGACGTAAAAACTAAAGCCAATGCTATTCATAAATATGGAAAATTGTCTAATAAGGCTCATTCTCATATGCTGAGTTTTGGGCGATTCAGTGCCCCTTCTACTAACATAGTCTTCCACCATTTCTTTATTAAGTATCAGTGTAGGCATATCATATTTTTTAAAAAAGTCATCCATGTATCTTAAACTATAAAATGATGATTCACCAAATTTATAACCAAGATTTCTTTTATACTCAACATACATCGGACAGTACTCTTTAAACGGTCCATCAAAAACGAAATCTTTTTCTCTATCTTTCATAAGGCACCTCCAATGAAACTGATCGGAGTTGTTCTATGTCGATACGGAGATACAACTTCGTTGTATTCGAATTTTCATGCCCTAATACGCCAGTAATAACAGGAAATGGAGTATTT
>NZ_JBHJSJ010000133.1:0-1331 GCF_042268845.1 Kitasatospora sp. NPDC056273 | reverse complement strand
GCGATGGTCACGGTCCTGCAGTTCCTGCACAACCTCTCCGACCGGGACGCCGCGGTGGCGGTGGCCGACCGGATCTCCTGGAAGTACGCGCTGGGCCTGGAGCTGGAGTACACCGGTTTCGATGCCAGCGTGCTGTGCGAGTTCCGGGCCCGCCTGGCAGCCGGGAACCGGGCGGATGCCCTGCTCTCGCTGATGCTGGAACGTCTGAAGGCCGCCGGCCTGGTGCGGGCCGGCGGCCGTCAGCGCACCGACTCCACCCACGTGCTGGCCTGCGTGCGCGCACTGAACCGCGTCGAGTGCCTGGGCGAGGCCCTGCGCGCGGCCCTGGAGGAGATCGCCCGCACCGACCCGGGCCTGGTCGTGCCGCTGCTCGGGCCCGGCTGGGACGAACGCTACGGCCGCAAGGTCGAGACCGGCGGGCTCCTGCGCCGCAGAGGCGCCTCCGCCCTCAAGCTCGCCGAGCAGATCGGCGCCGACGGGCAGAGCCTGATCGCCGCCATCGACACGGACCCCGACGCCGTGCGGATGAACGGCCTCCCGCAGGTCAGAATCCTGCGCGAGCTGTGGGACCAGCACTTCGAGGCCACCACCACCGGCCGACTGCGCTACCGGGACACCAAGGAACTGCCGCCCTCCGCACAGCGCGTGCGCTCACCCCACGACCCTGACGCCCGCTACAGCACCAAAGGCGCGCCCGGCGCCGCACGCATGGAATGGACCGGTTCCAAGGGCCACCTGACCGAGTCCTGCGACGAGGGCCTGCCGCACGTGGTCACCGACGTCCACACCACCCCCGCCACCGAACCCGACGTCACGGCCGTCACCCCCGTCCAGGACAAACTCATCGCCCGGGACCTGAAACCCGGCGAGCACCTGCTCGACTCCGGCTACCCCAGCGGGCCCGGCATCGGCGCGTCCCTGGAACGCGGCATCTCCCTTGTCGCCCCCGTCACTGTCCAGACCGGCCGGGGCGCCCGGGGCGGCACGTTCACCCCCAAGGACTTCCACGTCGACTGGCACAGCGGCGTCACCCACTGCCCCGCCGGGGCCACCAGCATCTCCATGCGGCCGAAGAAGGACGGCCTGATCCGCGTCGCCTTCTCCCGCGCGGACTGCCGCCCCTGCCCGATCCGCGCCCAGTGCACCACCGGCGCCCCTCACCTCGGCCGGGTCCTGGAGATCCATCCCGAACCGATCCATACCGCCCGGACACGGATGCAGGCCGAACAGGACACCCCCCGATGGCGCGAGGCCTACCGGGCCCGCGCCGGCATCGAGGGCACCGTCTCACAAGCGGTCCGAGGCCCCGGCCTGCGACGATCCCGCTACCG
>NZ_JBHJSJ010000132.1:0-1386 GCF_042268845.1 Kitasatospora sp. NPDC056273 | reverse complement strand
CCCTAGTACTGCAACGACACTCCGTAACGTTGCGTGTCCTCGCCTCGTTGAGTGTGTTCGTGCTGGAAGAAATAACTGACGGATGGTCGGGCGAGTTTGCTGACTTCACGGCGCGGTTCGCCGGCCGCTTCGGTCGGGTGGAGCCTCGGCGGCGGATGGTGTCCTACCTGCGGGGACTGCTCGGCGAGGCCGAGCGGAAGAACGGCTGGACCCTGGCCGAGGCCGCAGGCGACGATGGCCCGCAGGGGATGCAGCGCCTGCTGAACCACTACCAGTGGGACGCCGACGCGCTGCGCGACGATGTCCGTGATGCCGTTCTGGAGAACATCGGCGATCCCCATGATGGAGTTCTCATCCTCGACGAGACAGGGTTCCTGAAGAAGGGTGTCCGGTCGGCGGGCGTGGCCCGCCAGTACTCGGGCACAGCGGGCCGGATCGAGAATTCCCAGGTGGCGGTGTTCCTGGCCTACGGATCCAACCGGGGCCGGGCGCTGATCGACCGGGAGCTGTACCTGCCGAAGGCCTGGACCTCGGACCGTGAACGCTGCCGGGCGGCGGGCATCGGAGACGACGTCGAGTTCGCCACCAAACCCGATATCGGACTGCGGATGCTGAAACGCGCGGTGGAATCCGAAGTGCCGTTCGGCTGGGTGACAGCCGATGAACTCTACGGCCAGACCGGGCGCCTGCGGCTCTGGCTGGAGGAGAACGACATCCCCCATGTGCTCGCAGTTCCGAAATCCCAGATGGTCATGACCATGGAGTTCTTCGGCCAGGCCCGCGCGCACGAGCTGATCGGCCGCCTTCCGGACGAGGCGTGGCAGCGCTTGAGCTGCGGCGACGGCGCCCACGGCCCGCGGGAGTACAACTGGGCCGCGGCCCCGATCCGGCCCTGGCGGCGCAAGGGATGGGACCACTGGCTGCTCGCCCGGCGAAGCACCTCCGATCCCACGGAAATCGCCTACTACATCTGCTTCTGCCCGACCGGGACTCCACTTGAAAAGCTCACGGAGATCGCGGGGGCGCGGTGGATGGTGGAGGAGTGCTTCCAGACCGCGAAGAACGAGGCTGGCCTCGACCACTACCAGGTCCGCGGCTACACCCCGTGGTACCGGCACATCACCCTCTCGATGGCCGCTCTCGCTTTCCTCGCTATCCTGCGGGCCGAGACAAAAAAGGGGACGAGAAAACTCGAACTGATGAAGCCCTCGTGCCCGTCAGCATGAACGAGGCACGACGGCTGTTCAACCGCGTCTCCTCTCCGATACGCCACGGAATCCGGCACGCGCTCACCTGGTCCCACTGGCGCAGAAAATCCCAAGCCCGGGCACGCGCCAGCCACTACAAGCGAAGAGGGCATGTCGAAGTGTCGTTGCAGTACTAGGG
>NZ_JBHJSJ010000130.1:0-1718 GCF_042268845.1 Kitasatospora sp. NPDC056273 | reverse complement strand
GTGTCCACGGACACTGATCCGTGGCTCTGCGTCACTTTGAGTGATTGATCATGGCGAGAGCAGAATCCGGCGACGGAGTAGGCCGAAGCCAGCCCGGCCGTATCCGGCGCGCTTGATCAGCTTGATTCGCGTGACGGCGCCCTCGACTGCGCCGGAACTCCACTCGAGGGTGAGTCCGGCCAGGACGGCGTCGCGGTCCTTGAGCAGACCGCCTGCGAAGGTCTGCAGTTCGGGGATGCCGCTGGCCTTGGCCTGGTCGATCCACTGGTCGAGTCTGCTGCCGCTGCGGTTACGGAGCATTCCGGCGAAGACGCGGGCGAGGTAGCGGAGTTGGTCGATGTGGGGGCAGCGGTGGCAGATGGCCTTGAGTTGCTGCTGGCAGAACTCGCTGACGTTCTCGGGCAGGCCGATGATCCAGCGGGCGACCTCGCGGATCCCGGGCGCGGCCTTCGGCAGGGGCAGCTGCCGGACCGCGTCGGTCAGCGTGTTGAGGAAGCGGCGGACGGTGCGACGGTCTCCGCTGAACCCGCGGCGGCGGAGTTCCTCGGCCAGGACGGCAGCGTCGTTGCAGCCCTCGCGCCAGCGCTGGACCAGGTAGTCGCGGTGGCCGACCAGGATCGACCGACGTCCGGCCCTGGGCGGGCCGATCAGCTCCTCCCAGGTGGCGGCCTCTGCGTAGCGCTTGACGGTGGCCGGGTCGCGGCCGGTCGACTTCGCGATGTCCTGGTAGCGCACGCCGCGGGCTGCGAGGGCGCGGATCTCGGCGTGCCACTGCCGAACCCGCAGTGCCTTCGGGGACTCCGATGCCGCAGGGTTCGCGGGCTCGGGGACGGGCGTGGTCTGTGTCTGTGCGGGCGGGGACGGTTCCGGCTCGGGTTCTGCCAGGCAGGAGCGGTGGCGGCGGATAGCGCGCTCCAGCGCGCTGACCAGGTTGTCGAGGATGTGCCAGCGATCAGCGACCTCCTGGACTCCGGGGATCGCGCTCTGCGCGCCGAGTGAGTAGGCGCTGGCTCTATCCCTGCACACGGTCTCGACCCCGGGGTGGGCACACAGCCAGGCGGCGAAGGTGGCGGAGTTGCGGTCCGGCAGCACGTCGACGGGCCGGTGGGTCTCCATGTCGACCAGGATGGTCCCGTAGACGTGACCGCGACGGAGTGCGAATTCGTCAACACCCAGGACCTTCACGGTGCCGATCTTCGGGAGCGGGAGCCGGCGTACCAGTCGCAGTAGCGTGCTCGGGCTGACTGCAGCCGCCAGATGGACGGTGAACCGGGCTCCGGCCCGGCCGCCCAGGACGAGCCCGGTCTGACTCAGGAGGTCGCCGAGCTGCACGGTCCGGCGGCCGTAGCGGACGGTGAGGCCGTCGACCTGCTCTGCGAAGGTCCGCAGCCGACAGGCCGCGTTGTCGCAGAAGAACCGCTGGACCAGCAGATCCACCTGCACCGATTGCCCGGCCACCGACCGGTCCGCCAGCCGGCGCAGGTAGGAGCTGTGACGCCGACGCGAGGGAGTACCGCAGGCTCGGCACCTCGCTTCTGCGGACCGGCTCTCCGCGCGTATCCGAACCCCTCGACCCAAATTGCCCACCGAGTCGACGGTCACTGGTTCCAAGTGCGGCAACAACACGCTGATCAGGCCAGATACGCGCTCACTCACCAGGTGGGGCTACCCACGGAGCCGCCAACCGCAGCCATTTTCACTCAAAGTGACGCAGAGCC
>NZ_JBHJSJ010000129.1:0-1907 GCF_042268845.1 Kitasatospora sp. NPDC056273 | reverse complement strand
GCATCGGCCTACAACACCCAGAGCATCGCATTCGAGGGAAACGACGTAGAGGTGGACTTCCCGTGACAGACCGACCCACAGAACCAGGGGGAATTATGAAACTGCTTAATGTTATTGAAGCTGTACTTAACTGCCTGCATCTGGCGGCAGAACTGTGGGAGTGGCTGGAAAAGCATTTGCCGGTTTTCGGGGCCTTCACGCTGTTTTTGGGCTGAATCCTGCCGTCATTCACCTGGCTGCATGGCTATGCAGTCGGGTAAAAATTATCTCCCGGCTTAACGGAGGATGTAGCGTTGCTTAAGCCGGGTTTTCGGGTGCCAGGTGCCGTCTGCGCCGTCAGTGCCGATCCGGCGGTGCAGACAACGGATGTTATGGTAAAAGCATGATGCCTGGCGGGTACGGAAAAATTGTGGCGACCGAGCCTGCAGACGCAAAAATCCGGCCCATACTTATTCGTCTCCTTCATCAGGAATGCAGTACTATCCAGCCACTGCAGGTATTTGGCCCCCAGCGGGGGCTTTTTTTGCCTGTTGTTGGGGCAGATAAAGAAAAGGGCCGCATTAGCGGCCCTTTTCGGAGAGAGCGATGCCTCAATGCGGAATTTCAGAGACTTCTTTAACGTCGGCTTTATTGATCTGCTGTTTGACACCATTTGCGTCTTTATAGCCCAGCAGGCCTGAGTCTGATTCTGTAGGCTTGCCGTCGCTGACAATTGTACGCCCGTCGTTGGTGTGGATGGCATAGCTTGTGCGCGTGCAGCCGGTTAGGGCTGAAAGCGCAACTGCCGCTGCGAACACTGAAACAAAAATCTTTTTCAAAGCCAGCTCCTTTTATCCGTATCAGTTGTCTAGTTCACTCATGTTGGTAATTTTGTCACGGTTGATCTGTTCGGTTCGGCCTGTATGGGCATCTTTGTAGGATACTAACCCCGTATCACTGTCAACTTTGGGTTTGCCGTCTGTAACGATAGTGCGACCATCTGTGGTTTTTATTTCTTGGTTTGAAGAACATCCAGCAGCGGCAAAGGTCACCAACGCGACCATCATGGCCGCCAACAGCGTTTTTTTATTCATAATAGGTTCCCTGCTTAAAGGTAAAGTGGATATGGTCACTAACCATCTAAGTATAGGTCGTTTTTTCATGCGAAAAGAGGATTGAAGGTGGGCATCATGCCCAGCAGTAAAAATGAATGAAAAACGATTTTGGAATGTTGCTTGTTTTTGAGGATTGAAATGGCCTTATTAATTTCACTGGTTGTAGTGGCAGGTCTTTACTATCAATTTTGGTATAAGCCACATAGAGCGCCGATCTTGCGTATATGGGGGATCGCGCCTGATGGACAAGAATTTCGATTATTGCTAACAGAGCATGGAGAAAAAGAGGCTGTTTTACTGTTCGGAAAGAAATCTTTTGTTGCCGTGCCAGATACGCAGAACCTTTATGGTGGGTGTTATTACCTTTATTTAGAGGATGCTCACAAGAACGAGCTTTTAATTGAGTTAAACGAAAGTGATTTATACCCCGGTGGCGCAATAGAACTTCAACACAACGGCGGTCGGAAGATTCATTGCGAGATACTAAAAGTAAGGTGGAGTCGTTAACTCAAGTAATGTTTCCTAAGTATGTTGATAGGCAAACATAGTGGTAGTTAGTCTCTCTGAGTAAATGATCTTCTTGTGATCCTGTCGTTACAGTCGTAATCTCTTGCTCTGAAAACGAAAAAACCACCTGGGGAGGTGGTTTGATCGAAGGTTAAGTCAGTTGGGGAACTGCTTAACCAGGTAACTGGGTATACGAGACCGCAGAAACCAAAAATGTTCTTTCAGTGTAGCCTCTCTCAGGCCCATACTTCAAGACCTCTTAATTTGTCTCTCGTATACCTCCAGTTACTAATGGCTGCTGCCAGT
>NZ_JBHJSJ010000128.1:0-1985 GCF_042268845.1 Kitasatospora sp. NPDC056273 | reverse complement strand
CATTGGTAGTTGGAGGCGCGGTGCTCCTGCGAGCCCGGTTCCTCCGTCCCCTTTCAATCCGTGCATGCGGTTTTCCCGCACACGGCTTACCGATGATCTTCTTGACATGGTTACGCCACCTTCGGATAGCGGATCGTGCCACGTAGACGGTGCAGGCCATGCCCGTTGAACCACTCTTCCGTCCACACATCGGTCTGACCCGCCCTGAGGTTGCGGCCCCGCTTCTTCACCATCAGCCTGCGGAGACGCCCCACCACATAGCGATCAACCTGGATGAACTTCTGGGCGGCGTTCCCGGTTCGGAAGTAGGCACCCCAGCCGCGCAGGATCGGATTCAAGTCCGCGATCACCTCACGGATATCCGCTCCCGACCGGCGGCGGTCGGTCCGTTCGTGGACCTTGGACCGGAGTCGCTTCATGGCCGCTTGCGAGGGCCAGCGATGCAGGAAGAAACGCACCTTGCGGTATTTCTCCCACATCCGTCCCGAGAAGCGGGCTCTGAAGTGGCAGCCAAGGAAGTCGAGTCCTTCCCGGCCCTCCCTGAGGTCAACCACCTTCGTCTTGTCCGGGTGCAGCTCCAGCCCAAGCGAATCAAGGATCTCCCCGACCGCTGCCAGGGCCACCCTGGCGTTGCTCACCGACCGGCACAGGACGACACCGTCGTCCGCGTACCGGACCAGTTCGCCGACACCGCGCTCAGCGAGCTCGGTGTCCAGGACGTGCAGGTAGATATTGGCCAGCAAAGGTGAGATCACCCCACCCTGAGGAGTCCCAGCGACCGTCCGCCGGACCTCCCCGTCCACCATCACACCCGCCTGGAGCCACAGACGCAGCAGCTTGAGCACCCTGCGGTCCGACACCCTCCGCCCCACCTCCGCGAGCAGGCGACCGTGGTCGATCTCGCCGAAGAAGTTGCGGATGTCGAACTCCACGACGACACAGCGACCCTCGATGAAGCCCGTCCGAAGACGCTCCATCGCCTGCAACGCCGACCGCTTGGGCCGGTATCCGTACGAGGACGGGGAGAACCCCGCCTCGAACACCGGCTCCAGGACGATCTTCGCCGCCTGCTGGGCCACCCTGTCGCGCACTGTGGGGATGCCCAGCGGCCGCTTGCCTCCCTGTGGTTTCGGGATGTCCACGCGCCTGGCCGGCGCGGGACGGTACGTGCCTGAGCGAAGAGCCTGTTGGAGTTCGCCGAGCATCCGCTCGACTCCGTACCGGCTCTCCACGAACTCCAGGGTGACCCGATCCACCCCGGCGCTCCCTCTGTTGGCCCGGACTCGCTCCCATGCCTCCCACAGGACGTCACCCCTGTGGATACGGTCGTACAGGGCATGGAAACGCCGCTCCGGAGACTGCTTGGCCGCAGCCCATAGCGCGCGTTGAAGTTTTCGCACTTTCAGGACGGACGCACGCCCGTCCACTACAACGGGGCTCGCCCCGTCGGGGTAGTTGACCGGTCTCTCTCCGGTCATGCCCTCGCGCTTACCTCCGCCACGAGCGTGATCAAAGTTGGGGTCCTTCCCTCCCGGCGCGTTGTGTTGCGCGCCGATCAGCGGTACTACGACCCCATCGGACTCCCGCTGCCCTCCGGACGACTTCACCATCGGCTTATACGTCCGGTCTCTTGCCCGACGAAAGGCGTGGTCAGACGGGTCTCTCCTGTTCCGGCCCAGACTGTGCACACGTGCCGCCCTCCCTACCCCGGGAGAATCCTGAGGGCTGACCCCGGAACAGGGCCCTCAGAACATGGCCTTCGCCCTGGCATGAGGGGCTCGGCTTCTCCGTTGTGGATCTGACGAGGCTGCAAGGTTCGCTTGACGCTACGGCCCGCGTGCTTGCTCCCTCCGAAGAGGCTCTTGACATCCCGCTCAGCCCGCCGCGTCTCCACGACGAACCGGGACCTGCTACCGGGCACTCCGGTGTCTACCCGGACGGGACTTCCACCCGCGAGCCTGGACCAGCTTTCAGGACGCACCATG
>NZ_JBHJSJ010000127.1:0-2237 GCF_042268845.1 Kitasatospora sp. NPDC056273 | reverse complement strand
CTGTCGGAGGTGTCGGTCGAGGGCGGCGTGGTGAAGGGCCGTCGGGACGGTGACGCGGCGACGGAGCTGGTGGAGGCGGCGCTGCCGGCGGTGGTCTCGGTGACGGACCAGTCGGGTGAGGCCCGGTACCCGTCGTTCAAGGGGATCATGGCGGCGAAGAAGAAGCCGGTGCAGTCGTGGGACCTGGACGACCTGGGCATCGAGGCGGACGAGGTCGGTCTGGCGGGTTCGTGGACGGCGGTGGAGTCGGTGGCGGCGCGTCCGGCGCGGACCGCGGGCACGGTCGTCAAGGACGAGGGCGAGGGCGGCAAGTCGCTCGCGGGCTTCCTCGCCGACCAGAAGTTCATCTGAGCCGCCCCCACCCCTCGACCCAGCGAATACACGGAGACATTGAGCAATGGCTGAGATTCTCGTCCTGGTGGACCACGCCGACGGCGCGGTGCGCAAGCCGGCCCTGGAGCTGCTGACCCTGGCCCGCCGTATCGGTGAGCCGTCCGCCGTCGTCCTGGGCGCCGGTGCGGCCGCGGCCGGCATCGCGGCGAAGGCCGGCGAGTACGGCGCGGCGAAGGTGTACGTCGCCGACGGCGCGGAGTTCGCCGACCAGCTGGTCGTCCCGAAGGTGGACGCGCTGGCGCAGATCGCCAAGGCGAACGACGTGGCCGCGGTGCTGGTGACGTCCTCCGGCGAGGGCAAGGAGGTGGCCGCGCGCGTCGCGCTGCGGATCGGCTCCGGCATCATCACCGACGCCGTCGACCTGCGGGCCGGCGACGAGGGCCCGATCGCCACCCAGTCGGTGTTCGCGGCCTCGTACACCGTCGACTCCCGGGTGAGCAACGGCGCGCCGGTCATCACCGTCAAGCCGAACGCCGTCGCCCCGGAGGCCGCCCCGGCGGCCGGCGCGGTCGAGGACGTCGCCGTGGCGTTCACCGGCAACGCCGCCAAGGTCGTCTCGCGCACCCTGCGGGTGTCCTCCGGCCGTCCCGAGCTGACCGAGGCCGCGATCGTGGTCTCCGGTGGCCGTGGCGTCGGTGCCGCCGAGGGCTTCGGCGTGGTCGAGGAGCTCGCGGACGCGCTGGGCGCGGCCGTCGGCGCCTCGCGTGCCGCGGTGGACGCCGGCTGGTACCCGCACAGCAGCCAGGTCGGCCAGACCGGCAAGCAGGTCTCCCCGCAGCTGTACGTGGCCAACGGCATCTCGGGCGCCATCCAGCACCGGGCCGGCATGCAGACCTCGAAGACCATCGTGGCCGTCAACAAGGACCCCGAGGCCCCGATCTTCGAGCTCGCCGACTACGGCGTGGTCGGCGACCTCTTCGAGGTGCTGCCGCAGCTCACCGCCGAGGTGAAGGCCCGCAAGGGCTGAGCCCGGTCCGCCTGACAGTGAGGGCGTGGCACCGAGTACCACTCGGTGCCACGCCCTCCGTCGTCTCCCGGCGGCGCTTCGGCGCGCCGCCCGTCCCGGTCACGTCTCCGTCCGGGCCGTGATCTTCTCCGCGTCGCCGGTCACTCCGCGACGAAGGCCGCGAGGTGCTGGGTGAAGCCGCCCTGGGTGGGCGGCAGCGGGCGCGGCTCGGTGTCCTGCACCGGCGGCGGCTCCTCGACCGACAGCAGCCGCAGCTCCGGCTGGTCGGAGTCGGGGGAGGAGAGCAGCCGCACCCGGGTGCCGACCGGGACGGTGCTGCGCATCCCGTCCACGATGCACCAGACGTCGAAGCCCTCCGCCATGCGGATCAGCGACTTCTGACGGACCAGCGGCGTCCGGGCCTGTTCGACCGCGCAGCGCCGCACCACGCCGGTGCCCTCGCTGGGCTCCAGCCGCAGCTCGGTGGAGCCGCAGGTGGGGCAGAGCAGCCGTTGGAAGGTGGGGTTGTTGCACCACGCGCAGCGCTGGAAGTACAGCGTCGTGCTGCGGGTGTCGGCATCGATGGCTGAGTGGACCACGCTGTCATCTCCCTGCGCTCGGACCGGCTTCGTGCGGTGGAACCGTGGCGGAACCGCGGCGGGTGTACGCCAGAAGTTCGGCACGAAAAGGATAGGGAACTCAGTGCCGTCAAGGGAAGGCACTGAGTTCCCTTTTTGCCGCGCGCATGCATAATGAAGGGTACTGAGTACCGTCGTGAAACAGGAGTGGCGATCATGAGCCAGGACTTCGATCTCTTCCGGATCTCCGAGGAGCACGGGATGCTCCGTGAGGCGGTGCGTTCGCTGGCCGAGGCGAAGATCGCTCCGTTCGCGGCGGA
>NZ_JBHJSJ010000126.1:0-2320 GCF_042268845.1 Kitasatospora sp. NPDC056273 | reverse complement strand
TTGATTACCTCGGGATTTTCGGGTCTCCATTTTCAAGACCTGAAAATCCAGTCCCCAAATTTCTCCGTACTCATCCTTAGCTTTATCAAGGATTTGAGCCTTTTCTTCGGGGGAAAACGGTACTTTTCGGAAATAATAAACGTACTCCCACTTCTTCCCGACACGATATTTAAACTCGATAATATAGTTCGCGGACATTAGATCGTTCCATGCTGATTTAACCGATTCCTCCTTGTTCTTCCCAAAGCGTTTATATAATTCAGTTTTATGTAATTCCCAAGTTGTAGGGTATGAAAGAAGATTTACAAGCAAACCTAATGCCTGTAATGAAATAGGTTTTTCATTGTTTTTTTGGACTGCCTGTGCGGTTGCAGTCGGAACGATAATATCAGAGTTGTAAGGTAATTGAATCATTTTTGCCATTGTTTATTTCTCCTTTTTGAGAACAAGAAAAAGGCACTATCTCCCTAACAAGCTGGGAAACAATGCCTTTGATTTTTTTCTTGAAACTAACAGGAATATACACTAAAATAAGCGTATAACTTAAAATGTTAGTTACAAGAACTTCGGCAAGTGTTTTCCCTAGTTGGGTAGGGGGAACGGTTATAGTAGGGTTGCAGCCCTCTATAACAGTTGGAGTTCTTTTTCCGTTCATATGTAATTTACTAGAATTATACTTCTATCAAACTAGCAATGCAATGAAATTTGAAGGAAACAATCTTTCTTCAAATCTTTATATCCTAATAGAAAAATGAGAAAGAAAACGTATAGGATAGTTAACAAAAGTAAAGTAATGTGATACCATGATGGTGTATCGTTCACCATGAAAAGTATTTTTTACCGTCATGTGAAATGATACTTTGTGAAGGAGGGTCCGAAACCTTAGACTGTGGGAAGTTAAGTTTTCGGAACCAGTGATCGGAACTGATCAGATGAATGATCAGACCAACAGTGAAATTTTAACGTAAAAATTCTAAACGATTTAGACGTACTCTTTTCGCAGAGAGTGGGAAAAAGAAAAGTCACGGGTGTGGGAACCTGTGACTTTTTCTTGTTTATGAATATCATTTTTTGGTTAAAATCATAATAAGTTTTAGGAAGGTGAGTGGGAAATGGCTTTGAATGACCTATTTAAAGTCCGAGGTGCGGGAACACCAACCATAATCACCTTCCCAGGTCCAGTGGCTAAAGCAACATTCTACGGCTTAATGCTATAGTGTGGGAATCACTTTAGCATTATCACTCGGTAAACCAAATAAGCTAGGCGACCGATTGAGTAAAACCAATCGACAACCTTTCTTAATTTGGTTTCGTGAGTGGTAATAAATTTTAACGATTTTTTAACGATTTTTTTCATGGACATGACCTCTTTCTTTCGCAGATTTGGGAGGCCATTCCTTGGACTACTACTACATTATAGCAGGAATCTTTTTCACGTAGATTGAATCTTTTTCATTAATAGAAAATAATGTTACATTTTTAGATAAATTCCTTAAAAAAGTTATTCGAAAAACTAGCAAAAAAATCAAAAAAGAAAAAAAGCTATCATTTACCTTGGTATTTGATAGTGTTATCTACGATTTCCCATACAATGTATGATACATTGCATTTTAGTATTAAAAATACACCATAAAAAACCACCTTAATTTTTAGGTGGCTTTTTATTTTTCTTTCCGTTCCCGTGTTTCCTTACTAAAAAATATATCTTTATACCGTGATAAGCCAAAGTACCTGCCACATTAAAAAATAAAACTAGAATAAAACCTATTAACATTAAGATAATTCGCAAATAAAATATTTCCATTTATAAAAACCTCCAATAAGTGATGTTAGGTATTTTTAGTGAAAGAATAAAAATCCTTTTTTCTTTTCACTTCCTACATGGATTTTTGAAAAATTTTTCAACTTTATACCTCACTTATTTAAGTGACTACTAAAGAGGAATTTCACAAATAATTACTTTTAGTGTCATAACTTAAAAAAAGAATCCCTAATCACTACCAACGATTAGGGATTCCAATTAGGGGTCTCACCAACATTTAGCGGAAAACATACGCTAAGCAGATTTCGATAAGTAAATTACGGCCTTTTATACGTTTAGACATTAAATTCGTTCACAAACTTAATATTTTAATAATTATTGAACATTGATTATTGAACGAGTTAATGGACACTTCCGAAGGGAAGAAACACTTATAAATCCTTTAATGACAAGGTGTTCAGCAACTCAAGATTTTCTGAACAATTCCTTAGCGTATGTTTTCAGCGTTTCGTTGGTGGGACCTCAATTAAGTTTTCTACAGAAGAGAAAGACAAGGTC
>NZ_JBHJSJ010000125.1:0-2599 GCF_042268845.1 Kitasatospora sp. NPDC056273 | reverse complement strand
GCCCTGCCGTTCCCGGAGTTTCCCGGGGAACGGCAGGGCCTCACGGCGTTTGCCAGGGAGCTGCTCAGCTCTTGTCGGCGTCGGCGTCGGCCTTGGCGGCCTTCGACTCCTCGGCCTCGGCGGCCTCAGCCTGCTGGGCGCGCTCGGGGACGACGCCGTCGAAGTCGTCGTCGATCTCGAGGTCGTCCTCGTCGTAGAACTCCTCGACGTCCTCCTCGTCCTCGAAGATCACGCGGTCCTCGGAGTGGTCGCCGCCACCGCGCTTCTTCTGCACCGGGGCGTCCGTGGACTCGGCCTCGTCCTCGGCCAGCTCCGGGTCGAGCGTGTCGGTGAACTCCACGCCGTCGATCTCGGCCAGCCGCTCCGAGGCGTTGGTGGTGCCGTCGGTGTCGGCCTCGGCGGCCTTGGCGAACCAGTCACGGGCCTCGTCGGCCCGGCCGGCCGCGATCAGGGCCTCGGCGTAGGCGTACCGCAGACGCGCGGTCCACGGCTGCACGGAGTTGGAGGCCAGCTCCGGGCTCTGCAGCGTCACCACGGCGGCGTCGAACTGCTCCATGTCGGCGCGGGCACCGGCCGCCACCAGGCGCATCTCGACCTGGCCGGCCTTGTCCAGCTGCTTCACCTCGGGCTCGCCGGCCATCGCCAGCGCCCGCTCCGGACGGCCCAGACCGCGCTCGCAGTCGGCCATCACGGGCCACAGGTCCGCCCGGCCGGTCATCCGACGGGCGGCGCGGAACTCGGTCAGCGCCTCGGAGTAGCGCTGCGTCATGTACGAGGCGAAACCGGCCGCCTCACGGACGGCCGCCACGCGGGAGGCCAGACGGAGCGCGATGCGCGAGTACTGGTAGGCCTCCTCCGCCTCGCCGTCGAGCAGGCGGGCCACCATCACCAGGTTGCGGGCGACGTCGTCCGCGAGGGTCTTGGGCAGGCTCTTGAGCTCCTGGCGCACGTCCGCGTCCAGCTCGTAGCCGGTGACGTCCTCCGGGATCGGCAGACGCTTGACGGGCTCGTAGTTGCCCCGGCGGTCGTCGTACTCCCGGCGGTCGCCGCCGCGCTCGTCCCGGTCACGGCGGTAGCCGCCACCCGACGGGCGGTCGTCACGGCGGAAGCCACCGCGGTCGCCACCACGGTCGTCACGGCGGAAGCCACCGCGGTCGCCACCACGGTCGTCGCGGCGGAAGCCGCCACGGTCGCCACCGCGGTCATCGCGGTTGAAGCCACCGGAGGGGCGGTCGTCGCGGCGGAAGCCACCGCCGGCCGGACGGTCGCCACGGTCGCGGTTGAAACCGCCACCCGACGGACGGTCGTCACGACGCGGACGGTCGTCACGGTCGTCACGACGGAAACCGCTCGGGCGGTCGTCGCGGCGGAAACCACCGCGGTCGCCACCGCGGTCATCACGGTTGAAACCGCCGGAGGGGCGGTCGTCGCGACGGAAGCCGCCACGGTCGCCACCGCGGTCATCGCGGTTGAAGCCACCCGAGGGGCGGTCGTCACGACGGAAGCCACCGCCGGCCGGACGATCACCACGGTCGCGGTTGAAACCGCCACCCGACGGACGGTCGTCACGACGGAAACCGCCACGGTCGCCACCGCGGTCATCACGGTTGAAACCGCCGGAGGGGCGGTCGTCACGACGCGGACGGTCGTCACGGTCGTCCCGACGGAAACCACCGGACGGGCGGTCATCGCGGCGGAAGCCGCCACCGGAGGGGCGGTCATCACGACGGAAACCGCCGCCGGAGGGGCGGTCATCACGACGGAAGCCACCGCCGGCCGGACGGTCGCCACGGTCGCGGTTGAAACCGCCACCCGACGGACGGTCGTCACGACGGAAACCGCCACGGTCGCCACCACGGTCGTCACGGTTGAAGCCACCCGAGGGGCGGTCGTCACGACGGAAGCCACCGCCGGCCGGACGGTCACCGCGGTCGCGGTTGAAACCGCCACCGGAGGGACGGTCGTCACGACGGAAACCGCCGCGCTCGCCACCGCGGTCGTCACGGTTGAAACCGCCCGACGGACGGTCGCCGCGGTCGCGGTTGTACCCGCCGGTGGGGCGGTCGTCACGGCGGAAGCCGCCACGGTCGCCACCGCGGTCGTCACGGTCGCGGCCGTACCCGCCGCCCGACGGACGGTCGTCACGACGCGGACGGTCGTCACGGTCGTCGCGACGGTAGCCGCCGGAGGGGCGGTCATCGCGGCGGAAGCCACCGCGGTCGCCGCCACGGTCGTTGGACCAGCCCCCGCGGGACCGGGGCTCGTAGCCTCGGCCGTCGTCCGATCGACGCTCGGGACGGTCCTGGGGCTGGTTCGACATCGTGGTGACTCCTTCTGCTGCTTCAGCTACACCGCGGGCGGAGCATGCGACTCCACCACCGCCACGCGGCTTCGACGCCGGCCTGCTGGCCCGCGTACCTTCTCCATTGTCCGACATGCCGGGACCCTCCGCGTCTGGGCGGAAGTCCCGCTTTTGCCGATCTTCTTCACGTTCGCAAAACACAAAAAGGCCGCGGCCCCAGCGAGTCGCTGGGGCCGCGGCCTTGAATAATTGTTCGGCGGCGTCCTACTCTCCCACAGGGTCCCCCCTGCAGTACCA
>NZ_JBHJSJ010000124.1:0-2810 GCF_042268845.1 Kitasatospora sp. NPDC056273 | reverse complement strand
AGCGGGTGACCGACTCGTTCGACGGCCGGATCGTGCTGCTGGACGGCGACAGCCGTGAGCAGATCGCGACCCGCCCGGCCACCGCGCCGGCCACCACCGTCACCCCGGACAACCTGATCTACGTCATCTACACCTCCGGCTCCACCGGAAAGCCCAAGGGCGTCATGGCGAGCCACGCCAACGTCCTGCGGCTCTTCCCGGCGATCCAGGACGACTTCGGGTTCACCGGCAGCGACGTCGGCGTGCTCTCGCACTCGTACGCCTTCGATTTCTCCACCTGGGAGATGTGGGCCGTCCTGCTGAACGGCGGCCGTCTGGTGGTCGTGTCCAACGAGACCACCCGCTCGCCGGAGGACTTTGTCGACCTGCTGGTCGCCGAGCAGGTCACCTTCCTGTCCTACGTCCCCTCCGCGTTCGGCGCGGTGGCCGCCATGGCGGCCACCGGCGACCCGCGCATCGACCGGCTCGCCCTGCGGCTGATCGCCGTCGGCGGCGAGCGTGTCGAGGTCCCCCAGCTCCAGCCGTGGGCGGACCGGATGGGCCTCGACCACCCGGTGCTGCTCAACGTCTACGGCCCGACCGAGACCACGGTGATCGCCACCGCGCACCGGCTCGTGACGGAGGACTTCGACCACCCGTCCCGCAGTCTCCTCGGGCACAAGTTCCACGACGTCCGGATCCACCTGCTCGACGCCGACGGCCAGTTGGTGCCCGTGGGCGTGGTCGGCGAGATGTGCATCGGCGGCCCCGGCGTGGCCCGCGGCTACCTGGACCGCCCCGAGCTGACCGCCGAGCAGTTCATTCCGGACCCGTTCGGCCCGGCCGGATCGCGCCTGTACCGCAGTGGCGACCTGGCCCGCCGGCTGGCCGACGGCACCCTGGAGACGCTCGGCCGTGTCGACACCCAGGTGAAGGTGCGCGGCTACCGCATCGAGCTCGGCGAGATCGAGAGCGCGCTGCACAAGCATTCCGGCGTCAAGAGTGCCGTGGTGACCGTCCACGAGAACTCCGCGGGGGAGAAGTCCCTCGTCGCCTACGTCGTCGCCGACGGCGGCACGGCCGTCGACGCCGGCCTGCTGCGCGGGCACCTGGGCGGCATCCTGCCCGACTACATGATTCCGTCGGCCTTCGTCGCCCTCGGCTTCATCCCGGTGAACGCCAACGGGAAGGTCGACCACCGCGCGCTGCCCGCGCCGGGCCGCTCGGCGTTCGCGGCCTCGCGGCACGTGGCGCCGCGCACTCCGGTGGAGGAGCGCTTCGCCGAGGTGTGGGGTGAGGTGCTGGGCCTGGAGAAGGTCGGTGTCGAGGACAGCTTCTTCGACCTCGGCGGCGACTCGATCCGTGCGGTCCGGCTGGTCGGCGCGCTGCGCACCGCCGGGTTCGAGGTGTCGATCCGCGACGTGTTCCAGGCGCGGACGATCGCGGTGCTGGCGGCCGGCCTCACCGGCCAGGGCGGCGAGTCCCTCGTCAAGGCCGTGGAGCCGTTCGCGCTGATCGGCGACGGGGACCGGGCCGCGCTGCCCGAGGGCGTCGTGGACGCCTACCCGCTGTCGCAGGTGCAGACCGGCATGCTGGTCGAGATGCTGGCCGCCCAGGAGCGCGGCGAGTCGGCCTACCACAACATCAACTCCTTCCGGATCCCGGACGAGCAGGCCTTCTCCCCGGAGGCGCTGCGCGAAGCCGTGGCCGTGCTGTCGCAGCGGCACGAACTGCTGCGCACCTCCGTGGCTCTCAGCGGCTACTCCCAGCCGCTCCAGCTGGTGCACGCCTCCGCGCAGCTGCCGGTGACCGTGCACGACTGGCGGGGCCTGAGCGAGGAGCAGCGCGAGGAGCGTGCCCGGGTCTTCGCGGAGCAGGACCTGGCGTCCGGCTTCGAGCTGTCGGCCGCGCCGCTGATGCGGCTCGCCGTCCACCTGGAGTCGGACGAGGCCTGGCGGCTGACGCTCAGCCACTGCCACGCCGTCACCGAGGGCTGGAGCGTCAACAGCCTCCTCATGGAGCTGATGGAGTGCTACCAGTACCTGCGCGACGGCCGTGAGCTGCCCGCGTACGAGGCGCCGTCGGTCCGGTACGCGGACTTCATCGCGGCGGAGCTGGAGTCGCTGGCCTCCGAGCAGGACCGCGCCTACTGGCGGGACGTCGTCGCCGGCCACGCCGCGGCCGAGCTGCCGGCCACCTGGGCCGACGACGCCGACCTGGTGGCCGAGAACCTCGGCGCGCGGGTGCCCTTCCACGACCTCGAGGAGAAGCTGCACCGCCTGGCGAACGACGCCAAGGCCTCGCTGAAGACCGTGCTGCTGGCCGCGCACCTGAAGGTGCTGGGCATGGTCGGCACCGAGGACGCCTTCCACACCGGTGTGGTCTACCACGGGCGTCTGGAGGCCCCCGGCGCCGAGCGGGTGCTCGGCATGCACCTGAACACCCTGCCGTTCCCGGCGCTGCGCGCCTCGGGCACCTGGCGTGAGGTGGTGGAGCAGGTCTACGCCCGCGAGTCGGAGATCTGGGCCCGCCGCCGTTACCCGCTGCCCGCCATCCAGCGCGACAGCGGCACCGGCGAGCGCCTGATTTCGATGGTCTTCGACTACCAGGACTTCCACCAGGTCGACACCGGCACCGTGGACACCGCGTCCAACCTCGACGCGGGCGGCAACGAGTTCCTCCTCAGCGTGATCGCCGCCGGCGGCCACCTCAACATCGGCACTTCGACCGACGTGCTCGGCCGTGCGGCCCTGGATCGCTTCGGTGCGATGTACCGGTTGGTGCTGGAGGCGATGGCGGCCGACCCGGAGGGGGACGCTTCGGTGGTCCTG
>NZ_JBHJSJ010000123.1:0-2894 GCF_042268845.1 Kitasatospora sp. NPDC056273 | reverse complement strand
GAGCGCGTCACTCTCTACCGATATGTCGGTCCCAAAGGCGAGCTCAGAGACCATGGAAAGCATGTTCTCGGACTTACGTAGCAACTCGTTTCTTTTCGCAGGTTGAGCCACCTCCGCGCTTCATCAGAAAACTGAAGGAACCTCCATTGAATCGAACTAATATTTTTTTTGGTGAATCGCATTCTGACTGGTTGCCTGTCAGAGGCGGAGAATCTGGTGATTTTGTTTTTCGACGTGGTGACGGGCATGCCTTCGCGAAAATCGCACCTGCTTCCCGCCGCGGTGAGCTCGCTGGAGAGCGTGACCGCCTCATTTGGCTCAAAGGTCGAGGTGTGGCTTGCCCCGAGGTGATCAACTGGCAGGAGGAACAGGAGGGTGCATGCTTGGTGATAACGGCAATTCCGGGAGTACCGGCGGCTGATCTGTCTGGAGCGGATTTGCTCAAAGCGTGGCCGTCAATGGGGCAGCAACTTGGCGCTGTTCACAGCCTATCGGTTGATCAATGTCCGTTTGAGCGCAGGCTGTCGCGAATGTTCGGACGCGCCGTTGATGTGGTGTCCCGCAATGCCGTCAATCCCGACTTCTTACCGGACGAGGACAAGAGTACGCCGCAGCTCGATCTTTTGGCTCGTGTCGAACGAGAGCTACCGGTGCGGCTCGACCAAGAGCGCACCGATATGGTTGTTTGCCATGGTGATCCCTGCATGCCGAACTTCATGGTGGACCCTAAAACTCTTCAATGCACGGGTCTGATCGACCTTGGGCGGCTCGGAACAGCAGATCGCTATGCCGATTTGGCACTCATGATTGCTAACGCCGAAGAGAACTGGGCAGCGCCAGATGAAGCAGAGCGCGCCTTCGCTGTCCTATTCAATGTATTGGGGATCGAAGCCCCCGACCGCGAACGCCTTGCCTTCTATCTGCGATTGGACCCTCTGACTTGGGGTTGATGTTCATGCCGCCTGTTTTTCCTGCTCATTGGCACGTTTCGCAACCTGTTCTCATTGCGGACACCTTTTCCAGCCTCGTTTGGAAAGTTTCATTGCCAGACGGGACTCCTGCAATCGTCAAGGGATTGAAACCTATAGAAGACATTGCTGATGAACTGCGCGGGGCCGACTATCTGGTATGGCGCAATGGGAGGGGAGCAGTCCGGTTGCTCGGTCGTGAGAACAATCTGATGTTGCTCGAATATGCCGGGGAGCGAATGCTCTCTCACATCGTTGCCGAGCACGGCGACTACCAGGCGACCGAAATTGCAGCGGAACTAATGGCGAAGCTGTATGCCGCATCTGAGGAACCCCTGCCTTCTGCCCTTCTCCCGATCCGGGATCGCTTTGCAGCTTTGTTTCAGCGGGCGCGCGATGATCAAAACGCAGGTTGTCAAACTGACTACGTCCACGCGGCGATTATAGCCGATCAAATGATGAGCAATGCCTCGGAACTGCGTGGGCTACATGGCGATCTGCATCATGAAAACATCATGTTCTCCAGTCGCGGCTGGCTGGTGATAGATCCCGTCGGTCTGGTCGGTGAAGTGGGCTTTGGCGCCGCCAATATGTTCTACGATCCGGCTGACAGAGACGACCTTTGTCTCGATCCTAGACGCATTGCACAGATGGCGGACGCATTCTCTCGTGCGCTGGACGTCGATCCGCGTCGCCTGCTCGACCAGGCGTACGCTTATGGGTGCCTTTCCGCAGCTTGGAACGCGGATGGAGAAGAGGAGCAACGCGATCTAGCTATCGCGGCCGCGATCAAGCAGGTGCGACAGACGTCATACTAGATATCAAGCGACTTCTCCTATCCCCTGGGAACACATCAATCTTACCGGAGAATATCGTTGGCCAAAGCCTTAGCGTAGGATTTCGCCCTCTCCCGCAAACGACCCCTTCTTGGGGTTTATCACGGGCCGGCATCCGTCAGCCCAGCGTCGGTCCTTTGTAGGTTTTCTGCGGCTGGCGCTCCAGCTCCAGTGTTTTCTGATACTCATTCTCCCCCTGCCGGAACTCGGTGGCATTCAGTTCCCGGACAAGCGGCGCAGCTGCTCGCTTAAACTCAGCACCTGCGTGCTCAAGTCCGACACGCGCTCGTTCAGCACCGCGTTCTCCCGTTGCATAAGCCCAGACATCTTCTGCCATTCCGCGAAGGCGCTCTCCCATTCGTCCAGCCTTTGCGAGTAGTCCTGATGTAGCTGCTCTAATGCGGTCAGCAACTGCTTTTCCAGCTCTGTCATTTTCCGCTACTCCTGTTTCAGGCGGATCCAGGTCGTCCCGTCGTAGGGGATGGCTTCGGCTTGCATCCCCGGCGGCAGGATAAGGAACCTCCGGCCGTCGCTGCTCTCCTGATAGCGCACTCCCCACGTCCGGGCAGTCATTTTCGCCAGGGTATCTTCCTGCTGACGAAGATGTGTGTAATTGTCGGTTATCTGCTGCCCCTGCCACCACAGAATGCTCCCGCTCGTGGCGATCAGCAGCGCTGACACCATCAGGATGGTGAGCCATGCCCTCCCGGCTGTCAGCAGCACGCTCCGCCGGTTTTTCTCCATCGCCTCGCTCATACTCTGTTCGTGGGCGCTGATGGCGTCGCTGATTCTCCTCGCGCTTGCGCTCAGTTCCGCTCTGACAGACTGCTCGTGCTCGCTGAATGCGGCTTTCAGCATCTCGCCGGTACTCTGCTGCTGCGCTTTCGATTTCTGCTCCAAGTCCTTCGCCAGCGTTAAAAGACTGCTCATAGATGGCTCCCTTCAGTCGGATGTTTCGCCCCCCGTCCGGGTCGGCAATGCTGATGCTGCTTTTCGTGCTGCGCACCACCTCAAAACCTGCGCTTTCCAGCGCCTCAGTGACGTCCTGACGGGTTTTCAGCTCCCCGGATGAGGCAAGGGCAAGCAGCTG
>NZ_JBHJSJ010000122.1:0-3864 GCF_042268845.1 Kitasatospora sp. NPDC056273 | reverse complement strand
GCCGGGCGCGGCCGGGGCGGGCGCCGCTCGGCCCGGCGCAGCCAGCGCCACAGCGCGACCCCGGTCAGCACCGCGGCCGGGTGCCCCACCCCGGTGATCACGTCCTTGTCGGTGGCGATCTGCTCGGCGATCATCAGCCCGGCGCCGCCCAGCGCGAGCAGCCGCCCGCGCCAGGAGAGCAGCCCGGCCACCGCGCCCAGGCAGGCGAGCACGCCGTAGCTGACCCCGATGTCCAGGTAGTCCATCGCCTCGGGCGCCATCCGCCCGGTCTCCACCGCGGTGATCACCACGCCCTGGGAGAGCAGCGTCGCCGCGACATGCCCGGCCGCGAACACCGCCGCGGCCCGGGCCGGGCCGACCCTGCGCTCCAGCGGGGCGAGGGTGAGGGCGAATCCCCACAGGTACGGCATCCACACCTCGCCGGCCACCCAGAACCCGCTCAGCACAAGGGCGCGCAAAGGATGCTGGAGCAGGTTGTGGCCGTCCGAACTGGAGGCCTCCTGCAGACGCTGGACGAGTTCCGGATCGGCGAGCCGGGCGAAGGTCGTGGTGGCTCCCACGACGGCGAGGTACCCGAGCGTGAAGGGCGTTCTCCGGGGCGTCGGCACCCGCTCCAGCAGCCATTCCAGGACGCCGGTGCGCAGCCCGAGGCGGAGCATTCCGTACGGCGCCCCCGCACTCCCGTACCCGTCGGCACCCCGCCCGAGTCCCGCCATGCCGCCTCCGCTCCACGCCGCAGCCACCGGCTCCCCGCCGGATGCCCAACGTACCGGCGCGCGCCGCGGATTCCGCCCGGCCGGGCGCTCACGTGGCCACGGTACGTCGAGGTTCTGAGAGGCACCTGAAAGAAGCCCGTGAAGACCGTCGCCGTAGCGGACCGCCGGATTCCCGACATTGGTCCAGACCTTCTCCCCATAAACGGGGCACCAGGGCCTCTGACCGGCGACTTGGCGTCAACTGCACTGCATACGTACCGTTACGCAGAGAAAATTCGACGGGTAAGGTATCGGCCCGTGCCCACTCGTGCAGTGGGTCCGAGGGCGGCCCGACAGCCGGCCCACGGGCCGGAAACGTCCGGTCCACCTGCCGGGAAGCATCCGCTGTCCGTACGCTGCGAAGTGCGCGGGAGAAGTGGGCGGCCGACCATCCGTCCTCGGCTCCCGATCGCGCGACGGGACGGCGGACCCGGCACAGTCCACGACGGAACAAGACTACGAGCGGAGCCCCGCCATCCCCACAGGTGGCCGGCCCGCAGCCCTGGGGGCGGTGGCGTGACCGTGACAGAGATTCAGCAGGACAACCACAACGCCGGCGGCACTGTGAGCAGCCAGCGCAGAGTCCTGGTGGTGGAGGACGAGCCCACGATCGCCGAGTCGATCGCCGCCCGGCTGGGCGCCGAGGGCTTCAAGGTCGCCGTGGCCCACGACGGCCCCGGCGCGGTCGACGGCTTCCACACCTGGCAGCCGGACCTGGTGGTCCTCGACATCATGCTGCCCGGCTTCGACGGCCTGGAGGTGTGCCGCCGGATCCAGGCCCAGCGCCCGGTGCCGGTGCTGATGCTGACCGCCCGCGACGACGAGACGGACCTGCTGGTCGGCCTCGGCGTCGGCGCGGACGACTACATGACCAAGCCGTTCTCGATGCGCGAACTGGCCGCCCGCGTCAACGTCCTGCTGCGCCGCGTCGAGCGCGCCCAGCAGGCCGCCCGCACGCCCGCGCTGGGCAGCCTGCGGTTCGGCGAGCTGGAGATCGACCACGTGCAGCGCCGGGTCCGGCTGGCCTCGGGCGACGTCCACCTGACGCCGACCGAGTTCGACCTGCTCGCCTGCCTGGCCGCCCAGCCGCGCGCCGTGCTCACCCGCGAGCAGCTGCTGGCCGAGGTCTGGGACTGGACCGACGCCTCCGGCACCCGCACGGTGGACAGCCACGTCAAGGCGCTGCGCCGGAAGATCGGCGCCAGCTGGATCCGCACCGTCCACGGTGTCGGATACGCGCTGGAGGCCCCGCTCTCCTAGGGCCTCCCAGGGCGACGGGCCACCGGGGGGCCCGCAGCCCGGACGACGCCGTGCCACCACGCGGGCCGACACCGCGGGGACCACAAGGAACCGATGACCTTTCCACAGCAACGCAACGGGGAATCCGCCGACACGCGGCCGCAGAACCTGGCCGCCCGTGCCGCCCGCCGGGTCTGGGCCGACATCCGGCCGCTCGACCCGGTCCGCTCGATCAAGGGCAAGCTCACCCTGCTCGTGATCGTCTCCGTGTGCCTGGCCACCGGGATGGTGGTCGTGGCGATCCGGTCCGAGACCCAGATCCGGATCATCATGGTCTTCTCCATGATCGCCTCACTGCTCTTCATGCAGTTCCTCGCGCACGGGCTGACCGCCCCCCTGCGCGAGATGACGGCCGCCGCCCGCGCGATGGCCTCCGGCGACTACAGCCGCCGGGTCGAGGTGAACTCGCGCGACGAGATCGGCGAGCTGGCGGCCGCCTTCAACGCCATGGCCGCCGACCTCCAGGCCGCCGACCGGCACCGCCGCGAGCTGGTCGCCAACGTCTCGCACGAACTGCGCACACCGATCGCCGCGCTGCGCGCCGTCCTGGAGAACGTGGTGGACGGCGTCGTCCAGCCCAATCCGGCCACCCTGGGGGCGGCCCTGGAGCAGACCGAGCGGCTCGGCCGCCTGGTCACCCACCTGCTCGACCTCTCCAAGATCGACGACGGCGTGGTCGCCCTGGACGCCCGCCCCTTCGAGGTGCGCGAGTTCCTGGACGGCGTGCTGCGCGGGGTCACCGTGGACGGCGCGACGGCCGGCGGCGCCTTCTCCCGGCGCGGGGACGTCCGGCTGGCCCTGGAGGTCAGCCCGACCGGCCTGACCGGCGTGGCGGACCCGGAACGGCTCCACCAGGTGGTCGCCAACCTGGTCGACAACGCCTGCAAGCACTCCCCGCCCGGCGGCACCGTGACGGTGCGGGCGAGGCCGGAGGGCGAGGAGGGCGGCCTGCTGCTGGAGGTCGAGGACGAGGGCCCCGGCATCCCGCCGGCCGACCGCTCCCGGGTCTTCGAGCGGTTCAGCCGCAGCGGCACCGCGACCGCCGCCGGACCGGGCTCGGACGGCGGCACCGGACTGGGCCTGGCCATCGCCCGCTGGGCGGTGGACCTGCACGGCGGACGGATCGCGGTGGCCGAGTCCCCGCGCGGCTGCCGGATCGAGGTCCGGCTGCCCGCACGGCGTCAGAGCGACGGTCGGGACATTTGTCACAGATCCGACACAGCGGTCTACGAAGATCGTTAGAGGATTTGGCCGGGTTTTTGTCCGCTTTGGCCCCGGTATGCCCCCTGTTCGGCGCTGATCGGTTCCCCTCAGATACGGCTTTCTAACGCACTTTTTCAGCCAAAGTGCAGGTCAGCACTGTGATCTGGGCGACGCCTGGGCCCCGGGGACTGCGCGATCACTGGTCAGGGGCGTAGCCTTAATCCCCGCTGTCCAAACATCCCAAAAGGAAGCGGAAGAGGGCGGTTGCCGCCGTGTCGCCACAGTCCCCTGAAACCCCCAACAGCTCGGCAAGCTCCACTGGCTTCGGCCCCAATGAGTGGCTCGTCGACGAGATCTACCAGCAGTACCTCCAGGACCCGAACTCGGTCGACCGAGCCTGGTGGGACTTTTTCGCCGACTACAAGCCCGGTACCGAGGTGACCCCAGTGACCCAGGCCGCGACCCAGGCCGGCCCCGCGCCGACCCCTGCCGCTGCCCCCGCGCCCGCCGTCGCAGCCGCTGCTCCGGCCGCGCCCGCCGCCGCTCCGGCTCCGGCCGCTCCGGCGCCGGCCGCCCCGGCTCCGGCTCCGGCCGCCGCCCCGGCTCC
>NZ_JBHJSJ010000121.1:0-4160 GCF_042268845.1 Kitasatospora sp. NPDC056273 | reverse complement strand
TCCGACAGGAGGCCGTCCACACCCTCCCGGTCGGTGGTGTGGTCGTCCGCGAAACGACGGTCACCCGTCGCGTCCGGCACGTGCTTCACACAGACAACGATCCTCAAGCTCACGGCCTGTCTCCTGTACTGGTCTCGTCCGGCGGCTGCGGCGGTGCAAGCGGGCGCGAACACGGCACGCACCCGCTCCGGGCAGCGAATTCCCGTGCCGGTCCGGAACTTCCTGGCAGCATACTCGCCGGTAGTGCAGTGGTCACTACTGGCCAGTAGCTTATGCCGTGCGGCTGCTCCCGCCGCCTGTGCCCATCCTGCCCCAGCGCGGGGCCGACTCCACCCGCCGGGGCGGAACACCTGCGGCCGGATTGCTCACACCACGCGACCGAGCGCCGCGATCACGTCCACCCGGCGCGGCTGGCCCGCCGCCCGACGCACCACCCGGCCCTCCCCGTCCAGCACCAGGACGGTCGGCGTCCGCCGGACCTCCAGCCGGCGGACCAGCTCCAACCGCTCCTCGGCGTCCACCTCTATGTGCTCCACCCCGTCGACCATCCCGGCCACCTCCGAGAGCACCCGCCGGGTGGCCCGGCACGGCTGGCAGAAGGCCGTCGAGAACTGCACCAGCGTCGCCCGCGCGCCGAGCGGCCCGCCCAGCTCCGCCCCCGACAGCCGTACGGCCTCCGACAGCGGTACCGCGTCCGCCCCGTCCTCGGTGCTCACCCTCGTCCTCCCGTCACTCCCGGCCCGTCACCCCCGGCCACGGCAGGCCGGGACCGGCCCCGTCGAGGCACGACAACGCACGCCGTCGGCCCGGTCATCCCCCCAGTCTGCGGCAGCGCCCGCGGCGCCCGAAACACGGTCGACCGCCAGGGCCGGGACACGTACGATCGGCCGATGGACTCCGACCGCCACCCGATGCCGCCGCCGGTCCGCCGCCGCGTCATCACCCCGGCCAGGACCACCGTCCACCGACGGCGCTGACGCCCCGCCGCTGCCGCCGCCCGTCGCGACCACCCGGAGCCCCGTTGCAGACCGATCCCCGCGGTCCCCGCTTAGCCGCAGCGCTCACCGCGATCGTCCTGGCCCTCGTCCTGGCCACCGGCAGCTGCCCGCTCCTGGGAGCCCAGACGCTCGTCTTCGCCCTCGGCTCGTTCGGCGGCCTGCGCCTGGCCCCGTACGTCCGGCTGTTCCAGGCACTCGTGCTGCCCCGGCTCGCACCGCCCTCCGCCACCGAGGACGAACGTCCGCTCCGCCTCGACCAGGGCGTCCTCATGGTCTTCGCCGCGGTCGGCACCCTCGGCTACTGCACCGAGGTGACGTGGCTCGGCGTGATGGGCGCCTCGACCGCCCTCACCGCCGCCTTCGCCAACGCCGTGTTCGGCTACTCCGTGGGCTGCGAGCTCTACCCCTTGGTCCGGCACGCCCAGGGCCGCCTCACCTCCCGCGCCTGATGCGAGCGGCCGAAAAGTTCCCGTTCGAATTCATCACGGAGATCACATCGGCAATATTCACTTGACCGCACGCCTCAGGTGACAGCAGGCACTCGTTCGGGGGATCATCTCCGTGAATCACCCGTGACCGCCGCGGAGTGCCGTACTCCGGTCGGCACCGCCCGCGCAACGGAGCGGGTACCCGCCGAACCGGGCTCCGGCCCGTGGAAGTCAGGACTGACCGTGGCAGAGTTCGTGTACCCGCCGGTGATCGGCGCCGCACTCACCGCCTTCCGCGCGCTCGACGCGCGGATCAAGATCGTGGGCGCCGAACACATCCCCGCCAGGGGGGGAGCGGTACTGGTCAGCAACCACATCAGCTACCTGGACTTCCTCTTCGCGGGCCTCGGCGCGTACCGCGGCGGCAAGCGCAAGACCCGCTTCATGGCCAAGGACGACGTCTTCAAGCACCGGATCTCCGGCCCGCTGATGCGCGGCATGAAGCACATCCCGGTCGACCGCACCGACGGCCAGCCCGCCTACGAGGCCGCCGTGCGCGCCCTCAAGGCCGGCGAGGTGGTCGGGGTCTTCCCCGAGGCGACCATCAGCCGCTCCTTCATGCTCAAGAAGTTCAAGACCGGCGCCGCCCGGATGGCCGCCGACTCCGGCACCCCGCTGCTGCCCGTCGTGCTCTGGGGCACCCAGCAGCTCTGGACCAAGGGCCGCCCGAAGACCCTCACCAAGCGGCACGTCCCGGTCACCATCATGATCGGCGAGCCGATCCACCTCGGACCGGACGACAAGCCCGTGATGGTCACCCGGCGGCTGCGCGCCGCCATGAGCGAGATGCTCGACCAGGCCCAGCGCGAGTACCCC
Organism: Kitasatospora sp. NPDC056273; assembly: GCF_042268845.1. Taxonomy (NCBI): domain Bacteria; kingdom Bacillati; phylum Actinomycetota; class Actinomycetes; order Kitasatosporales; family Streptomycetaceae; genus Kitasatospora; species Kitasatospora sp. NPDC056273. The sequence goes on along the minus strand of NZ_JBHJSJ010000121.1, from coordinate 1,858 downwards.
GGCAAGCCCTCCGGCCCGGACGACACCTGGTGGCTGCCCGCCCAGCTCGGCGGCACCGCGCCCACCCTGGAGGTCGCCGAGGCCGAGGACGAGGCGGAGGCCCTCGCCAAGGCCGAGCGCCGCGCCGCCCGGGGCTGAGGCCCGCTCCGCTCCCCTCTGTTCCCCTCTCCTCCACTCCCCTCTACTCCGTGCGATCGAGCGAGCGCGGTCCGTCGCGTGTCGCCGGACCGCCGACGTCCCCCGTCTGACACAGTGACAGCTCCTTTCAGGGGCCTTCGTCCTGAATCCTCGGCGGGGGCACACGTCGGAGCGGTCGAGAGTCTCGGAGGCGGAGATGGCACGGATCACCACCGGCACACGGCAGTCACCCACGGGCAGGGCCCGCACCCGCGCGAGCGCCGGTGCGGGCCTTCTGCTTCTGGGCGCCCTGCTCACCGGCTGCGGGGCCGAGCCCGGGGAGATCCCGCTCTCGGAGATCCGGCCGGAGACCCCCACCGCCACCCCCGAGGCGACACCCGCCGCGACCCCCGGCGTGGTCGGCGCGGCCGTCGGAGCCCCCGCGGCCGCCGCGCACAACGGGCTGATCGTCAGCCGCGCCTACACCGACGCCGCCCGCACCAGCACCGCGATCGTCACCCTCTCCCCCGACGGCACCGGCCAGCACCAGGTCACCCAGCCGCCGGCCCGCGCGCTCGACGACCGCCCGGACTGGTCCCCCGACGGCGCCACCATCGCCTTCGACCGCACCGACCCGCAGACCGGCACCGCCCGGCTCTGGACCGTCCTCACCGCCGGCGGCCCCGAGCACCAGGTCAACCAGCTCTGCGACAGCGGCACCGCCGACTGCGCCAACGAGGACGAACGCGCCCCCGCCTTCTCCCCCGACGGCAAGCAGGTCGCCTTCAGCCGCTCCTGGGGCGCCCTGGACCCGTCCGGCAGCCACCAGATCCAGTACTCCGACCTCTACCTGATGACCCCCGAGGGCACCGACGTCCAGCGGCTCACCTTCCTCACCAACGACAAGCCCTACTCCGGCGCGGTCAGCAACCCCAGCTGGTCCCCCGACGGCAAGCAGCTCACCTTCGAGTACCGCACCAGCGCCACCGGGCAGCCCGCCAACAGCCGCGCCATCTACGTGGTCAGCGCGGACGGCACCGGGCTGCGCCAGCTCACCCCCTGGGAACTTCGCGCCGGCGACCGCGCGGACTGGGCCCCCGACGGCACCCAGATCCTCTTCACCACCTACCCGGCCGGCCCCGACAACGCCCCCGGCGGCGGCATCTACACCGTCCACCCCGACGGCAGCGCCGTCGGCGCCCTCACCCCCGCGCCCTCGGACGCCTTCTACGGCGCGGCCGCCTACGCTCCCGACGGCAAGTCCATCGTCTTCGCCCAGGCGCCCGCCGGCACCGGCGCCGACCTCTACAGCATGCGGCCGGACGGTACGGGCGTCGCCCGTCTCACCAACAGCGCGGACAAGTGGCTCAGCCGGCCGGCCTGGGGGACGGCGGAGGCCCCAGCGGCTCCCGCCGACCAGGTCCAGGCGACGGCCCAACCATCGGATCAGCCGTCAGGTCAGCCGTCATCGGCACCTCAGGCACCCCAGGCGCCGCGGCCCGACGCCCAGCAGCCGGCCCAGGCCCAGGGGCAGGCGCCCACGGAGAAGCCGCAGGCCGAATCCGAATCCGACTCCGACGAATAGATTCGCCCCGGCCCTGAAAACGCGAAGAACCCCCATCCGGGACCCGGATGGGGGTTCTTCTGAATAATTGTTCGGCGGCGTCCTACTCTCCCACAGGGTCCCCCCTGCAGTACCATCGGCGCTGTAAGGCTTAGCTTCCGGGTTCGGAATGTAACC
>NZ_JBHJSJ010000120.1:0-5155 GCF_042268845.1 Kitasatospora sp. NPDC056273 | reverse complement strand
GCCGACACCCCCGTCATCACCCTCGACGCCCGCCGCCGCGACAGCGCCAAGAGCGCCCTCATCACCCTCGTCGAACACGCCCTGCTCGCCCGGCTCCGCTGAGCGAGGGGGGAACCGCACGGCCCCGACGGTCCGTCCCCCGCGACGGGCCGTCGGGACCGCGGTGCCTACCCGCGGGTGACCTCCGGGGGCCGCGCGCAAGACCCGTGTATAAGCAGCGGATAACAGTTCGGTAGGCATTTTGTGATCAACAATGACTCAGCGTGGCGAAACAGCGTCACTCAGCGCCAGGTGACCACGGTTTTGCTCCGTCATGTCGGTGAATGTCCAGAATGTACCGAGGCGGGTGCCGGACGGCGGCTGTTTGTCCCCCATCCCCGCACGTGCTGAAATTCCAGCTACCCCTGGTTTCTCCTGCGCCGGCCCCTACGGCGGCGGTTCAGGGCCCAGGGGTAGCGCTGGATTGATCCATGGCCGGCAGTCGGCCGAGAGGTAGTTGTCGAGTGAGGCGTAAGCAGCAACCCGCCCCGCAGCGGCGCTCCGAGCCCCGCCAGAGCGAGCCGAACGGTACCCCGGGGGACCCGGCCGGATTCTCCGCGTTCGCTCCCACCGAGGAACGCTCCCAGAGCACCGTCCCGGCTCCCGAGCCCCCGGCCGCGACACCCCGCGGCGGCGGCTCGTCGGGCGACGGCGGATCGAGCCGGTACGACTTCCTCCGCCCGCGCAACTGGCGCGTGCCGACCCGTCTGATCGCGATCCTGCTGATCCCCGTGACCATCAGTCTCGTCTTCGGTGGTCTGCGCGTGAACACCTCGGTCGACGGCTTCATCAAGGCCTCCCGCGCCGAGAAGACCGCGGAGCTGGCCAAGGCGGCGACCGAACTCGCCGAGGCGCTGGAGAACGAGCGCGACAAGACGCTCATACCCCTGCTCACCAAGCAGGACCCGAACAACGAGGTGGCCAAGCGCCGCGGCGCCACCGACGCCGCGCTGAAGGCGTACAACGCCGCCTACGCGGCCTCCGACAAGTCCGGTGAGCTCCCCCGGCGTCACGAGGCCTTCCAGACCCTGGTGGTCGACCTGCCGCACCTGCGGGCCAACGCGTACAACCCGGAGCTGTTCATCAGCGCCACGGCCAACGCGTACTCGGTGATGCTCGACCCGCTGCTGGCCTTCGACAACTCGGTCGGCCTGGGCTCCGCCAACGCCACCAGCAAGGGCCGCGCGATCTACGCGATGTCGCTGGCCAAGGCCGCGGCGTCGACCCAGCGCGCGCTGATGCTCAACCTGCTGGTCGGCATCTCGGCGAACGTCACCACGCGCTACGAGAACCAGGACGTGATCCAGCAGATCCTGATCTCGGAGAAGCTGGAACAGGTCTCCATCAACGAGTTCAACACCGGCAGCGCCCCCGAGGACGCCGCCAAGTACGCGGCCGCGCAGATCGCGCAGACCGCGGCCCAGGACCGCTCGGCGTACAAGATGCCCAACGGCGCGCCGCCCACCATGCAGGGCCTGCTCCAGCTCGGCGCCTCGTACAGCCAGGCCGCCGCGGAGGGCCAGCAGAAGGGCAAGGCGGTCGCCGACGCCGCGTACACCGAGGCGAAGAACGCCGGCCTGACCCAGGAGAACTGGAACCAGGCCACCGACACCCACATCCAGGCCCTGCGGAACACCGAGCTCGCGCTGCTGGACGAGGTCCTCACCGACTCCCGCAACCTGAAGGACAACGCGCTCTACGACGCCATCCTCAACACGGTCATCGTCGTCGCGGCGCTCATCCTGGCCGGCCTGCTGACCGGTTACGTGGCCCGCTCGATGATCCTCGGCATGCGCACCCTGCGCAGCGCCGCCCTGGAGATCGCCGACCACCGCCTGCCGGACCTGGTCGAGAAGCTCTCCAAGACCGACCCCGACCGGGTCGACACCTCGGTGACCCCGATCCCGCTGCACGGCAAGGACGAGATCGGCGAGGTCGCCCGGGCGTTCGACCAGGTCCACCAGCAGGCCGTGGCGCTCGCCGCCGAGCAGGCCCTGCTGCGAGGCAACGTCAACGCGATCTTCACCAACCTGTCGCGCCGCAGCCAGAGCCTGATCCAGCGCCAGCTGGCGCTGATCACCGACCTGGAGAACAACGAGGCCGACCCGGACCAGCTGGAGAACCTCTTCAAGCTGGACCACCTGGCCACCCGTATGCGCCGCAACGGTGAGAACCTCCTCGTCCTCGCGGGCGAGGAGGCCGGCCGCCGCTGGAACACCCCGGTCCCGCTGGTCGACGTGCTCCGCGCCGCCGCGTCCGAGGTGGAGCAGTACGAGCGCGTCGAGCTCTCCGGCATCCCGGAGGTCGACGTCGTCGGCGCCGCCGTGACCGACCTCGTCCACCTGCTCGCCGAGCTGCTGGAGAACGCCACCTCGTTCTCCAGCCCGCAGACCCGGGTGCTGGTCAACGCGACCCGCCTGCCGGACGGCCGCGTGCTGGTCGAGATCCACGACAAGGGCATCGGCCTCACCGCCGAGGACTTCGCGGAGATCAACGAGAAGCTGGCCGAGCCGCCCACGGTGGACGCCACCATCTCCCGCCGCATGGGCCTGTTCGTGGTCGGCCGGCTGTCCCAGCGGCACGACATCCGCGTCCAGCTCCGCCCGTCCGGCGAGTCCGCCGGCACCACCTCGCTGGTCATGCTCCCGCCGTTCGTCACCCAGTCCGGTGCGGCGCCGGAGCCGGACGAGCAGTTCACCGTCTCCCGGATCTTCGCCGAGCAGGAGCCGGCCGCCGAGTGGGCGCCGGACACCCGCGCCCGCAGCGCGGCCGAGCTCGGCTTCGACGACCACCTCACCGGCACCGGCAACGCCGGCTCCAGCGGGTTCAGCCCCGCCCTGGAGGCCGTCCAGCGCTCGCAGCGCCTCGACCAGGTCCGCCGCGCGGCCCTGGAGAGCGCCCCGCAGGCGCCGGTGGTCGACGCCGAGGTCGAGGAGGACTACCGGCAGGGCTACGACCAGTACGCCCCGCAGGGCTACGACCAGCAGCAGGGCCAGGCCGGCGAGCAGTACGCCGACGACCGGTACGGCTACGACCAGGGCGGCTACCAGCAGGACGAGTACCAGCAGGACGGGTACGCCCAGGACGGCTACGACCAGTACGCCCCCCAGGGCTACGAGCAGCAGGGCCAGGCCGGCGGGCAGTACGCCGACGACCGGTACGGCTACGACCAGGGCGGCTACCAGCAGGACGGGTACGCCGACGACCAGTACGGCCGCCCGGCCCAGGACTCCCCGGCCGGCCACCCGTACGCCCCCGAGCCGCCCGCGCTGCCCGCCGCCGAGCCGCACGCCACCCTGCCGTCCGGGCTGCCGCAGCGCCGTCCCGGCGAGCAGCTGGCGGGCGGCGGCCTCCCCGCCGCGCCGGTCGGCGGCGGCCAGTCCGGCGACAGCCCGAACTGGTTCGCCGGCGCCAAGGACACCTCGGCGCCCGAGACCCAGCGCGGCCACGACGTGTCCTCGCTCGGCGGTTACGGCCCGACCGGCCCGACCGCCCGCGCCGCCTGGCAGTCGCCGAACGACGGCGACTGGCAGCGGGCCGAGCAGCTGCGCGAGCCCTCCTCCAGCGGCACCACCGGTGCCGGTCTGCCGCGGCGCGTGCCCAAGCAGAACCTGGTGCCCGGCAACGCCAAGTCCACCCCGCAGGACGGGCCGCAGGTCTCCCGCAGCCCGGAGGAGGTCCGTGGCCGCCTCACCAACCTGCGCCGCGGTGTGGAGCAGGGCCGCAGCGCCGGTAACACCGGAAGCTTCCGGATCGACCCCGATCAGGTAGACCAGTCCGGCAACGGACAGAACCGGAGCACCGATCTCTTCGGCGGCTCGAACCACCAGGAGCGTTGAGTTGACTCAGATGAGCCAGGCCGCACAGAACCTGAACTGGCTGATCACCAATTTCGTGGACAACACCCCCGGGGTGTCCCACACCGTGGTGGTCTCCGCGGACGGCCTCCTGCTGTGCATGTCCGAGGGCTTCCCCCGGGACCGCGCCGACCAGCTCGCCGCCGTCGCCTCCGGCCTCACCTCCCTCACCTCCGGCGCCAGCCGGATCTTCGAGGGCGGCGAGGTCAACCAGACCGTCGTCGAGATGGAACGGGGCTTCCTGTTCCTGATGGCCGTCAGCGACGGCTCCGCACTCGCCGTCCTGGCCGCGCCGGACTCCGACATCGGCCTCGTCGGCTACGAGATGGCCCTGCTCGTCGACCGCGCCGGCGCCGTCCTCACCCCCGCACTCCGCGCGGAACTCCAGGGCAGTCTCCTGCACTGACGGTTCGTCGGATACCGTCCAGGTATTCGAAGTACCTCCGCGTCCTTCCCGGGCCCGCTTCGGCGGGCTCGGGTTCGGACGTTGTACGGCCTTCGCACCACCGGCTCCGGACCTGCGCCGAAGCTCGCACCGCACCGCCGCACCCTGTGAGGAGAGGAACCGTGACACCGCCCGACGACCGCAGCGGCCAATACGGTGTTCCGTACCCTGGCACAGGCCATGACGCCTTCGGAGCACCCGGCGTCGGCCACGGTCAGCAGTACGGCCGGCACCAGTACGGACAGCCCCGGCAGCCGTACCCCCGGCCCGAAGAGCAGTACGGCCAGTACGACCAGTACGCCCGGCAGCCCTCGTACGGCGCCCCGGCGCCCGGCTACCCGGCCCCGGCGCCCGAGCCGGACCCCGGCTACCTGCCCGCCCAGGAGCCCGGCCACGTCGAGGAGTTCGAGGACGAACCCGACTCCGGCCCGCTGATCCGCCCGTTCGCGATGACCGGTGGCAGGACCAGGCCGCGCTACGAACTCGCGCTGGAGGCCCTGGTCTCCGCCGACGTCGACCCGCAGCGCATGGCCACCCTGCTCCCCGAGCACCAGCGGATCTGCACGCTGTGCACGGAGGTCAAATCCGTCGCGGAGGTGTCGGCGCTGCTCTCCCTTCCCCTGGGAGTGGCCCGCATCCTCGTGGCCGACCTGGCCGAGGCCGGCCTGGTCGCCATCCACCAGCCCGCTTCCGGCGGCGAAACCGGAAACCAGCCCGACGTCACGCTGCTCGAAAGGGTCCTCAGTGGACTTCGCAAGCTCTAACGCGGCCGCCCCCACCCGCGCCACCACCTCCGCGAAGATCGTCGTCGCGG
>NZ_JBHJSJ010000119.1:0-5490 GCF_042268845.1 Kitasatospora sp. NPDC056273 | reverse complement strand
AGGTGCCCCCACCGCAGTGGCTCCCTCCTCCGCCTTGCGATGCACGCACCCCAACGCCGCCCCGCCCGCCCTCCGGGCGGACGACGGGAGTTCGACGACAGGCCCAGGACCTCACACCGGCGTGAGGGTCAAGAACACGACGGACGGCGAAGGGCCGGACCCCCCGTGCGGGAGGTCCGGCCCCTCGGTGCCTCAGTGCCTACCGGCCGGTCAGGCGTCGCCGCCGGCGGCGCCCGGGTCGGCCGCGGTCACGTCGAGCAGCTGGTAGCGGTCGATCGCGTCCTTCAGGGCCGAGCGGTCGATCTTGCCCTGCTTGGCGAGCTCGGTGAGCACACCCAGGACGACCGACTGCGCGTCGATGTGGAAGAAGCGACGGGCCGCGCCACGGGTGTCGGCGAAGCCGAAGCCGTCGGCGCCCAGCGACTGGTACTGACCCGGCACCCAGCGGGCGATCTGGTCCGGCACCGCGCGCATCCAGTCGGACACCGCGACGACCGGGCCCTCGGCACCCTGGAGCTTCTGGGTGACGTACGGCACGCGCTGCTGCTCCTCGGGGTGCAGCAGGTTGAACTCCTCGGCCTCCACCGCGTCGCGGCGCAGCTCGTTCCAGGAGGTCGCGGACCAGACGTCGGCCTTGACGTTCCACTCCTCGGCGAGGATGCGCTGGGCCTCCAGGGCCCACGGCACGGCCACGCCGGAGGCGAGGATCTGGGCCGGGATCTGGCCCGCGGTGCCCGGCGCGTACCTGTGCAGACCCTTGAGGATGCCCTCGACGTCCACGTTCTCCGGCTCGGCCGGCATCTTGATCGGCTCGTTGTAGACGGTCATGTAGTAGAACACGTCCTCGCCGTGCGGGTGCTCGGCGCTGGAGCCGTACATCCGCCGCAGACCGTCCTGGACGATGTGCGCGATCTCGAAGCCGTACGCCGGGTCGTACGCGACGACGCCGGGGTTGGTCGAGGCCAGCAGGTGCGAGTGGCCGTCGGCGTGCTGCAGGCCCTCACCGGTCAGCGTGGTGCGGCCGGCGGTGGCGCCGATCACGAAGCCGCGGGCCAGCTGGTCGGCCATCTGCCAGAACTGGTCGCCGGTGCGCTGGAACCCGAACATCGAGTAGAAGACGTACACCGGGATCAGCGGCTCGCCGTGGGTGGCGTAGGACGAGCCGGCGGCGATCAGCGAGGCGGTGCAGCCCGCCTCGGAGATGCCGTCGTGCAGCATCTGGCCGGTCGGCGACTCCTTGTAGGCGAGGAGCAGGTCCCGGTCGACCGACTCGTAGGTCTGGCCGAGCGGGTTGTAGATCTTCGCCGAGGGGAAGAGCGAGTCCATGCCGAAGGTGCGGTACTCGTCCGGCGCGATCGGTACGAAGCGGTTGCCGATGCCCTTGTCCCGCATGAGGTCCTTGAGCACCCGGACGAACGCCATGGTGGTGGCGATGGTCTGGTTGCCGGAGCCCTTCTTGACCGCCTTGTAGGCGTCGTCGCCGGGCAGCTCCAGCTTCCGCGGGCGGACCTTGCGGGTCGGCACGTAGCCGCCGAGTTCCTCCCGGCGGTCGTGCATGTACTGGATCTCCTCCGAGTCGCGGCCCGGGTGGTAGTAGGGCGGGTAGCCCTCGTCCAGCTGCTTGTCGGTGATCGGCAGGTGCAGCCGGTCGCGGAAGCGCTTCAGGTCCTCGACCGTCAGCTTCTTCATCTGGTGGGTGGCGTTGCGGCCCTCGAAGTTGGGGCCCAGTGTCCAGCCCTTGACCGTCTGCGCCAGGATGACCGTCGGCTGGCCCTTGTGCTCGCGGGCCGCCTTGAACGCCGCGTAGATCTTCTTGTGGTCGTGGCCGCCGCGACCCAGGTGCTGGATCTGCTGGTCGGTCATGTTCTCGACCATGGCGCGCAGGCGCAGGTCGCCGCCGAAGAAGTGCTCGCGGATGTACTGGCCGGTCTCGGTGGCGTAGGTCTGGAACTGGCCGTCCACCGTGGTGTTCAGCTTGTTGACCAGGACGCCGTCGCGGTCCTGCGCGAGCAGCGGGTCCCAGGAGCGGTCCCAGACCAGCTTGATCACGTTCCAGCCGGCGCCCCGGAACTGGGACTCCAGCTCCTGGATGATCTTGCCGTTGCCGCGGACCGGGCCGTCCAGGCGCTGCAGGTTGCAGTTGACCACGAAGGTCAGGTTGTCCAGGCCCTCGCGGGCGGCCAGCGAGAGCTGGCCGAGCGACTCGGGCTCGTCCATCTCGCCGTCGCCGAGGAAGGCGTAGACCTGCGAGTCCGAGGTGTCCTTGATGCCGCGGTGCTCCAGGTAGCGGTTCATCCGCGCCTGGTAGATCGCGCCGAGCGGGCCGAGGCCCATCGAGACGGTCGGGAACTCCCAGAAGTCCGGCATCAGCCGCGGGTGCGGGTAGCTGGAGAGGCCGTACGGGGCCTTCGACTTCTCCTGGCGGAAGGCGTCGAGCTGCTGCTCGGTGAGCCGGTCCAGCAGGAAGGCGCGGGCGTAGATGCCGGGGGAGGCGTGACCCTGGAAGAAGATCTGGTCGCCCGACTCGCCCTCGGCGTCCTTGCCGCGGAAGAAGTAGTTGAAGCCGACGTCGTAGAGCGACGCGGAGGAGGCGAAGGTGGCGATGTGGCCACCGACGCCGATGCCGGGGCGCTGCGCCCGGGAGACCATGACGGCCGCGTTCCACCGGGTCGCGTTGAGGATCTTCCGCTCGATCTCCTCGTTGCCGGGGAAGAACGGCTCGTCCTTGGTCGCGATGGTGTTGACGTAGTCCGTGCTGCGCATCTCGGGCACGGCGACACGCTTCTCGCGGGCGCGCTCGATCAGCCGCAGCATCAGGTAACGGGCACGCTCACGCCCCCGCTCGTCGATGGCCGCATCGAGCGACTCCAGCCATTCCGCGGTCTCCTCGGGATCGAAGTCCGGGACCTGACTCGGAAGGCCGCCAATGATGATCGGGTTGCGATCGGATCCGGAAGCCACGCTGTTCCTTCACTGTCGGTCGAAACTGAGGTGTGTCGCGCCGCCTCCATCGTGCTACCGCGCTCGGAGATCCGTCATCTCTACCGATCGGTAACCGTCGCGCCCGGTGGGCGGTCCGGTCTGGTGGTGCGCGGTGCGGGCGTCTCCGTCCGCTCCGCACACCCCCGGGTGTTACGAAAAGAGGTGGTCCGACCTGGTGTCCCGTCCGCCCGATGGCGGGCGGCCGGGGTGAGGGCCAACAGGAGACTCTACGCCCGCGCACGCGCGGACCCCGAATGCCGTTCGCATCTCGGGCACACGTACGGCCTGTGGGCCGGGACCACCCGAAGCATCCTCGGACCATGCAGAAAAGGGCAAATCGGTGTGATTCCCGACACGTCCCACGGCGTGTTCCGGTGCGACACGTCAACCTTTGGGGGGGATCGGGGGTCGGGTACTTGCGCGAACCGCCGCGCCCGTGTGGACTACGGCCACAGCCTCGGCATGGATGCCGAGCCGAATACTGGAGGTTATTCCCGTGAGCGCGACCGCGGACCCCGCGGACAAGTCCAACCCGGCGACCCGTCTCGGCTTCGAAGAGGGCCAGATCATCCAGGAGCTGGGGTACGACGAAGACACTGACCAGGACCTCCGCGAAGGCATCGAGGAGCTCACCGGGACGGATCTCGTCGACGAGGACTACGACGACGTCGCCGACGCCGTCCTGCTGTGGCACCGCGACGACGACGGGGACCTCACCGACGCCCTCGTCGACGCGCTGGAGTACCTGGCGGAGGGCGGCCTCATCTGGCTGATGACGCCCAAGACCGGGCGGGACGGCCACATCGAGGCGTCCGACATCAACGACTCGGCCAAGACCGCCGGTCTCTCCCAGACCAGCTCGATCAACATCGTCAAGGACTGGGCGGCCACCCGGCTCGCGACCAAGTCCACGGCGAAGCAGAGCGGCGGAAAGCGCTGAGCGGGCTCTGAAGTCCCCGCAGCGGGCCCCGCCGGAGGAACCCCCTCCGGCGGGGCCCGCTGCATGCCCGCCGCCCGCCCGGGGCCCGGCCGGCGCTCCGGACCGGCCCGTTCGCGGACGGCGAACGCGGCGGGCCGCGGCCGCCCGCCTCATCCGTTCGGCGGAACGGCCGTAAACGAATGCGAGGATGTGGCCTGCCGCGCCCGCCGCGCGGCGCGCTCGCGTCAGAAAGGTCCCGTTCATGGCCATCGAGGTCGGCACCCAGGCTCCGGACTTCGAGCTCCGCAACCAGCACGGCGAGTCCGTCCGGCTCTCCGACTTCCGCGGCCGGAAGAACGTCGTCCTGGTCTTCTACCCGTTCGCCTTCACCGGCGTCTGCACCGGCGAGCTGGGCGCGATCCAGCGGGAGCTGGCGGGCCTGCAGAACGACAGCGTGCAGGTGCTCGGGCTCTCCTGCGACTCCCAGTTCTCCCAGCGGGTCTTCGCCGACCGGGAGGGCCTGGAGTTCCCGCTGCTGGCCGACTTCTGGCCGCACGGCGAGGTCGCCCGCGCGTACGGCGTCCTCGACGAGGAGCGGGGCTGCCCGCTGCGCGGCACCTTCGTGGTCGACACCGCCGGCGCGGTGCGCTGGAGCGTCGTCAACGGCCTCCCGGACGCCCGGGACGAGCAGGAGTACCTGAAGGTGCTCGCGGCGCTCTGAGGCCCCGCCGGGGGCCCCGGGCGCGCCCGCCGGGCCCCTTCGGCGCCCGCCGGCCGGGTGCCGTGGGGCCGTGTCCGGCCTGATCAGGGGTGCGGGCGGGAACCCCGTACTACGCTCGGGCCGTTGGCGGGGTGGGACGCGGGGGCCGATCGGCCTCCCGCCGCCCCGGACCGCACCACCGGGGGCACCACTGGACGTGCCTCCCGATTCTTGGAGGACTAGTGGGAGTCAGCCTCAGCAAGGGCGGCAACGTCTCGCTCACCAAGGAGGCACCCGGCCTCACGGCCGTGGTCGTCGGCCTGGGCTGGGACGTCCGGACCACCACCGGTGCGGACTTCGACCTGGACGCCAGCGCCCTGCTGTGCAACGCCCAGGGCAAGGTCGCCTCGGACGGCAACTTCGTGTTCTTCAACAACCTGAAGAGCCCGGACGGCTCGGTCGAGCACACCGGTGACAACCTGACCGGCGAGGGCGAGGGCGACGACGAGGCGATCAAGGTCAACCTGGCCGGCGTCCCGGCGGACGTGGAGAAGATCGTCTTCCCGGTGTCGATCTACGACGCCGAGACCCGCAGCCAGAACTTCGGCCAGGTGCGCAACGCGTTCATCCGCGTGGTGAACCAGGCCGACAACTCGGAGCTGGCCCGCTACGACCTCTCCGAGGACGCCTCCACCGAGACCGCGATGGTCTTCGGTGAGCTGTACCGCAACGGCAGCGAGTGGAAGTTCCGCGCCATCGGCCAGGGCTACGCCTCCGGCCTGCGCGGCATCGCGCAGGACTTCGGCGTCAACGTCTGAGCCGTCGCCGGCGCCCTGCGGCGCGGGCTGCGCGCCGTTCTCCCGGGGCGGCCCCGGACCTCCGTGGTCCC
>NZ_JBHJSJ010000118.1:0-5526 GCF_042268845.1 Kitasatospora sp. NPDC056273 | reverse complement strand
CCTCTACTCTCAATCGAATTTAATAAAAATTTACCGATTGTTTATACGTTTGTAACTCTTATAAGTTTCTCTATAAATATTTTTCACAAAAAAAAATCCTTAAACCTCTAAAGTTTAAGGAAACTTTTGCAAATTTGATGAGCCATGAAGGACTCGAACCTTCGACCCTCTGATTAAAAGTCAGATGCTCTACCAACTGAGCTAATGGCTCTTAATGGCTGGGCTAGCTGGATTCGAACCAACGCATGACGGAGTCAAAGTCCGTTGCCTTACCGCTTGGCTATAGCCCAACGAAATGGAATGACCCGTACGGGATTCGAACCCGTGTTACCGCCGTGAAAGGGCGGTGTCTTAACCGCTTGACCAACGGGCCACAGTTTATATGGCGGAGAGCAAGGGATTTGAACCCTTGAGACAGCGTTAACCGTCTACACGATTTCCAATCGTGCTCCTTCGGCCACTCGGACAGCTCTCCTAATGGCTCCGCAGGTAGGATTCGAACCTACGACCGATCGGTTAACAGCCGATAGCTCTACCACTGAGCTACTGCGGATTAATATAAACCCGGCAACGTCCTACTCTCACAGGGGGAAACCCCCAACTACCATCGGCGCTGAAGAGCTTAACTTCCGTGTTCGGTATGGGAACGGGTGTGACCTCTTCGCTATCGCCACCAAACCTGATGGAGAGAATGTTCTCTCAAAACTAGATAACAATGTTCATGCTTCACATTAGAATATAGGTTAAGTCCTCGATCTATTAGTATCTGTCAGCTCCACGTGTCACCACGCTTCCACCTCAGACCTATCAACCTGATCATCTTTCAGGGATCTTACTTCCTTGCGGAATGGGAAATCTCATCTTGAGGGGGGCTTCATGCTTAGATGCTTTCAGCACTTATCCCTTCCGCACATAGCTACCCAGCGATGCCCTTGGCAGAACAACTGGTACACCAGCGGTGCGTCCATCCCGGTCCTCTCGTACTAAGGACAGCTCCTCTCAAATTTCCTGCGCCCGCGACGGATAGGGACCGAACTGTCTCACGACGTTCTGAACCCAGCTCGCGTACCGCTTTAATGGGCGAACAGCCCAACCCTTGGGACCGACTACAGCCCCAGGATGCGATGAGCCGACATCGAGGTGCCAAACCTCCCCGTCGATGTGGACTCTTGGGGGAGATAAGCCTGTTATCCCCGGGGTAGCTTTTATCCGTTGAGCGATGGCCCTTCCATGCGGAACCACCGGATCACTAAGCCCGACTTTCGTCCCTGCTCGACTTGTAGGTCTCGCAGTCAAGCTCCCTTGTGCCTTTACACTCTGCGAATGATTTCCAACCATTCTGAGGGAACCTTTGGGCGCCTCCGTTACCTTTTAGGAGGCGACCGCCCCAGTCAAACTGCCCACCTGACACTGTCTCCCTGCCCGATAAGGGCAGCGGGTTAGAAGGTCAATACAGCCAGGGTAGTATCCCACCGATGCCTCCACCGAAGCTAGCGCTCCGGTTTCCAAGGCTCCTACCTATCCTGTACAAGCTGTACCAACATTCAATATCAGGCTGCAGTAAAGCTCCACGGGGTCTTTCCGTCCTGTCGCGGGTAACCTGCATCTTCACAGGTACTATAATTTCACCGAGTCTCTCGTTGAGACAGTGCCCAGATCGTTGCGCCTTTCGTGCGGGTCGGAACTTACCCGACAAGGAATTTCGCTACCTTAGGACCGTTATAGTTACGGCCGCCGTTTACTGGGGCTTCAATTCGCACCTTCGCTTACGCTAAGCGCTCCTCTTAACCTTCCAGCACCGGGCAGGCGTCAGCCCCTATACTTCGCCTTACGGCTTCGCAGAGACCTGTGTTTTTGCTAAACAGTCGCCTGGGCCTATTCACTGCGGCTCTCTCGGGCTTTCACCCTAAGAGAGCACCCCTTCTCCCGAAGTTACGGGGTCATTTTGCCGAGTTCCTTAACGAGAGTTCTCTCGATCACCTTAGGATTCTCTCCTCGCCTACCTGTGTCGGTTTGCGGTACGGGCACCTTTCACCTCACTAGAGGATTTTCTAGGCAGTGTGGAATCAGGAACTTCGGTACTATATTTCCCTCGCCATCACAGCTCAGCCTTCACGGGAAACGGATTTGCCTATTTCCCAGCCTAACTGCTTGGACGCGGATATCCAATACCGCGCTTACCCTATCCTCCTGCGTCCCCCCATTGCTCAAATGGTGAGGAGGTGGTACAGGAATATCAACCTGTTGTCCATCGCCTACGCCTTTCGGCCTCGGCTTAGGTCCCGACTAACCCTGAGCGGACGAGCCTTCCTCAGGAAACCTTAGGCATTCGGTGGAGGGGATTCTCACCCCTCTTTCGCTACTCATACCGGCATTCTCACTTCTAAGCGCTCCACCAGTCCTTCCGGTCTAGCTTCACAGCCCTTAGAACGCTCTCCTACCACTGTTCGAAGAACAGTCCGCAGCTTCGGTGATACGTTTAGCCCCGGTACATTTTCGGCGCAGAGTCACTCGACCAGTGAGCTATTACGCACTCTTTAAATGGTGGCTGCTTCTAAGCCAACATCCTGGTTGTCTAAGCAACTCCACATCCTTTTCCACTTAACGTATACTTTGGGACCTTAGCTGGTGGTCTGGGCTGTTTCCCTTTTGACTACGGATCTTATCACTCGCAGTCTGACTCCTAAGGATAAGTCATTGGCATTCGGAGTTTGTCTGAATTCGGTAACCCGATGAGGGCCCCTAGTCCAAACAGTGCTCTACCTCCAAGACTCTTACCTTAAGGCTAGCCCTAAAGCTATTTCGGAGAGAACCAGCTATCTCCAGGTTCGATTGGAATTTCTCCGCTACCCACACCTCATCCCCGCACTTTTCAACGTGCGTGGGTTCGGGCCTCCATTCAGTGTTACCTGAACTTCACCCTGGACATGGGTAGATCACCTGGTTTCGGGTCTACGACCACGTACTCATTCGCCCTATTCAGACTCGCTTTCGCTGCGGCTCCGCATCTTCTGCTTAACCTTGCACGGGATCGTAACTCGCCGGTTCATTCTACAAAAGGCACGCCATCACCCGTTAACGGGCTCTAACTACTTGTAGGCACACGGTTTCAGGTTCTCTTTCACTCCCCTCCCGGGGTGCTTTTCACCTTTCCCTCACGGTACTGGTTCACTATCGGTCACTAGGGAGTATTTAGCCTTGGGAGATGGTCCTCCCTGCTTCCGACGGGATTTCACGTGTCCCGCCGTACTCAGGATCCACTCAGGAGAGAACGAAGTTTCAACTACAGGGCTGTTACCTCCTTTGGCGGGCCTTTCCAGACCTCTTCATTTACCTCGTTCCTTTGTAACTCCGTATAGAGTGTCCTACAACCCCAAGAGGCAAGCCTCTTGGTTTGGGCTTCTTCCGTTTCGCTCGCCGCTACTCAGGAAATCGCGTTTGCTTTCTCTTCCTCCGGGTACTTAGATGTTTCAGTTCCCCGGGTCTGCCTTCCTTACTCTATGTATTCAAGTAAGGATACTACCCCATTACGGGCAGTGGGTTTCCCCATTCGGAAATCTCCGGATCAAAGCTTGCTTACAGCTCCCCGAAGCATATCGGTGTTAGTCCCGTCCTTCATCGGCTCCTAGTGCCAAGGCATCCACCGTGCGCCCTTTCTAACTTAACCGTTAAAAAGAATCACTATGTGATATCTTGTGTTACTAATTGAATGTGATGTCTACTGTTATCTAGTTTTCAAAGAACACGTTTCGAAGGAATGATCCTTCAAAACTAAACAAGACAGGGAACGTTCTGTTTATAAGACCCAAGGTCTTATATTCCGTATAATATCCTTAGAAAGGAGGTGATCCAGCCGCACCTTCCGATACGGCTACCTTGTTACGACTTCACCCCAATCATCTGTCCCACCTTCGGCGGCTGGCTCCAAAAGGTTACCTCACCGACTTCGGGTGTTACAAACTCTCGTGGTGTGACGGGCGGTGTGTACAAGGCCCGGGAACGTATTCACCGCGGCATGCTGATCCGCGATTACTAGCGATTCCAGCTTCACGCAGTCGAGTTGCAGACTGCGATCCGAACTGAGAACAGATTTGTGGGATTGGCTTAACCTCGCGGTTTCGCTGCCCTTTGTTCTGTCCATTGTAGCACGTGTGTAGCCCAGGTCATAAGGGGCATGATGATTTGACGTCATCCCCACCTTCCTCCGGTTTGTCACCGGCAGTCACCTTAGAGTGCCCAACTGAATGCTGGCAACTAAGGTCAAGGGTTGCGCTCGTTGCGGGACTTAACCCAACATCTCACGACACGAGCTGACGACAACCATGCACCACCTGTCACTCTGTCCCCGAAGGGAAATCCCTATCTCTAGGGAGGGCAGAGGATGTCAAGACCTGGTAAGGTTCTTCGCGTTGCTTCGAATTAAACCACATGCTCCACCGCTTGTGCGGGCCCCCGTCAATTCCTTTGAGTTTCAGCCTTGCGGCCGTACTCCCCAGGCGGAGTGCTTAATGCGTTAGCTGCAGCACTAAAGGGCGGAAACCCTCTAACACTTAGCACTCATCGTTTACGGCGTGGACTACCAGGGTATCTAATCCTGTTCGCTCCCCACGCTTTCGCGCCTCAGCGTCAGTTACAGACCAAAGAGCCGCCTTCGCCACTGGTGTTCCTCCACATCTCTACGCATTTCACCGCTACACGTGGAATTCCGCTCTTCTCTTCTGCACTCAAGTCTCCCAGTTTCCAATGACCCTCCACGGTTGAGCCGTGGGCTTTCACATCAGACTTAAGAAACCGCCTGCGCGCGCTTTACGCCCAATAATTCCGGACAACGCTTGCCACCTACGTATTACCGCGGCTGCTGGCACGTAGTTAGCCGTGGCTTTCTGGTTAGGTACCGTCAAGGTGCGAGCAGTTACTCTCGCACTTGTTCTTCCCTAACAACAGAGTTTTACGATCCGAAAACCTTCATCACTCACGCGGCGTTGCTCCGTCAGACTTTCGTCCATTGCGGAAGATTCCCTACTGCTGCCTCCCGTAGGAGTCTGGGCCGTGTCTCAGTCCCAGTGTGGCCGATCACCCTCTCAGGTCGGCTACGCATCGTTGCCTTGGTGAGCCATTACCTCACCAACTAGCTAATGCGACGCGGGTCCATCCATAAGTGGCAGCCGAAGCCGTCTTTCAATTCTCCTTCATGCGAAGAAAAAAGTTATCCGGTATTAGCCCCGGTTTCCCGGAGTTATCCCAGTCTTACAGGCAGGTTACCCACGTGTTACTCACCCGTCCGCCGCTAACATCAGGGAGCAAGCTCCCATCTGTCCGCTCGACTTGCATGTATTAGGCACGCCGCCAGCGTTCGTCCTGAGCCAGGATCAAACTCTCCGAAAAAGTACAAAACCGAAGTTTTGCTTTTCGCCAGTTTGACTGACTACCTATGATGTATCATAGGATTTTTTTATAAAAACTCGAATTAACAGGTGCGTTTTGTCTTGTTTAGTTTTCAAAGATCATATTGGTGGAGCCTAGCGG
>NZ_JBHJSJ010000117.1:0-6114 GCF_042268845.1 Kitasatospora sp. NPDC056273 | reverse complement strand
GACCGACACCGGCGCCGGTGTCGGTCAGTGGCGGTGCCGGTGGCGGTCAGCCGTCGCGCCCGTCCGTCCGGCGCCGGTACAGGGTGAAGGTGTCCACCGGGGTGAGGTCCCCGTGGGGTCCGTCGAAGGTGTAGTAGGTGACCTTCATGGTGGTGGTGCCGCCGCGCCGGTCGCCCGGGTCGACCTCGAAGGCCGCGAAGCCGTGGGCGTGTTCGCGGTCCTGGACGGCGGCCCAGGGCGCGTCCTCGGTGAGCCAGACCGACTCCCGGTAGGGCGCGCCCGGCTTCGGGTCCTCCAGCCCGATGACGACCCGGCCCTTGGGCTGCTCGAAGAGGTCGTCCTGGGTGGTGGCGGCGTTGCCGCCGGCGCCGATGACCATGTGGACGGTGCCCCGCCCGGTGTCGACCATGTCGGTGCGGGTGCTGGTCGGCACCGGGGTGCGGGCGTCGTTGGGCAGGGTGCCGCGGACGGGGTGGGAGCGCTCGTAGTAGTGCTCGTGGCCGCACACCACCAGGTCGACCCCGTAGGCGTCGAACAGCGGGCCCCAGGTCTCGCGCAGGCCGAGGTCGCTGCCGGAGCCGTGCTTCGAGCTGGAGATCATCGGGTGGTGCATGCAGACCACGATCCAGTCGATCGCCCGGTTGTTCCGCGTCGTCCGTAACTCCCGCTCCAGCCAGCGCCGTTGGGCTCCGCCGGAGAAGCCGCGCAGGTAGACGTCGCCGGAGTTCTGGATGGCCTCGTCGTCGTTGGCGAGGCTGATGAAGCGCACCGAGCCGACGGTGAAGGCGTACCACAGGCCCCGGGTCTCCTCGTCGGAGGAGGCCGAGGAGTCGGGGAGGGAGAAGTACGCCTGGTAGCCGAGCGCGCCGATCGGGCCGTTGCCGCCCTCGTTCTCGTGGTTGCCGACGCAGGGCATCCAGGGCCGCAGCCGGGTGGAGCGGCTGTTGCTGATGAACCAGTCGGCCCAGGTCGCGGTGCGGCTCTGGCCGTGGCGGCCGGCGTAGGAGGAGTAGCAGAGGTCGCCGTTGATGAGGTTGAACAGCGGGCCGACGCGTTCGACCGCGGCGACGATGTCGGCGGAGGCCGCGGTGCCGACCTGGCTGCTCATGAACACCGGGTACTTGCCGAGCGGGGAGGGCATGCCGTCGGGGAAGGTGATCCGGCGGCGGAGGTTGGGCGCGGCCTGGTCGCCGAAGCTGGTGAAGGTGAACGGGGCCCGGCCGCGCGGGGCGGTGGTGAAGGTGCCGGTCTCGGGGGTGGCCCCGTCGTGGCCGGCGCTGTAGAGGTAGGTGGTGCCCGGGCGCAGGCCGGTGAGCCGCGCGTGGTGGACGTACACCTCGACCTTGTCGATCGAGTCCCGGTAGGTGCGGGTCTCGGCCTGGACGACCCGGCCGAGGCCGCCGTCCGGTGAGCCGTACCGCACCTGCGGGCGGCGCACGGACTGCGGGGTGAGCCAGGAGACGGTCATCTCCGTGCCGGCGTCGGTGCCGAACTGGAGGTGCAGCCCGGACACTGCGGCCGTTCCGGAGCGGTGCGGGGTGGTCTGCAGGAGCGGGCTGGTGGGCGCGTCGTCGGTCGGTTGGGCGGCCGCGGGTTGCGCGCCCGCCGTCGAGGCCGCGGCCACCAGGGCGGCTCCGGCCGCCGAGGTGCCCTTGAGGATGGACCTGCGTGCAATGGTCATGAGGACTCCGCCTGCCGAGTGGGGGTTCGACAGGCAGTCACTTTAATGACATGTGCACGTAAAGACGATCGTTTTCGCAGCTTCCGTTCGCACGCTTCGTTCTCGGGCCTGGTTCGCAGGCTTCGTTCTCAGGCTTCGTTCGCAGGGCCCGTTCGCAGGGCCGGGCTCCTACGCCTTGCGGCCGACTCCCCCGTACACCCCGACCTTCCCCTCGCCCGGCACCGGATCCCCGGCGGGATCCGGGTGCCAGCGGTCGACCAGGACGACGCCCGGGTCGTCCAGTTCCAGCCCGCCGAAGAAGCGTTCGACGCGCTCGCGCGAGCGGAGGTGGAGGTCGATCCCGGCCTCCGCGTAGCGGCGGGTGGCGATCCCGGCGCGCTCCGGCGCGATGTCGGCGGTCCCGGCCGAGAGGGCGAGGAAGCTGCCGGCCGGCAGGGCGTCCAGGAGCTTGCGGACGGGCGGGTGCGCGACCTCGTCGGAGAGGAAGTGGACGATGTTGATGAGCGTCAGGGCGACCGGCTCGCGGAGGTCCAGGGTGGCGGCCACCCCCGGGTCGGCGAGGAACTGCTCCGGCTCGCGCAGGTCCCCCTGGACGTAGGCGGTACGGCCCTCGGGGGTGCTGGTGAGCAGGGCCCGCGAGTGGGCGAGCACGATCGGGTCGTTGTCGACGTAGACCACGCGGCAGGCCGGGTCGACGGCCTGGACGATCTCGTGCAGGTTGGGCGTGGTGGGGATGCCGGTGCCGACGTCCAGGAACTGGCGGACGCCGTGCACCCCGGCGAGCCGGCGGACCATCCGCCGCATCACGGCGCGGGCGGCGGTGGCGTCCTCGCGCACGCCGGGCAGTTCGGCGAGGACGCGGTCGCCGACCTCGCGGTCGGCGGGGAAGTTGGTCTTGCCGCCGAGCAGGTAGTCGTAGACCCGGGCGGAGTGCGCCCGGTCGGTGCGCAGGTCCACCGGCGGCGGCTCCTCGAACCCGGCCTCGGTCAGCCAGCTCTCCGACACGCGGCCCCCCGGCGCGCAGTCGTCCGAGCCGCAGCCGTCGAGCCCGCAGTCCTCCGGCAGGTCGCCGTCCCTTGCGTTGGTGTCCGGTATGTCGGTACCCGGTGCGTCGATGCCCACGCCAGCCCTCCCCGTTCAGCAGTGGTCCGGACCACTCAACCACAGCCGATGACTGTCCGTCAGGCGGTTCCGGGTGTCCGCTGAACCGCTCCTTCCGTCTCGCGGACGGCCTCGGCGAAGGAGGGCACCTTCATCGCCGTCAGCAGCGCGAGGGCCGGGCCGGCCGTGCAGACGGTGACGTACGCGGGGATCACGCCCAGCCAGTGCCGGCCGCTCAGCCACTCGGCGAGCAGCGGGAAGGTGCCGCCGAACGCCGCGATGGTGGCCGCGTTGACCACGCCGAGGCCGACCGCCCGCACCTCGGTCGGGAACAGCAGCCCGGTGAAGACGTTGAGCGTGCCGAGCACCGTGGCCACCAGCATCCCCAGCAGCACGGCGACGACCTGGAACGGCAGCCAGCCCTGGCGCAGCCCGGCGAGCAGCACCCCGACCAGCGGGATCGGCAGGCCGAAGCCGATCCGGGCGACGGGCAGCAGGCCGAAGCGGTCGGCGGCGGCGCCGGTGAGCAGCATGGTGGCCAGCACCACGCCGAGCACCACGGTCATGAAGGAGGCCGCCTCCTCCTTGCCGATCACGTGGTAGGCGGCGGCGTACTGCGGCAGGTACACCAGCGCGAAGTAGTAACCGACCGTCCCGCCCAGGGTGTTGAGGAAGACGGTGAGCACCGCCCAGCGGTGCTCGCGCAGCGTCCGGAGGAACGGCGGGCGGGCGGTGCGGCCCGCCCGTTCCCGGGCGCGGTGGAACTCGGCGCTCTCCGGCGCCCACCGCCGCACCCAGACGGCGGCCAGCCCGAGCAGCGCGGCGACCACGAAGCCCCAGCGCCAACCGCCGTTCTCCAGGCCGGACTTGCCGAGGGTGTGGATCAGCAGGGTGAGCACGCCGAAGGAGAGCAGCGAGCCGAGGATGATCCCGCCGTAGGAGACCGAGCTGAACGCGAAGCGGTGCCGCCGCGGGGCGGTCTCGGTCACGTACGCGGCCACGCTCGGCGCCTCCCCGCCGAAGGCGAGCCCCTGCACCACCCGGGCGAGCACGGCCAGCACGGCCGCCCAGACCCCGATGCTCCGCTGGCCCGGGACGGCGGCGATGCCCAGGCTGGCGACGGCGATCACCGCCATGCCGAGGCTGAGCGCGAAGCGCCGTCCCCGGGTGTCGCTGAGCCGCCCGATCAGGTACGAGCCGACCGGCCGGGCGACGAAGCCCACCGCGAAGGTGACGTACGCGCCGAGCACGCCGCTGACGCCGTGTTTGCCGTGCCCGAAGAGGTCCGCCGCGAAGTAGGGCGCGAGGACGGCGTAGATGTTCCAGTCGAAGGACTCGACCACCGATCCGACCGTCGCCGCGGCCAACTCCCGCCGCCGCCCACCGGTTTCCGCCTGGTGACGGAGCGGTGCCACCGCACTGCTTTCTGTCATGGCCTCAGCATGGCACCGTTCGGACCGCCGCGGAATCACTTCTCGCGGCCCATGGGCGGCGCGGTCCGGTCCGTTGACGCAGAGCACTCTGAGAATCCCATGTGACTGATGTGACAGGCAGGTGATATTCCTGTGCCGTGCATTCCATGATCACCCGGACCCCGCGGCGCGCCCTGCCCGCCGCCGTCGCAGCCCTCGCCACCGCCGCCCTGCTGGCCGGCTGCACCAGCGGAGGCGGCACCGCCGCCGCGCCCTCGGCCTCCCCGGACGCCGCCGCCGTCGCGACGCCGAGCGCCGCCCCGACCCCGACGCCCAAGCCCACCGGCGCCGCCGACCCCGCCCTCAAGGCCTTCTACAGCCAGCAACTCGCCTGGGGCCCCTGCCAGAAGGACCCGCAGAACGAGGAGGACATCTCCGCGCTCCAGTGCGCCACCCTCAAGGTGCCGCTG
This sequence comes from Kitasatospora sp. NPDC056273, assembly GCF_042268845.1. Lineage (NCBI taxonomy): Bacteria > Bacillati > Actinomycetota > Actinomycetes > Kitasatosporales > Streptomycetaceae > Kitasatospora > Kitasatospora sp. NPDC056273. The sequence continues at coordinate 1,450 of NZ_JBHJSJ010000117.1, read as the reverse complement.
AACTACGCCGCACCGGAGGTCGGCACCCTGGACGTCGCCGTGGTCCGCAACCCGGCGACCAAGCCCGACCAGCGGATCGGCTCGCTGCTGATCAACCCCGGCGGCCCGGGCGGCTCCGGCGTCGGGATGGTCACCTACGACCCCAAGGGCTTCGACGGCCCGGTGCACGACCGCTACGACATCGTCGGCTTCGACCCGCGCGGCACCGCCGGCACCAGCCCGCTCAACTGCCTGGACGACCGCACCCGGGACGACTGGCTGACCACCGACCAGCCCGCGGCCGACCACGGCAAGCAGCTGGCCGACGCCTGCCAGGCCAAGTACGCCCAGCTCCTGCCCTTCGTCAGCACCCGCAACAGCGCCCGGGACATGGACGTGCTGCGCGGCGCCCTCGGCGACCAGAAGCTCAGCTACCTCGGCCTGTCCTACGGCACCTACCTCGGCTCGCTGTACGCCGAGGAGTTCCCGGACAAGGTCGGCCGGCTCGTCCTGGACGGCGCCACCTCGGCCTCCACCTCGCTGGTCCAGCACAACATCGAGCAGCAGGGCGGCTTCGAGCGGGCCCTGAAGGCCTTCGCCGCGGACTGCGTCACCAAGGACGCCTGCTCGCTCGGCAAGGACCCCGAGCAGGCGGCGCAGAAGCTCGCCGCGTTCCTCGACGGGCTCAAGGACAAGCCGCTCAAGACGGAGAAGGGCCGCACCCTGACGTCCAGCGCGGCCTGGACGGGCGTGCTCAGCCGGCTCTACGGCGGCGAGAAGGCCTGGACCGGGCTGCGCAACTCCATCGGCTGGGCGATGGTGCGCGGCAAGGGCGACTACCTGCTGGACCTCGCCGACGGCTACAACGGCCGCGACAAGGACGGCAAGTACCGCCCCTCGGCGGACGCCTACACGGCCATCCACTGCGCCGACGGCGCCACCGACGCCCCGGCCGGCGAGCAGTTGCAGGCCGCGCTGACCGACCTCGCCGCCAAGGCCCCGCTGGTCAGCAAGCACGACCCGATGGCCGCGCTGTTCGACCCGGACTGCCGGATCTGGCCGGCCGCCTCGACGGAGAGGCCGCACGCGGTCAAGAACACGGCCGCCGCCCCGATCGTGGTGGTCGGCACCACCGGCGACCCGGCCACCCCGTACGCCTGGGCGGAGAAGCTGACCGCCGAGCTCGGCAACGCCGTCCTGGTCACCCGCGAGGGCGAGGGCCACACCGGGTACGGCGCCAGCAAGTGCGTGCGCGCCTCGGTGGACGCCTTCCTGCTGGACGGGACCGTCCCGGCCGCGGGCATCCGCTGCCCGACGGACTGATCCGTCCCGCACGATGACGGCGCCGGGCCCGCGGGCCCGGCGCCGTCGCCGCGTTCCGGGGCCGTGCCCGGGGGGGTGGGCGCACCCGGTGGGGTGCCGGGCGAGTTCGGTGGGGGTGTGTTATAAACAAAAGAAGCAGCCCACGATA
>NZ_JBHJSJ010000116.1:0-6280 GCF_042268845.1 Kitasatospora sp. NPDC056273 | reverse complement strand
GCACGAACCGGAAGTGGTGTTTCAGAGGATTGGCCACCGCGGGACCGTCCGCGCAGATGCGTGTCCGGTGCTCCCTGCCAGGCAGCTCGAAGAACACTAGACCTCTGGAGTCGCCGGGTCAAGTGGCGCAACCGAATTCTCGGTGCCCTCCTCCGCCGGTAGCTGGAAGGCCAGGACGGCGACGTCGTCGTCGTGCTCGGAGGTCACGCCCATCGCCCGCAGCAGCCGGGCGCAGATCACCTCGGGGGCGCCGATCGCGCCGGTCAGGGTGCGGGCCAGGAGGTCGAGGCCCTGGTCGATGTCCTCGTCCCGGCGCTCGACCAGTCCGTCGGTATAGAGGACACCGGTCGTACCGGGGAGCAGGCGCAGGGTGTGGGAGACGTGCAGGCCGCCGCCGGTGCCGAGCGGCGGGCCGTTCTGCTCCTCGCTGCGCAGGATGGTGCCGTCCGGGCAGCGCAGCAGGACGGGGAGGTGTCCGGCGGAGGCGTAGGAGAGGGTGCGGCGCCGCGGGTCCCAGACGGCGTAGGTGCAGGTGGCGATCTGGTTGGCGTCGATCTCCATGGCGAGGCCGTCGAGCAGGCGCATCACCTCGTGCGGCGGGAGGTCGAGGCGGGCGTAGGCGCGGACCGCCGTCCGCAGCTGGCCCATGACGGCGGCGGCGCGCAGGCCGCGGCCCATGACGTCGCCGATGACGAGTGCCGTGCGCCCGCCGTCGATGGCGATGACGTCGTACCAGTCGCCGCCGACCGCGGCCTCGGCGCCGCCCGGCTGGTAGGTGGCGGCGACCCGCAGGCCGGCCGGCTGGTCGAGCTTCTGCGGGAGCAGGCTGCGCTGGAGGGTGACGGCGGCCTCGCGCTGGCGGCGTTCCGCTTCGCGCAGGCGGGCCGCGGCGAGGACCTGGTCGGTGACCTCGGCGGCGAAGATCAGCACTCCGGCGGGCGGTCCCTCGGCGGGGGCGTCGCCGCCCTCCCCCGTGCCGAGCGGGACGCAGGAGACGTTGTAGTAGCGGTTGCCGGTGAGGCCGAGGATGCAGCGGGCCTTGACGCTGCGCGGGCGGCCGCCGCGGATGACCTGGTCCATCAGGGGCAGGACGCCCATGGTGGCGAGTTCGGGGAGCGCCTCGGCGGCCGGCAGTCCGGTGGGGCGTTCGCCGAAGAGTTCGCGGTAGGCGCGGTTGGCGTAGCCGAGCTGGTGGAGCGGGCCGTAGGTGACGGCGACCGGGGCGGGGATGCGGTTGAGGACCTCGCGCAGGTTCTGCGGCTTGTGCGGGTCGGGGAGCTCCGCGGTGGCGGCGGGGCCGACCGGGTCGCGGGGGCCGGGCACGACGACGCCCTCGGGGCAGGGCGCACCGTCCTCGGTGCCGGTCCCGGGGGGCGGGAGGGCACGCCAGGGGACTCCGGCGAGCCGGGCGCTCCAGCGCATGAGGTTCAAACGACGGCCGCTTCCTCGTTTTCCAGGCATATCATCACTTTTTGTGTGCGCAGCAGCACACGGGGTAATGACCAGGTCGGGCTGATCCTGTCAGGCGGAGGCCCGGTTCCGGAAGTCGCGCGCCCGGCGTGGCCGCCCGATCCGCCGTCCGACCCACTCCCCGGTTCGCCGTCCGGTCGGCCGCCGGCCCGGGTCGGCGGCCGCGGTCACCGGGGAGCATCGGGGCCGGCGTCGGACGGCCGTCCGGGCTCGGGGCCGAACCCCTCCTCGAAGGCCGAACGCGGGTGCTCCATCGCACCCAGCGAGACCGGCTCGCGGGAGAACACCCCGCCCAGCACCCAGTCCATCAGCACCCGCACCCGGCGCTCGGTGCTCGGCAGCCGCCGCAGGTGCCGGGCCCGGTGCAGCCACCAGGCCCGGCGGCCGGTGAGCCTGCCGCCGCGCCGGGTGTGGGCGACGGCCCGGTGCGGGCCGAGCGAGGTCGAGCAGGCGGCGGGGCCGGGCCGGTAGTCGGCCAGGCCCGGGGCGTGCGGGCCGCCGTCCAGGGCCACCACGACGTTGCGGGCGAGCAGCTCGGCCTGGGCGAAGGCGTGCTGGGCGTTGGGGGCGCAGGGGGCGCCGTCCGCGTTCGGGTCCGGTACGGCGGCGCAGTCGCCGGCCGCCCAGACGCCGGGCAGGGCGCGCCCGTCCGGCCCGACGGCCTGCAGGGTCGCCAGGCACCGCACCCGGCCGAGGGTGTCCAGCGGCAGGTCGGTCGCGCGCAGCAGCGGGGACGGCCGGACGCCCGCCGTCCAGACCAGCGTGCGGGCGCCGAAGCGGCTGCCGTCGGAGAGCGCCACGACCCGGTCGGCGGCGGACTCCAGGGTGGTGCTCAGCCGGATGTCGACGCCGCGTTCGCGCAGCTCCCCCAAGGTGTGCCGGGCGAGTTCGGGCGACTCCTCGGCGAGGATCCGCCCGGTCGCCTCGACCAGCACCCAGCGCAGGTCCTCGGCGCGGACGTTGTGGTAGCCGCGCACGGCGGTGCGGGCCATGTCCTCCAGTTCGGCGAGCGCGCCGACGCCCGCGTAGCCGGCGCCGACGAAGACGAAGGTGAGCGCGGCCTGGCGCAGCGCCGGGTCGCGGGTGGCGGAGGCGAGGTCGAGCTGCTCCAGGACGTGGTTGCGCAGGCCCACCGCCTCGCCGACGGTGGAGAAGCCGAGGCCGTGCTCGGCGAGGCCGGGCACCGGCGCCGTGCGGGAGACCGATCCGGGGGCCACCACGAGGACGTCGTAAGGGAGTTCGACCGGGGCGGGGGGTTCGCCGGGGCCCGCGGCGTCGGCCAGGGCGCGCCGGGCGGCGTGTTCGATCCGGGTGATCCGGGCGGTGAGCACCCGGCAGTCCGGCAGGACCCGGCGCAGCGGGACGACCACGTGTCTCGGGTCGATCGAGCCGGCCGCCACCTCGGCCAGCAGCGGGTGGTAGGTGAAGTACGCCTGGGGCTCGACGACGGTGATCTCCGCCTCGCCGCGCCGCAGCCGTTCCCGCAGGGCGCGCTGGAGGTGGAGTGCGGCGGCCGTTCCGGCGCAGCCGCCGCCGGCGATCAGGATCCTGATGGTGCGCCTCCTGCCGATGCGACGTTTCGTCCCGGCCACCCCGCGGCCGGGGGTGTCCCCCATCACGCCCCCTATGAAGGACCGGCGGGGGTCGTCTTGTCCACAGTCCGTACGGGGCTGGTTGCGACGCGAGTGACCGTCGTGGCCAGTTGTGCCTACTGGGCGACTTTCTGACGCACTTTCGGCCTCGGAGAGTGGTGAACTATGGTCGGATTGTGTACCGGGGCGGCCGTCGCCATGACAATCGGCGGCGACGCACCGTGGAGCGGCCACTACGGCCAGTTCCAGCGTTGGCGTGAGAACCCGACTGGGGGACGGTCATCCGGGGAAGGGTAGTTCCCGGACAGGGCCCCGGTCGGTGCCGACGCGCCGAGCCGGACGTGGACCCGGCACGGCGGCACGAACCGTGGTCACCGGATCGGGACGGGCGGCACGAGCATGGGTCATCGGGTCACTTCTGACGGGCCGAGCTGCACCGGGGGGTGCAGGGGCGGGCGACGACAGGGTCCGGTTTCGGACGCCTGCGGGGGAGAGTTGGGATGATGGATCAGGAGCAGGTATTGGGGCGGGCGGGTGCGTCGCAGGTCGGACCGGGCATGGTCCCCGAGCAACGCGGCCCGGTGGACCTGCCGCAGGGCGGGACGGCACCGGCCGGTCTGGCCCGGGCGGCCGTCCCGTACCGGGTCGAGCCCGCGCCGGCCGCCGTGCCGGTGCCGGGGGCCCGATTGCGGGTGGACGCCCGGCGGAACCTGGAGAGCGTGCTGCGGGCGGCGCGCGAGGTGTTCGGCGAGTTCGGCTACGGCGCGCCGATGGAGGAGGTGGCGCGCCGGGCCGGGGTCGGGGTCGGCACCGTCTACCGGCGCTTCCCGAGCAAGGAGGTGCTGGTCCAGCGGATCGCCGCCGAGGAGGTGGCGTGGCTGACCGCGCAGGCGCGGGAGTCGCTGTACGGCGGTGACGGCGCCTGGGAGGCGCTGGCCGGCTACCTGGCCCGCGCGGTGAGCAGCGGCGCCGGGCGGCTGCTGCCGCCGGAGGCGTTCCGGTACGCGGAGGAGCTGGGCCGGGTGCCCGAGCAGCGGGCGGCGGAGCCGCCGGCCGCGGTCCGCTTCGACCTGCGCGGCGAGGAGGCCCGTTCCGGCGGGGCGGTCGAGCCGTCGGCGGCCGACGCCGATCCCCGGCTGCTGCTCCAGCTGCTGGCCGCGCTGGTGGCGCGGGCCGGTGCGGCGGGCGAACTGCGGCCGGGCGTCACGGTGTCGGACGTGGTGCTGGTGCTGACGGCCTCGGTGCCGGTGCACGCGGCCCGTCCGTCGGTCTCCGCGCCGACGGCCGTCGGTTTCTCGCCGATTTCTCCGCAGACGGAGGGCCAGCCGGTCGCCGGGCCCTCGGACCGGCTGCTGCAGATCCTGTTGGACGGCCTGCGGGAGCGCTGACGCCCGTCGGCCGGCCGGGCCGCCACGCCGGACGGGCACGGGAGTTGGGAGGAGGACCGGCGCGCGACCCGAGTGCGCGCGCCGGGGTGCGGGAGTCGCACACCCCACCACCGCACGCTGGGCGAACGCCCCCGCGACGGCCCCTCGGAGGAGTGGAAGGCGACCGGTCCGGCTACCGCCGATCCCTGCGCTATGCCATCCTTTGCCCGTGGTTGGAGCCAATGTCCCGATGCGCGCCGTTCGCGCGCCGTCGGCGCCGTACGCCGGGGAACCGTGCGCCTACGCACTCCCGCGCGCCCTGCCACACTACGGGGGCTGTCGTGGAATCTGGGGTCCGTTGTGAGCGCCGAGGAACAGAACGACTACGGGTACGGCCTCGACTTCGGGGGCCGCTCCGGTGAGACCGCCGAGGGGTCCGCCGCGGGCCCCTGCAGTCTCGGCAGCGCCGGCGGGACGGCCCAAGTGCCGGGCACCGCAGCGGGTTCGGCCGCCGGACACGTCCCCGACCAGGCCGGGATGCCCAGCCGCGAGACGCTCTCCGCCTCCGCCGCCGCACTGCCCCCGGGCCGGGTGCCCGGGCAGGCCCCGGCGGGCCGGGGTGGCGTCGCCCCCGAGGCGTTCGTCGGCGAACCGTTCACCGGCGACGGCCGCACCGCCCGGCCGACCGTGCCCGCCCCCGCCGACCCGGTGGACGGCGAGCGCCCGGCCTCCGACTCCGAGTTGACCGCCCGGGTGCGGGCCGGCGACGACACCGCGTACGAGGAGATCTACCGCCGGCACGCCGACTCGGTGCGCCGCTACGCCCGCACCTGCTGCCGGGACAGCTTCACCGCCGAGGACCTCGCGGGCGAGGTCTTCGCCCGCACCCTGCAGGCGCTGCGGGCGGGCAAGGGCCCCGAGTTCGCCGTCCGCGCGTACCTGCTGACCGCCGTGCGCAACGTCGCCGCCGCCTGGCACCGCAGCGAGCGGCGCGAGCAACTCGTCGACGACTTCGCCGTGTTCGCGCAGACCTCGGCCGCCGTGGTCGACTTCGACCTCGCCGACCCGGGCGCCGACGCCTGGGCGATGGCGATGGCCGACCAGCGGATGGTCATGCAGGCCTACGCCGAACTGCCCGAGGACGACCGGATGGTGCTCTGGCACACCGAGGTCGAGCGGGAGTCCCCGAAGACCGTCGCGGTGATGCTCGGCAAGACCGCCAACGCCACCGCCGTCCAGGCCCACCGGGCCCGCGACCGGCTCGCCGCCGCGTTCCTCCAGGCGCACGTCTCGGGCAGCCAGGACAGCGCCTGCGAGGCGTACGCCAACCGGCTCGGCGCGTACGCGCGCGGCTCGCTGCGCAAGCGGGCCTCGGCGGAGGTCGGCCGGCACCTCACTGAGTGCGACCGCTGCACGGCCGCCTGCCTGGAACTGACCGAGATCAACACCGGGCTGCGCGCCCTGCTGCCCGGCGGGGTGCTGGTCTGGATCGGCGTCGGCGGGTTCGGCGCCGCCGCGGCCGCCGTGGGCGGTGCCGCCGCCGTCGGCGGTGCGGCAGCGGCCGGGACGGCCGCCGCGACCTCCGGGTCCGCGGGAGCCGCGGGCGCTGCGGGCTCGGCCGGTGCGGCCGGTGCGGCCTCCGGCGGGGGCGGGGCCGGCGCCGCCGCGGCCGGCGAGGGCCTGGGCACCGCCGCCAAGGCCGGGATCGCCGCCGCCATCGCGGTCGCCGCGGCCGCCGTCGCCGCGTACGCGCTCACCGGCTCACCCGAACCGCAGCCCCCGGCGGCCGCTCCCCCGGCCCCCAGCGCCCCGGCCGCCGCCTCCCCGGCGCCGCCCGCGCCCGCGTCCGCC
>NZ_JBHJSJ010000115.1:0-6365 GCF_042268845.1 Kitasatospora sp. NPDC056273 | reverse complement strand
CGCCCCCGGGCCCCCCCGGCCCGGCCCCCCCCCCCCGCCCCCCCCGGCCCGCCCCCCACCCCGGCCGGGTCGGCCCCGCGCCCGCCGCCGCCGGGGGGGGGGCGGCGGCGGCCGGGGCCTCAGGACGTGCGGGGCGGATCAGCCGTGGACGTAGACGATGCCGAGCTTGGTGAGCTGCCAGAGCTGGTCGGCGGCGCCGGTGTCGGCGGCGAGTTCGACGTACGGGTTGCCCTTGGCGTCGAGGGTGGCGCCGGCGGCCAGGACCTTGCCCTGGTCCTGGGAGTCGGCGATCTTGTAGCGGCCGTTGCCGGCCGGCTTGAACACCCAGTGCTGGTTGCCGCCGCCGGTGCAGCCCCACTGCTGGATCCGGGTGCCGGGGGCGGTGGAGGCGGCGTTGGCGTCCAGGCACATGTTCCGGTTGCCGCTGAAGTCGAGCTCGTAGCTGCCGCCGGCCTTCGCCTCCAGGACGAAGGACTGGTTGAGCCCGCCGGTGGCCGGATAGGTGATCGCGGCCCGGCCGTTGGTCGAGTCGCCGTAGCTGCCGCCGCCGGTGAGGTCGAGCGCGTTGCCGCTGGCCGCGTTGGTCAGCTGGTACCAGGCGCCGTCCTCGGGGACGTCGCCGAACGGCTGTCCGGGTGTGAGCGGCTGGATCGAGGTGGTGTTCTGCTGGTTGAGGGTGCAGTACGCCTGCGCCAGCTCCGGCCGGGCGTAGAACTGGCCGAGGCAGACGCCCTCGCCGCGGTAGCCGGCCACCCGCAGGTGGTACGACTGGCGGACCATGTTCATGCACAGCCCGGGGATGCCGATCTGCGAGTCGCAGCCGTTGCGCACCCACTCGGAGAGGTTGATGACGTCCCCGTTGGTGTACTCGTACGGGGAGCTCGTCCACTCCGCGCAGACCTCGTGGCCGAAGGCGACCCGCCGCTGGTCGAGGTACCGGACGCCGGGCACCTGCTCGGCCGCGCCGCGCAGCGCGTCGCTGAGCGTCGGCACCACCCAGTTGTGGCCCCAGGCGAGGTCCTCGGGGAAGGCCGGGCAGCCGTCGGCGACCTTGCCGAGGTAGTCGTTGCGCCGGATGTCCGGGGTGATCGGGTTGAAGTACGACTGGTAGACCAGCTGGTACGAGGAGTCGGCGTAGCCGGCCCGGCGCATGGTCTGACGGATGTTCTGGAGCGCCGCGACCACCTTGGGCTGGACGCCCTTGGCGCGCCGGCGGATCTCGTCGCTGCCGATGGTGTCCCGGCAGCCCTGGTCCTTGGGGATCGGGAAGTACTGCGCGAGGCAGTGCATCATGATGCCGCTGAAGTCGAAGTCGTCGTTGGCGCCGATCGTGACGACGACCATCTTGACGTCGTACTTCGCCGCCGTGTCGGCCAGCTTGACGTCCTGCTTGGGCTCGCCGAAGTCGCCGCTGCCGGGGCCGGTGACCTTCGCCAGCTCCGGGTCGCTGACCAGGTCGCCGGTCTGGGCTCCGGAACAGGCGAGGTCGATCGGGGTGACCCCGGGGATGTCGGTGACGAAGATCTCCGACTTGGGGTGGCGGTGGCAGTAGTTGGTGGGGCTGTCCGTCTCCGGGAAGTAGCCGTCGTTGGTGTCGGTGCCGGCGCCCTCCCCGGAGATGGCGCTGTCGCCGAGGGCGACGACCGCGGCCGGTCGGGTGGCCGCGGGCGCGGCCGGGGCGGGGTCGGCCAGGGCGGCGGGGGCGCCGGCCAGGCCGAGGGTGGCGAGGAGGGTTCCGGTGGCGAGCAGTGCGGCGCACCGGGAGGACCCGGTGCGTGTCCGCCGCGCCGCCGACCGTGGGGACCTGGTCACACGCGTCTCCTTGCGGGGGTGGGGGGCCGCCCGGGCGGGGCGCCGAGCGGCGCGGAGCAAGAGAGGAGCAGGAAAGGTGAGCAGGTCTCGCATTCTAGGTACTGACAAGTAACGCAACAAGGCTTGTGACACCACCGGGAACTGACGGTGCGTCGCCGCCCCGGCACGACGAAGAGCCGCCGCCCCACGCCCCAGGAGGGAAGCGCGGAACGGCGGCTCGCACCGGCCGAACCGGGTGCGGGCTCAGCCCACGTTGGCGCACTTGTTGCCGAAGGCCGGGTTCAGCAGGCCGATGATGTCGATGGTGTTGCCGCAGACGTTGACCGGAACGTGCACCGGGACCTGGATCTGGTTGCCCGAGATGACACCGGGGGAACCGGCGGCAACGCCCTGGGCGCCGGAGCTGGCCATCGCGGTACCGGCGCCGGTGGCAACGATGCCCACCACGGCCGCGCCGACAGCGGCGGTCTTCTTGATGCTCATACGAGCCTCCTGACTGTTCGACAGATATGCACGGGGAGTGCGACATCTAGAACGAGACCCCACCGGACCGGTTGCGACGCTCCCCGCACTGTCACCCATCCGGCCCAACGGCGCCGCGGACCGGGCATTCGGGTGATCGGAGGGTCCGACCGTTTCCCCGCCCGCGGTGCCTCGTTCTCCCTGATGGAACCCGGTCTCCACCGGCCCCTACGCACGAATCGAGTACCGCCCATGCGCAAGCACGCCCACGCCGTCGTCGGCATCGCGGCCACCGGCGGCTCGGTCGGCGCGGCGGGCCTCCCCTACCCGGCGTCCGGCAATCCGTGCCGGAACGCCTGACCGGAATTCCAACCGTCGCGCCTTTGTCCGAAGCCTTTCCCGGCCGTGCGGGAATCGCTTCGCGGGGCACCGCGACACGGCGGCCGCGGCCACGCCCGAGCCATGGGCGGAACACGCCGGTGTGCGCCGCCCGAGTGACAATCACGGAAATCCCTACAGCCTTCGGGTGAGTATTCGTGCTCGCCCGACTCCCGACATTTCCCTTCCGTCGGGCAGAAATCGGAGGAATGACATGCGCAACTTCAAGAAGGCCGCCGTCCTGTCGCTGGCCGCGAGCGGCCTGGTGCTCGGCGCCGCCGGCGGTGCGGTCGCCAGCTCCGGTGCCGAGGGCGTCGCCGCCGGTTCCCCCGGTGTGCTCTCCGGCAACCAGATCCAGATCCCGATCCACATCCCGATCAACCTGTGCGGCAACAGCATCGACATCATCGGCCTGCTGAACCCGGCCTTCGGCAACCAGTGCGCCAACGTCGGCTGAACCCGCGGTCGCCACGTCGGCGACAGCTGATTCACCGAGCCCGTGCCGCGCCCCGCAGCGCCGGGGCGCGGCACGCTCCACCCGTGTGTGATCGAGGAGATCAACCCCCCATGCAGAACATGAAGAAGGCCGCCGTCCTCTCCGCCGCCGCAGCCGGCCTGGTGCTGGGCGCGGCGGGCTCCGCCGCCGCCAGCGCCGGCGCCGAGGGCGTGGCCGCCAACTCCCCCGGTGTCGTCTCGGGCAACCAGATCCAGATCCCGGTGCACGTGCCGATCAACCTGTGCGGCAACAGCATCAACGTCATCGGCCTGCTGAACCCGGCCTTCGGCAACGCCTGCGCCAACGTCGAGGCCGTCCCGCAGCCCGCGGACGACTGCTGATCCCGATCGGCACGCGTACCGGCCGTCCTGCCCCCCGACCAGTCGGCCGGGGGGCAGTTCGGCGTCTCCGGACAACCGTCCGGTACCTCCGATCCACCGAAGGGTGATCACGATGGTTTCGAAGAAGAGCGCGGCCGGCCTGGCCGCCGCCGTGGGTGCCGCGGTGCTGCTCGGCGCCGGTTCGGCGCAGGCCGCCACCGCCCCGGGCGAGGCCCCGGCCGGCCCGGCCAAGCTGACCAAGACCGACCTGGGCCAGGCGCTGGGCGGGACGACCACCGGCCTCGGCTACGGCGTCGCGCCGATCAAGAGCCTGCGGCTGGACCCGTGGGCGAACTCCTCGGCCGACTTCCTCAACAACGGCGCGGCCCTCCAGCCGGACCAGGGCCTGCCCGCGATCGGCACCGGGACGCTCACCGGCCCGCTGAGCGCCGGCGGCGGCGTCAAGGACCTCCCGCTGGTCGGCGGGCTGACCGGCGTCCTGCCGGGCTGAGCGCCCCACCGGGCGCGCGAGAGCCCGGCATCCCGCCGCGCGGCCGGGGTGCCGGGCTCTCGTACCGGATGGGATCCCGGGGTCAGAGCCGGGTCAGGTCGGTCAGGCCGGTCTGCCCCACCACGGTGGTGGCGGTCGTGGTGGTGGTGCCGGCCAGGGCGCCCGCCGTGTCGGTGAGCGAGAGCCGGCTGTCGTCGCCGCCGAGGCTGGCCTTGGCCCCGGGGATCACCTGCACCGCGCCGGAGACCAGCCGCGGGTCGATCTCGTCCACCTTCAGCCGGCCGTCGGCGAGCTGGCCGGCGCCGTCCCGGGCGAGCGAGAGCGGCTGCCCGAGGGTGAGCCCGGGGGTCTTGGCGTGCAGCGGCGCGGCCGGGGCGTCCAGCAGCACCTTGCCGAGGTCGGCGCCCTGGTCGACCAACGGGAGCGGCAGCTCGGCCTTGGCGCTCGGACCAACCTTGCCGGTGGTCAGCTGGGGGACGATCTGCTCCGGGAGCAGCGCCCCGTCGGAGCTGGTGGTCCGGCCGGGCGCCGGCGGCATGAGCAGCGAGGTCGGGATGCCGGCCGTGAGGCGGCTGCCCAGTGGGGCGAGCGGGATGTCCGCGGGGACCTGCTGGGTGGCCAGCGAGTCCTCCAGGGCGCCCACCTGGTCGGGGCCGATCGGGGCGGCGGCAGAGGCCGCCCCCTGGGAGGCGAGCACACCGGCACCGACCGCCAGCAGCATCACGCCGGCCCGCTTGGAGAACTTCATGCTTTTCACCGTTCTGCTGTCCGTACTGGGGATCACTGGGAGCGGCTGCGGGGGCGCAGCCGGAAAGCGTTCTGCTCAACGAGTGACCGGGAGCTCGGATTGCGGCCGTTAACCGGTTCGGCTTAATAATCCGACCGGATTCCGTTGACCGTCGCGCCTCCGGGACTCTTTTCCAGAATCCCCGTAACCTTCCGTGCCGTCATTCTTTGATCTGAACGTCAGTGACTGCCGACCGGGTCTGAGCGTTCTCAGCGCCGTACGCAAGGAATCCAAAGAGCATTTCAGAGAGGGATCTCCCATGATCCAGAAGTCCTTCGCCGCCGCCGGCCTGGCCGTCGCCGCGCTGGCCGGTGCCGCCGGCCCGGCCTCGGCCATCGGTGACGCGGACGGCGCCGCCGCCTCGATCGAGGGCAACGGCGGCACCAACTTCACGGGCACGGTCGGGAACAACAGCCCGAACTTCCACTTCCTGGACAACCCGAACATCTGCCTGCCGGAGATCCACAACATCGCCGTCGGCGTGCTCGGTGTGGCAGTCCCGGTCGAGGTCCCGATCGCCAACAACGGCGGTCGGCAGTACTGCACCGTCGGCCAGGGCACCCAGAGCCAGGGCGACGGCGGCGTGTCCCACCTGATCGGCTGATCGGTCGCCGCCCTGATCTCCCTGCACCACCCGCTGTTCCACCTTCGAATCGCCCCCCGATTCACCCCGAGAGGAAAACCAGAAATGATCAAGAAGTCCCTCGCCGCCGCCGGCCTGGCCGCCGCCGCCCTCGCGATGTCCGCCGGCTCGGCCTCCGCCATCGTCGACTCGGACGGCGCCGCCACCTCCGTCCAGGGCAACGGCGGCACCAACCACACCGGCACCGCCGGCAACGGCAGCCCGAACAGCCACGTTCTGGACAACCCGAACATCTGCCTGCCGGAGGTCCACAACATCGCGGTCGCCGTCATCGGCATCGCGGTTCCGGTCGAGGTCCCGGTCCTGAACAACCAGCCGAAGCAGATCTGCAACGTCGGCCAGAACACCCAGTCCACGGGCGACGCGGGTGTCTCGCACCTGATCGGCTGATCACGGGGCACGGCACGGTCGGAGGGCCCGGGGAGGAACACCTCCCCGGGCCCTCCGGGCTGTGCGGACGAAGTGTCCGGCCGACCGCCGCAGCGCGGTCCGGCCGGGTGAGCGGCGGGCCGGTCCGGACCGCCGGATGTGAACACGTGTCAGAGCGCCCGTGGGGGCGCTCCCAGAGAGAGGGCAGTTCCATGAAGAGCAAGCTGGCCAAGGCCGCCCTGACCGCCGCCGCCGCACTGGCGCTCGCCGGTGCCGCCACCCCGGCCTTCGCCCACGTGGGCTTCGTCGGCGGCGGCGAGCTCGTCGCCTCCGCCGACCAGCCGTTCCTGGCCGGCGGCGGCTTCGGCCTCGCCCACGCCGGGGACACCGCCGCCGGCGGCTTCGGCGGCGGCGCCGCCACCTCGACCGACCTGGTCGGCGGCGGCGCGGGCTTCGGGCACGCCGGCGACGTGGGCTTCTGAGGCCTGCCGGACACGGCCTAGCGGGAACCGGGAAGGCCGGGCCGCTCCCCCACCCGGGCGGGCCCCCCCGCCCCCCGGGCGGGGGGGGCTCCGGAGCGACCCCGC
>NZ_JBHJSJ010000114.1:0-6481 GCF_042268845.1 Kitasatospora sp. NPDC056273 | reverse complement strand
GACCAGGATCCTGGTCGGCGGCCGATCGGCGTTTGCGGGCGCTCGCCCGTACGGTCAGCGCGACCCGGGGCCGTCCTCGGCGGCGGGGCCGTCCTTCCCGGCGGTCGGGGACCCGTCCGTCGACTCGGCGACGGCCTCCGGGCCGGAGCCGTTCACCGGCGTGGAGGCGGCGTGCGCGCCGGCCGGCCGGGGCTCCTGCGGGGCCGGGGGCTCGACCAGCCACTCCGGGTTGCTGTGCCGGCGCCACCACTGCCAGGCCACGATGCCGCCGCCGATCGCCAGCAGGCCGGCCACGGCGAGGCCGGTGGCCAGGCGGTTGCACTGCTCCTTCCTGGCGTTCCGGGCGGCCAGCTCGCTGATCTCGGCCGAGCTGACGTTGCCCTGGAGGGCGGTCAGCGCGGCGGCGCCGCGGGCCTGGGCCTCGTGGGCGACCGGGCCGACGGTGGCGCGGGCCTCCTCGACCGCCTGGGCGACCCTGGGGCCGACGGTGGCGCGCGCCTGGTCCGCGGCCCGGGCGGCGGACAGGCGGGCCGCCAGAGCGGCCTCCTGGGCCCGGTGGAGGGCCTTCAGGGTGTTCTGCTGGGCCTCCGGCGGCAGGTTGGCGAAGGCCTGGCCGAACTGGGGGGCGAGGTGCCGGTCGTACTGGCAGCGGAGGTGGTGGGCGGCCTGTGCGGCCTTCGGACCGAAGGCGTCCAAGGCGGGGCCGAGGCGCTGCTTGGCGCCGTCCGCGAACTGTGCGGCGGTGTCCCGGGTCCTGGTGGCCGTCTCACGGGCCGAATCCGAAAAGCTCACGAGTCTCTCCTCCTGGGTGGTGTCCTTTATGCACATATCCACCTGAATGCTAATCATGCATGCTGATTTGTCCGGAGGCATGTCGGGGTGGGCCGTACGCGGGCCCCTGCCGGGGCGGGCCGGACGGGGCGGGCGTGAGGACAGGGCCCCCGGCGGGGCGGAGAAAGCCGGGTCCGGCTGTGGGGGAGCCGGTCCGGGGGCGGTGGCGCGGCAGTAGGCTGGCGGTTTCGGAGGTCGTGTACGGGAAGGGGACCCGCTGATGCTCCCGGACGAGCCGAGGCCGTCGGTCGACCGGTCCCCGGAGGCCGGACCGCCCGACTGCTACCGGCACCCGCAGACCCCCACCGGGGTCTCCTGCACCCGCTGCGAGCGGCCGATCTGCCCGCAGTGCATGGTGACCGCCTCGGTGGGCTTCCAGTGCCCCGAGTGCGTCGGCAACGGCCACACCGGGTCGCGGCAGGCGACCACCCGGTTCGGCGGGGCCCTGGCCGCCGACGGCGGGCTGGTCACCCGGGTGCTGATCGGGCTCAACATCGTGGTCTGGGTGCTGGCCGCCTTCGTGCTCACCCCGCGGCTGGGCCAGACCTGGTCGCTGTTCAGCGCCGGGCGGGACATCCTCGGCGGCCCGGCGGGCATCGCCGACGGCCCGGACCAGTGGTACCGGCTGCTGACCGCCACCTTCCTGCACCTGGAGTGGTGGCACGTCGGGATGAACATGCTGGTGCTGTACTGGCTCGGCCCGTCGCTGGAGGAGGCGCTCGGCCGGCTCCGCTTCCTGGCCCTCTACCTGGTCTCCGGCCTGGGCGGCAGCACCTTCGCCTTCCTGGTGGCCGGCGGCTGGATGAACTCGGTGGGCGCCTCCGGGGCGGTCTTCGGGCTGATCGGCGCCACGATCGTGCTGCAGCTGCGGAACAAGGGCCCGCTCGGCCCGGCGATGGCGTTCCTGGTCTTCAACCTGGTGGTCACCTTCTCCCGCCCGGGCGTCGACTGGCGGGCGCACGTCGGCGGCCTGCTGCTCGGCTCGCTGACGGCGGTCGGCCTGATGTACGCCCCGCGCGAGCGCCGCGGCCTGGTGCAGGGGCTGACGGTGGCGGGCGCGGTGGCGGTCGAGGCGGGGATGCTGCTGGCCGGGACGGCCCTCTACGGGGCCTGACGCCTCGGACGTTTGTCCACAGCGGGTGCGGGGTTGTGCACAGGCTGTGCGACCACCCGGGTGCGGACTGGTGTTCTACGCGTGTCCTGCTGTGCGGTTCTCCCGTTCCCGGGGAGTTATGCACAGCTGTGGACGGGCCCGCCGGGGAAAGTTATCCACAGGCCCGGGGGACTTTTCCCCAGTGTGGATAACCATGTGGATAAGCCCGACAGTCCGATGGTGGGGATAACCGACCGGATTCCGGTGCGCTCCCGCCCGGCTCCGGGCACGCCTGACCGCCGCCCCGGGACGAGCGATCCGGAGCGGCGGGAAACGGCTCGAAGCCGAGCCTCAGGACGGGCGGAGCGTCACTTCCACTGGGTGGAGACGCCGAAGCCGGCGGCGATGAAGCCGAAGCCGACCAGGATGTTCCAGTTGCGCCAGCTCTCGACCGGGTAGGTGCCGCTGGTCACGTAGTAGGTGACGATCCACACCAGGCCAATCAGGAACAGCGCGAGCATCAGCGGCGCGACCCAACCACGGCCCGAACTGATCTTCACCGCGGCCGTGGTCGGCGGGGTGTAGTCGGACTTCTTGCGGAGTCGAGACTTCGGCACGAGGAGCTCTCCTGTCGATGCGCTGTGAGACCGCGCAGGGTGCAGCGGGTGGAATCGGCCGCGGTCGGCTGTGGAGAAACGTCCTGGGGACCGCTCCGCCACATGCCACCGGCGTCCGTTAGCGTAGTGGCTCGGCGGGTCTAGAGGAGATAAGGGTACGGTGACTAATTTGTCGATTCCCCCTGAGCCGGCCCGTACCCGCCGTTCCGGCACCCGAATTGTCGGACGTGCCCTGACCTGCGCCGTCTTCGCGCTCGCCGGACTGCTCTTCTACATCAGCGCGCAGACCGCCCGCGGCACCGACCTGCGGACCGACAACTCGTTGCTCAGCCTCGGCGACGTGGTCCGCCAGCGCAGCGCCCAGAACCAGCAGGCGCAGTCCCAGCTCGCCGACCTCCAGGCCCGCGCCCAGCAGCTCACCGAGCAGCAGGGCCACGACCCCGCCAACGCCGCGCAGCTGGGCGGCCTGCGCTCCGGCGCGGCCCTGGAGCCGCTCCAGGGCGGCGGGCTGACCGTCACCCTCAACGACGCCCCGCCGAACGCCACCGCGCGCATCCCGGGGGTGCCCGAGCCCGGCGTCAACGACCTGGTCATCCACCAGCAGGACATCCAGGCCGTCGTCAACGCGCTGTGGCGGGGCGGCGCCGAAGGGGTGCAGGTGATGGACCAGCGGCTGATCTCCACCAGCGCCGTCCGCTGCGTCGGCAACACCCTGCTGCTCCAGGGCCGGGTCTACTCCCCGCCGTACGTGGTCAGGGCGGTCGGGCGGACCGACGCCCTGCGCTCGGCCGTCGAGGCGGACCCGACGGTCCGCAACTACCTCCAGTACGTCCAGGCGTACGGGCTGGGCTGGAAGGTCCAGGAGAGCGGCGAGCTGAGCCTGCCCGGCTACTCCGGCACCACCGAGCTGCGTTCGGCGGGCGGCCAGCAGTAGCGGACCGGCCCCGCGGGCGCGCACGGCGGGTCTACTCTTTAACCCAGTCCGCTACGTCGAGGGAGCACCATGTACGGCTGGATCTGGCGTCACCTCCCGGGGAACACCCTGGTCCGGGCCGTCATTTCGCTGCTCCTCGTGCTGGGGATCGTCTACCTCCTCTTCACCTACGTCTTCCCGTGGGCGGAACCGCTGCTCCCCTTCGGCGACGTCACAGTGGACGGCGGCGACGGCGCCGCGACCGGCTGAGCCGGCGGGCCCGGCACTCCCTTCCCGCACCGCACCCCACGGAGACCACGCGCGCATGACGACCCGGCCGACCACTCCGCCCCGCATCCTGGTGGTGGACAACTACGACAGCTTCGTCTTCAACCTGGTCCAGTACCTGTACCAGCTCGGCGCCACCTGCGAGGTGGTGCGCAACGACGAGGTGACCGTCGAGCACGCCGTCCGCCGCTCCGGCGACGAGGGCTTCGACGGGGTGCTGCTCTCCCCCGGGCCCGGCGCCCCGGAGGAGGCCGGGGTCTGCATCGAGATGGTGCACCACTGCGCGCGGATCGGACTGCCGGTGTTCGGCGTCTGCCTGGGCCTCCAGTCGATCGCGGCCGCGTACGGCGCCGTGGTCGGCCGGGCGCCCGAGCTGCTGCACGGCAAGACCTCGCCGGTCGAGCACGAGGACGGCGGGGTGTTCGAGGGCCTGCCCTCGCCGCTGACCGCGACCCGCTACCACTCGCTCGCGGTCGAGCCGGCCACCGTGCCGGCCGAACTGGTGGTCACCGCGCGCACCGGGAGCGGCGTGATCATGGGGCTCAGGCATCGTGAACTGCCGGTCGAGGGCGTGCAGTTCCACCCCGAGTCGGTGCTCACCGAGGGCGGGCACCGGATGCTCGCCAACTGGCTCGCGGAGTGCGGCTTCCCGCAGGCGGTCGACCGGTCGGCCGGGCTCGCCCCGGTGATCGGCCGGGGCTGACCGGCGTGACCTCGCTGCGTCCGGAGGGGCGTTTCCAGCCGGAGGCGGACCCGTACGGCACCGCGCAGCAGTACGGCGGGCCCCGGTACCCGGGCCAGGGCGACGGCACCGGCGGTGCGCCGTACCGGCAGGGGATCCCGGTGCAGACCGTGCCCGAGGACGCCTGGGGCGTGTACGAGCAGGCCCAGGAGCCCATCGTGGACGGGCCCGAGTACCCCTGGCTGCCCGACCAGACCCTCCAGCTGCGGCTGCCCCTGGACCTCGGCGCGCCGGCCGCCGAACCGGCCCCCACCGGTGGCCGGGCCGAGCGCCGCCGCGCCGCCCAGGGCCGCACCTCGCTGCGCTCCGGCAGCGGCCGGCGCCGGTCGAACGGCCGCGGCGCCGGGCGGGTGCGCCCCCGGGAGTCCGTGCTCGTGGTGGCCGCCCGGAGCGTCGGCGAGCTGTGCATCACGCTCGGCGTGGTGATGCTGCTCTTCGTCGCGTACCAGCTCTGGTGGACCAACGTGCAGGCCGACGCGGCCGCCGACGGGGCCCGCAACCAGCTGGAGCAGCAGTTCAACGCGGCCGTCGCGCCCGTCCAGCCGGGGCAGCCGGCCCCGGCGCCGGACAAGCCCGAGGTGTTCGAGCCCGGCAAGGGCTTCGCCATCATCTACCTGCCCAAGCTGGGGCTGAAGTTCCCGATCGCCGAGGGCACCTCCAAGTCGGGGGTGCTCGACAACGGCCTGGTCGGCCACTACACGGGAACCGGGATGCCGGGCGACAAGGCGGGCAACTTCGCGCTGGCCGCCCACCGCAACACCCACGGCGAGCCGTTCCGGTACATCAACCAGCTCGGCAAGGGCGACAAGATCGTGGTGGAGACCGCGGCCGGCTACTACACCTACGAGGTCACCGGGGGCATCCCGGAGACCTCCCCCAACAACGTGAGCGTGATCAAGCCGGTGCCGAACGGCGCGGGGTACGCCGGTCCGGGCCGCTACATCACCCTGACCACCTGCACGCCGGAGTTCACCTCCAAGTTCCGCCTCATCGTCTTTGGCAAGATGATCGAGGAACGGCCGCGTGCCCAGGGCAAGCCGGCCGCGATCACGGGCGGGTAGCCGCCCGGCCGCCCGGCCCGGAGGGGGAGCACCGCAGATGCAGGACGAGAGCGCGCGATCGGCCGAACCGGCGCAGGAGGCCTTCGCCCCGCCCGAGCCGCGGGCCGGGCGGGGCCGGAGCCGGGCGCTGGCCGCGCTCGGGGTCTTCGGCGAGCTGCTGATCACCATGGGCCTGGTGCTCGGCCTGTTCGTGGGCTACTCGCTCTGGTGGACCAACGTGCAGGCGGACCGCTCGGCCTCGGCGGCCGCCGACCGGCTGCGCGGCAGCTGGGCCGCGGGCCCGCGCCCCGGCCCCGGGGCGACGCCCGGCGCCGCCCCGGCCCCCGGCGCGTCCGCTGCTCCCGGCGCCCCCGGTACCGAGGCCGGGTCCGTGCCGAAGCAGTTCGCGGCCGGGGACGACGTCGGCTTCCTGCACGTCCCGGCGATGGGCCGGGACTACCAGGTGCTGATCCGGATGGGCACCTCCACCGAGGTCCTGGACGACGGCGTCGCGGGCGTCTACGAGCAGCCGTACCGGGCCGCGATGCCGTGGGACCAGCAGGGCAACTTCGCGCTGGCCGCCCACCGGGACGGCCACGGCGCCAAGTTCCACGACCTGGACGCCGTCCACCGGGGCGACGCCGTCGTGGTCGAGACCCGGGACAAGTGGTACGTCTACAAGGTCGACAGCACCCTGGCGGAGACGTCCAAGTACGACACCGGCATCGTGGCGCCCGTCCCGGCCCGCTCCGGCTACGAGGGCCCCGGCCGCTACATCACCCTGACCACCTGCACGCCGGTGTACACCTCGCGCTACCGGATGGCCGTCTGGGGGAGCCTGGTGCGGGTGGACGACATGGACGCCAAGCGCACCCCGCCGCCGGAGCTGCGGCACTCCTGAAGCCGCCCACGGGCCTCCTGGAGCCCGTACGGAACGCCCGAGGGCCCGCCGCGTTC
>NZ_JBHJSJ010000113.1:0-6486 GCF_042268845.1 Kitasatospora sp. NPDC056273 | reverse complement strand
GCCCGCCCCTGGTTTCCAGGAGCGGGCCGGGGCCCACGGCCGTTACCGCGTACGGCTGTCGCGGCGCGGTCGGTGCGGCGTACGGCCCGTCAGATCCGGTCGCAGGCCTGCGCCCGCAGCGCGCGGGCCAGGTCGTCCCGGCGCTCCAGCACCAGGCGGCGCAGCGCCGGCGCGGCCTGCGGGTGCCCGGCCAGCCAGCCGTCGGCCTCGGCCAGGGTCTGCTCGGACGCCTGGGCGAGCGGGAAGAAGCCGCCGACGATCCGGATCGCGATCTCGATGGTCCGGTCGGCCCAGACCCGCTCCAGCAGCTTGAAGTACGGCGCCGCGTAGAGGGCCGTCAGGTCGCGCTGGGAGGGGATCGAGAAGCCCCCGGTGTTGGCCTCGACCAGGGCGCTCGGCAGCTCGTCCGAGTCGATGACGGCCGACCAGGCGGCGGCCTTGGCCTCCGCGGTGGGCCGGGCGGCCAGGCACTGGGTGTGGTGCCGCTTGCCGCTCGCGGTGTTGTCGGCGGCCAGCTCGGCGTCGAGCTCCTCGTCGGCGGCCTGGCCGGCCGCGGCCAGCGCCAGCCACAGCGACCAGCGCAGGTCCTGGTCGACCTCCAGGCCGTCGATCCGGGCGCTGCCGGACAGCAGGCCGCGGACCAGGCCGAGGTGCTCGGCGCCGCCCGCGGTCTGGGCGAGGAAGCGGGCCCAGGCCAGCTGGTGGTCGCTGCCGGGGACGGCCTCACGCAGCTCGCGCAGGGCGCCGTCGGCGAGCAGCCGGCCGCCCTCGCCGCGCCAGGCCGGGTCGGCGTACAGGTCGACGGCGGTCTTGGCCTGGGCGTGCAGCGACTGGAGCACGCCGATGTTGCCCTCCTGGCCGGCGAAGCGCAGCACCAGGGCGACGTAGTCGCGGGCCGGCATCAGGCCGTCCCGGGTGAGGTTCCAGACCGCGGACCAGGTCAGCGCCCGGGCCAGCTCGTCGCGGATCTCGCCGAGGCCGGCCCGCAGGTTCTCCAGCGACTCCTCGTCGAAGCGGATCTTGCAGTAGGTCAGGTCGTCGTCGTTGAGCAGCACCAGCGCCGGGCGGGGCAGGCCGGCGGCCTCGGTGACGACGGTCCGGGCGCCGGTGACGTCCAGCTCGATCCGCCCGGTGCGGACCAGGGCGCCGTCCGCGTCCCGGTCGTACAGGCCGACCGCGATCCGGTGCGGGCGCAGCACGTCGCCGTCCTGGAGCACGGCCAGCTCGGTGATCCGGCCCTCGGCGTCGGTGGTGACCTGCGGGGTGAGCGCGTTGACCCCGGAGGTCTGCAGCCAGGCGGCGGCCCAGGCCTTGAGGTCGCGGCCGCTGGTCTCCTCCAGCACCTCCAGCAGGTCGCCCAGCTCGGTGTTGCCGAAGGCGTGGCGCTTGAAGTAGCGGCGGGCGCCCTCGAAGAACGCCTCCGAACCGACGTACGCCACCAGCTGCTTGAGGACGGAGGCGCCCTTGGCGTAGGTGATCCCGTCGAAGTTGAGCTTGGCGTCCTCCAGGTCCCGGATGTCCGCGGTGATCGGGTGGGTGGTGGGGAACTGGTCCTGCCGGTAGGCCCAGGCCTTGCGCTGGTTGGCGAAGGTGACCCAGGCCGAGGAGTAGCGGGTGCGGGCGCCGATCAGGCCGTAGGAGCCCATGAAGTCGGCGAAGGACTCCTTCAGCCACAGGTCGTCCCACCAGCGCATGGTGACCAGGTCGCCGAACCACATGTGCGCCATCTCGTGCAGGATGACGTTGGCCCGGGCCTCGTACGCGGCGTCGGTGACCTTCGAGCGGAAGACGTACTCCTCGCGGAAGGTGACGCAGCCGGGGTTCTCCATCGCGCCGATGTTGTACTCGGGGACGAAGGCCTGGTCGTACTTGCCGAAGGGGTACGGGTAGTCGAACTGCTCGTGGAAGAAGTCGAGTCCGAGCTTGGTGACGCCGAGGATCTCGTCCGCGTCGAAGTACGGGGCCAGCGACTTGCGGCACATCGCGGAGAGCGGGATCTCCAGCGCGGTGCCGTCGGCCAGTTCGCGGCGGTAATGGTCGCGGGCGACGTGGTACGGGCCGGCGACGACGGCGGTGAGGTAGGTGGAGATCGGCCTGGTCGGCGCGAACTCCCAGGTGCGGGCGCCGTCCTGCTCGGTGACGTCCTCGTGCGGGGCGTTGGAGCGCACGTCCCAGGCGGCCGGGGCGGTCACGGTGAAGGTGAACGGGGCCTTCAGGTCGGGCTGCTCGAAGTTCGCGAACACCCGGCGGGCGTCGGCCGGCTCGTAGTGGGTGTAGAGGTAGGTCTCGCCGTCCACCGGGTCGACGAAGCGGTGCAGGCCCTCGCCGGTGCGGCTGTAGGCGCAGTCCGCCTCGACGGTCAGCACGTTCTCGGCGGCCAGGCCGTCGACGTGCACCCGGGCGCCGTCGTAGGCGGTGGCCGGGTCGAGGGCGCGGCCGTTGAGGGTGACCGAGCGGACGGCGGGGGCGAGCAGGTCGAGGAAGGTGTCCGCACCGGGCTGGGAGCAGCGGAAGGTGACGGTGGTGGTGGAGCGGAAGGTGCCGGCCTCCCGGTCCGGGGCCGAGGTCACGTCCAGCCGGACCTGGTAGCCGTCCACGGCCAGGATGCTGGCCCGCTGCTGCGCCTCGTCGCGGCTGAGGTTCTTGCCCGGCACGGCGGTACTCCTTTGTCCGGCTCGCACGGTGGTGCGCCTGTGGGTGGTGCGGTCTCGGCGCGGGGTGTGCCCCGCGCACGCGGGGTCATCCTTTCACGCCCCGCGGCGTCAGTACCATTGCACAGGCCGCCGCGTTCGCACCGGAATCAGCGGTGCGGGGCGGGTGTTGGCGTTCCCGGGGCGGAACTCCTCCGTGTCCCGGACCACCTCACGAAGGGCACCCGCAGTGACGACTGCCGCTGAGCGCAAGACCGCCGACTTCTGGTTCGACCCGGCCTGTCCGTGGGCGTGGATGACCTCCCGCTGGCTGATCGAGGTCCAGCAGGTGCGTCCGGTCGACGTGCGCTGGCACGTGATGAGCCTGTCGGTGCTCAACGAGCACCGGGACCTCCCGGAGAACTACCGGGAGCTGCTGGACAACGCCTGGGGCGCGGTGCGGGTCTGCGTCGCCGCCGCCGAGCAGCACGGGCCGGAGGTGCTCGGCCGGCTCTACACGGAGCTGGGCGTGCGCTTCCACAACCAGGGCCTGCCGCAGAACCGGGAGACCGTCGAGGCCGCCCTGGTGGCCGCGGGCCTGCCCGCCGAGCTGGCCGGCGCGGCCGACACGGACGCGTACGACGAGGCCCTGCGCGCCTCGCACCAGGAGGGCATCACCCTGGTCGGCGAGGACGTCGGCACCCCGGTGATCGCGGTCGAGGGCGCGGACGGCGAGCGGGTGGCCTTCTTCGGCCCGGTGGTCACCCCCGCCCCGAAGGGCGAGGCCGCGGCCCGGCTGTGGGACGGCACCCTGCTGGTGGCCTCCACCCCGGGCTTCTACGAGATCAAGCGCACCCGTACGGCCGGCCCGTCCTTCGAGTAACGGCGCCGGACACGCGGCAGGGCCCGGTACCGAGCGGTACCGGGCCCTGCCGCGTGCGCGGGGAGGTCAGCGGAGCGCGGCGGCGTCCCGGCGCTGCTTGAGCAGCCCGGCGACGGTGAGCGCCGCGACCAGCACGCCGGCCGCGTACAGCTGCTGGCGGTTGCCCTCGGTGGTGGTCATCAGGGCGAGGATGCCGGCCACGGCGGCCATCGCGATCCAGGTCAGGTACGGGTAGCCCCACATCTTCACGGTGAGCAGCTCGGGGGCCTCGCGCTCCAGCCGGCGGCGCATCCGCAGCTGGACCACGCAGATGAACAGCCAGACCACCAGGATCGCCACGCCGGTGGTGTTCATCAGCCAGGTGAACACGGTGTCCGGCCAGAACTTGGCGGCCAGCACGGCGCCGAAGCCGAACAGACAGGAGGCCAGGACGGCTCTGCGCGGCACCCCGCCGCCGACCTTGGCCAGCGCCTTGGGGCCCTGGCCGCGGCCGACCAGCGAGTACGCCATCCGGGAGGCGCCGTAGATGTTGGCGTTCATCGCGGACAGCAGCGCGACCAGCACCACCACCTGCATGATCAGTCCGGCGGCGGGCACCCCGAGGTGGCTCAGCACGGTGACGTACGGGCCGTCCGCGACGACCTTCGGGTCCTTCCAGGAGACCAGGGTGACCACCAGGGCCATCGAGCCGATGTAGAAGATCGCGATCCGCCACACCGCGGTGCGCACGGCGTTGGCGACGTTCTTCTTGGGGTCGTCGGACTCGGCGGCGGCGATGGTCACGGTCTCCAGACCGCCGTACGCGAAGACCGAGGCGAGCAGGCCGACGATCAGCCCGCTGACGCCGTTGGGCAGGAAGCCGCCCTCGCCGGTGAGGTTGTGCGCGCCGGGGGCGCCGGGGCCGATCACCCCGGCGATGCCGAGCCCGCCGAGGACCAGGAAGGCGATGATCGCGGTGATCTTGATGGCGGCGAACCAGAACTCGAACTCGCCGAAGTTCTTCACCGCGGTGAGGTTGCTGGCGCAGAAGAAGGCCATGAACAGGGCGACCCAGACCCAGGCGGAGACGCCGGGTATCCAGCCGTTGACGATCTTCCCGGCGGCGGTGGCCTCGGCGGCGACGCCGCAGCAGAGCATCACCCAGTACATCCAGCCGGCCGTGATCCCGGCCCAGGGGCCGATCTCCTTCTCGGCGTGCACCGAGAACGAGCCGGAGGCGGGGCGGGCGGCGGACATCTCACCGAGCATCCGCATGATCAGCATGACCAGGAGGCCGGAGAGCACGAACGCCAGGATGATCGCCGGGCCGGCGGCCGCGATGCCGGCGCCGGAGCCGACGAAGAGGCCGGCGCCGATCACGCCGCCGAGGGCGATCATGGACAGGTGGCGCTGCTTCAGGCCGTGGGTGAGCTGCTGGCCACCCGGCGCCGGGGCCGCGGCCGGTCGGGTGCCGTCGGGGGTCCCGGGCGCCGGAGGGGCGGAAGTGGGGGCCATAGGGGTGGTTCCAGACTGTGCGGTATGCGACATGAGCTGTCCAATATCCGGCGCCGCCGCTGTCCATGCCAAAGATGATCGGTTCGGGCCCAGTATGCGGACCATGCCGAAACCCAAAGTGATCATGTTGTGACCAGGGGTTGTCCCGAGTCGGTTCCGACAACGCCCGAGGGCGGGGGTTTGTCCGAAACCGTGCCGTTCGCCCAGTGGATCACCGCGTAGGTTCACAGGTGTTCACTCACCTGGACTCTCACGGAGGAGCCCCGATGGCCACTGCCACCACCCCGATACCGCGCCGCGCCGTCCTCGCCGACCTGCTGCCCGCCGCCTCCACCCGCCTCGGCGCCCAGGCCCGCGACCTGGCCCTGGTGGCCGGCGGCGCCGCGCTGACCGGCGTGGCCGCCCAGCTGTCGGTCAACGTCCCCGGCTCGCCGGTCCCGGTCACCGGCCAGACCTTCGCCGCCCTGCTGGTCGGCACCGCGCTCGGCACCCGCCGCGGCGCCGCCTCGCTGGTGCTGTACCTGCTGGCCGGCATGGCGGGCCTGCCCTGGTTCACCGGCGGCGCCACCGGCTGGGCGTTCCCGACCTTCGGCTACGTGCTCGGCTTCGTCGTCGCCGCCGCCCTGACCGGCGCGCTGGCCCGTCGGGGCGCCGACCGCACCCCGGTCGACACCGCCGTCACCATGGTCCTCGGCAGCCTCGCCATCTACGGGGTCGGCGTCCCGTACCTCGCCCTGTCGCTGCACGTCCCGCTCGCCCGCGCCGCCGAGCTCGGCCTCTACCCGTACCTGGTCGGCGACGCCCTCAAGGCCGCCCTCGCCGCCGGCGCCCTGCCGCTGGCCTGGAAGCTGCTCGGCCGGCGCTGACCACCCCCGCCGCGCCGACCGCTCCCCGCCGGCGCCCCCGTTGTCGGGCCCGGGCGCACGCGCATGCCACACTCATGGCATGCGCGTGTACCTGGGCTCAGACCATGCCGGATACGAACTGAAGAACCACCTCGTGGAGTGGCTCAAGGGGGCCGGCCACGAGCCGGTCGACTGCGGGCCGCACATCTACGACGCCGAGGACGACTACCCGCCGTTCTGCCTGCGCGCCGCCGAGCGCACCGCCGCCGACGAGGACGCCCTGGGCATCGTCATCGGCGGCTCGGGCAACGGAGAGGCGATCGCCGCCAACAAGGTCAAGGGCGTCCGGGCCGCGCTGGCCTGGAGCGCGCAGACCGCCGAGCTCGGCCGTCAGCACAACAACGCCAACGTGATCTCCATCGGCGGCCGCATGCACACGGTCGAGGAGGCCACCGGCTTCGTCGAGGTCTTCCTCAAGACCCCCTACAGCGGCGAGGCCCGGCACACCCGCCGGATCGAGATGCTGAGCGAGTACGAGACCACCGGCGAGCTCCCGCCGATCCCGGCCCACCACCCGCAGGGCTGATCCCGCCACCCACCCTCTCCGGCGGCCGGTCGCACACTCCCGTGCGAC
>NZ_JBHJSJ010000112.1:0-6605 GCF_042268845.1 Kitasatospora sp. NPDC056273 | reverse complement strand
ACATCCAATACAGGAAGTTAATTAAAAACTAAAAGGCGATATTCGTCCATATTTAGGTGAATTTCGCCTTTTTTCGTTTGGGAAATAATAAAAAAAAGAGGTTAATAATGAATTGTGTAATCTTCTAATAACTCCATTTTTCTTTCGTTTTCTATGCTTTATGAAATTTGACAACTTCAAGTTATTGTTAGTGGACAATACTTTTATTAGCTGTATCATACTCTACAAAAAGATAAATATTATATTCCATCGCTTCTTCAAATGCTGCATTATAAAATTTAATTTCTTCAGGTGTTCCAATATAGATACTTTTTTTGTTATCAATAAAATCCCACAAATGAATGCTTTGCTTAGAAACATCAACAAATTCAATAAAATATAAATTACCTGCTGATTCTTTTGACATTGAATATCGCCCCTTTTACGTGTACTATATTAATACACAAATGATATACATTTAATATACCATGAATCATTTTAATATACAATGTGTATTAAAATAATATACAATAAGGTGGGTTGTATAATGTCTCAAGTGGTTAATATGCGCTACCCGAAAGAACTTTTAAAAAGAATTGATGATTTTAAGGATAAAAAAGGGTTTGGAACTCGTACACAGGCTATTATTTATTTGCTTCAATCTGCATTAGATCAAGCTGAAAGAAAGAACTAAAAACAAACACATATGATACAATGAATGTATATCGTAAGTGTGTCGTTACTCCTCGAGCGACGAATAAAAGAGGAGTCGTTCTCCCTAATGACGACTAATAAAAAGGGATCGCAAACCCTCAATGCGATTAAAAAGATAGGGCTAGTAAGTAAGCATGAAAAAAGTGGTGAAAGTTCATTTCCAGAACTTCCACCACTTTTTTGTTTGTTCTTTACTTGCTGCTATTTGTTTTCTTACTTCCATACTTTCTTTTAGTGATTCTAAAAGTTTTTGATCTCTTACTTCTAACTTTTGTTCAATATATTCTTGGTGTTTTTTTATTTGCTCATTTTGTGCTTGTAAAACCTCAAGTAATTTCTCATTAAATTCTTTCTGTTCTCTCATGTCCTTTTGTAGGTGTATCAAGGTTTCCCCTATGTTTATGCTCACTTCATTTTCATCATCATTCACAGTAATATTCATGGGTATTCCCTGTTCAGTAAGAGCATTTTCTACATCTTCTATGGTTTTACCTTCTGAATACAATTCTCTAATTTTAAGGAGAATTTGAAGCGACTCTTCAGCAATCAAATAGCTTTTATGTTTTTTCTTTATGATTAAGTGGTGAACATGATTATTTAAATATCGTCTAAGCGTTTGATGTGGTATACCGGTTTCTTTATCTGCTTCAGAAATTGTAAACCATTTTCTCACTTTCTCACCCCACATGTTTACCATCTTCTTATGTTCAGTGATTCTAGAAAACACAATTATTTTCCTTTATTTTTTCATGAGAATGCTTATGAATCATTTTACACGCTCATTTTAAAATAGAAAATAAAAAAAGAAGTAAGGCTGTTTAAACGTGATGTTTAAGTGTGCAAGAGAGTATAAAGTGAGGTCGTACATATGAATTGGAATAACTTAATCTTTAAAAATCTATTATAAAAAAATAAAAAGAGAGGTGATTTGATTTGAGAATGTAATTTAAAGAATTTCATTTAGAAATTTCTCCAATTTTAGTGGCGATGGTGTTACATGCAATTTCTGTTATGCTTTGATAATAAAGTAAAGAGGACTTCTTTTAGAGTCCTCTTTGCTAGTTAACTAGTAAATTTCAATTTTTAAAGTGTTAATCAATATTAACTACGAAAGAAAATGAACAATCCACCCAAGTATGCTTAATGTAACTAAAACAGCACCAAACTTCAAAACTAATCGCAGGAAGAAAGAACCTGTTGCCAACAAATATTTAATTCCTTTTAGGAAAAGAAATCCCACAATTATTAATAGGAAAATGGTAGCAATCACTTGAACAGCAATCATACTAAAATCTCCGTCTAATTTCGTCTATTACATCTTGAGATAGTATGAATTCATTGTTTCTTAATCTTTCCGCAGTGCTACGAAGATAATTTATATCATCTTCAGAAAGGGTTTGTATATACTCTAAGTTTACAGATGAAAATCTATTTATTGAAATACTGTTTTGAGAAGTTGATTCTTGTGCTATTTTCTCCTTTATTTCTATAAAATCAACAGTTCCGTATGTTTTCATCAGTTTTTTAGCTAATTTAACAGCTTTTTTTTCTTCTTCTTCTTTTAATTTTTTCTTAGCTTCAGCAATCTTTTTGTCTGCTTCTTCCCTTAATTTAAGCGCTAATTCTAATTCCTCTTGTGGATCCTTTTTTCTAGCCATGTTGAGTCTAATCTCCTTTTTATAAATTTCTTAAGACGTCAAATCTAGAACCTTTTTTCGTTTTCCCCTTCTCATAATTACTTACCTTTTCTCCAAACAACGAGCCAAAATAACTTGATTCAACTTTTTTATTTTCTGTTGGTTGCCCGATTTTCTTTGTATCTTGGGTTGATTCAACTATTTGTTTAATACTCTGCTGTACTGGTTCTGGAGTAGATGAAAATGCCTTTTGAACATCTTGCAAGATGACTTGTTTAATTGGTTCTTTTGCTCCAAAAGATGTTTTTTCTAGCTCTTGAACAACTTTCATTTTGAGTGTTTCAGGAGCAATATTTCCTTGTTTTTGAACATCTTCTATTACTCTCTTAACTGTTTGATGTGCTTCTTGTGGAAGCCTTGCTGTTGTAAGAACTTGCTGTACATTTTGTTGTATTTGTTGCGGTGTCGCTATTTTTGCTTGCTCTATTTCTTGTACGACACGTTGTCTATTCGGTGCCGTTTCGGAACTATTTTGAACATCTTGAATCACCGTTTGACGTTGCGACACTGCCTGTCCGTTGCTAGATTGTATATCTTGTACAATGGATTGCTTGCCTATATGGTTAGACTGTGGAACGGATTTAACATCTTGTTCTATGCTTTGTTTTAATGGAGCGCTATTCACTGTATTAGCCTTCATATTTTGAACAGCATCTTGCATAGAATGATTAGCCGAGCTTCCAGCTGCAACTTCTTGTCTGGTACGATTAATAATCCCTTCGCTGCTTTGTTGATTAATTGATTTATTCTCAGGAGTTAATCGCATATTACTTGCTGCATTTACATCCACATTTCCATTCGGATTTAATGATTCTTTTAATTTCATTTCTGCTAAAATTTCTTCATTCGATTGTGTTTTACCATTTGCGCGATCATTCACACTGCTAATAACATCTTGTTGAAGTGTCTGCCTTTGATTAGTTGGCGTTATTGTTGCGTTATCTCCTGCATTTTTTTCTTGTAATTCTTGGCCATTGTTAGACGTATCATATCTTTTTATTGATGATGAAGGGTCATTAGAAAGTTCGTTATTGCTATTTAAAGACTGTTTATTTTGATTTAAACCCTTTTCCCCTTGAAGTGCGTTAGCTACGTTTGTAGCGACTCCAGAAGTTTCAACAGCAGCAGTAGAAAGACCTTCCATCTTACCATCTGAATTAATACTATTACTCAATCCATTACTACTCAATTTTTCTTTAGAAAAATCACCCAATTGATTTCTATTTTTGTTATTACCTGAAACACTATCATTAATCGATTTCTTATTATTATTTGATTGATTATTTAACCTATCTTTATTTACATTTTGATCGTGCGTATTGTTACTGTCATTGTTTTTGGAATTCCCTAGATTTTTTAACCTTTTAAATCCTCCTGTTGTTGCTCGACCAAGCGCAAATGCACCTACAAGTTGACCAAACCCTTCTTTCAATCCTACATCTACACCAAAATAGCGCATAATGGTGTTGCTACCTTTAATTAAAACGAAAGTTGAGGAAATAATCGCAATTACATAAATAAAAATGTTTGGTTGCTTGCTTGCTAAAAACGAAAGAAACACAGTATACATTTTTAAACTTAATCCTGTAAAAGCAATTAAAAGGAAAGCGTTTAATATGTCCTGTACAACCATTTTTGTTCGTTGTCCATTCTCTAAATCAGTGGCAAATACAAATAATCCTACAACCTTTTTAAAACCAATTTCTATGATTGTAGTAACAAAAATAAAAAGAGTAAAAACATAAGCAACAAGAAGAGCAGCTAACCCTATTATCATGGGTGTGAAATTAGCATGATAACGGAAATATCCTTCTTTAAAAGAGTCATTAAAAAAAGCAAATACTCCTCCTTTAATTTTATCTGCAATGACTTTACCGTTTTCATTTGTATCGAGTTTATACGCAAGATGTTTTACTTCTTCACCCTCAACATCATCGATAGTGTCTGAAGTGATTAACGCATTTAAATTAGTTATTTTGAATGAGTCAGGTGTTAATTCATTTCTTTTATTTTCTTTATTATCAAGAGTAGAAAATCCTTGAGATGATATGTAAAGTAGATCAGCCACATTTTCTTGAATGAGATTCCAGGATAAACTTGAAACTTGTTCATTGTTCCCAGCAGTTTGTGTTGCGTAAAAGAAGTTTTTAGAAATATCTTGCATTGTAGTCATCAAAGTGGGTAATCCCAAAATAAGAAAAGCTGAAATAAATATATTTACTCCTAATGACTTAAATTTTGGAGGCTCTTTTGCAATAACAGTTTTAAATCCTAAGTACACCAAAGTCAAAACCATGAGTGTTACTACAAGATCATTAATAATAGCTTTTGTAATACCCTGTATTCCTGAATCATCTAAAAAACTCAACAAACTTAAGGAGTCTGGTATTAACCCTTCAACCCCATTTGTTAGAAAATAGAGTCCTTTAATCAATGCCCATCCCATCCAATGAAACATTACCGTAAAAAAGTTTCCATACGATAAATAATCTTGATACTTTTTTAAAAAGTTTACTGTTTTTTCATCCCCTCCATCTGACCATAAGGAATCCCAAATTGCTGCTTGAACTGATGGAGTTAAAATTATAAATGCTATTAAAAATATTAATATTGGTACAAGAAACTTTCTAAATTTATTCACATAATTCCTCCCCTAATTTAAATTAGCTAATTTCTGTTTATGCTCTTAATTTAGCATGGAAACTTTGTTTCCATAAGGGGTAAAATGAAATTTTTCTAAAAATTTTTGATATAGGGGGATTGGGGGAAAACCCCCAACAAGCCTAAAATGGAAACATGCGAGAGCATGGGCCCATTTTAGTATGCTTGCAAAACATTAAATACTTTTATTGTTTTGTTTAATTACTTATAATTAAAGAATACATGGTGTGGAGGGTTGTAAATGAGTAATCTTAAGGAAGTTAAATTTCGATTAACAGCAGAAGAAGTGGATAAGGCGAAGAAAATATCTAATGAATACAGCATGAGTATTAACGCAATTGCAAAGTTTTTATTACTAAATTTAAAAGCTCCTAAAGGAGCAAACGAAAGAAAAGACGTAAAAGAATTAAACCGCCAAATAGGAGCAATAGGAAATAATCTTAATCAGATGGCTAGAAGGTTAAATTCAACTTCTATGCTTCGAAATGATGAAAAAAAAGAGGTTATTTCGTTGTTAAAAGAAATTAGGAATAATACCCGTATTTTAGTAGGAAAAGAACCTATTGAAGAATCGAAAGAAGATATTATTTTTAAACATAAATCACATTTCCATTAAGGGGGGAAAGTATGCCAATATTTGAAGCTTTAAAAGGAAGTTCGAACGCTAGTGAAACCATTGATTATTGCGAAAAGGAAATTATCAAAGACCCCGAAACTGGAGAGAAGAAAAATAAATGTGTGTTAAAGGCAGGGGTTAATTGTGATATCGCAGATATACGTGATGACTTTGCGGAAACACGTAATCATTTTAATAAAACTGGTGGGCGCCAAGCCATGCACTTTGTACTTTCATTTGACCCAAAAGAATTATCTAATACCCCAGACAATCAAGAAAAATGTTTAGAAATAGGGATGGCTTTAGCTGAAAAAATAGGAAAAGGTCATGAGTCTGGTTGTTTCGTTCATGCAGATCAAGATCACTTACATTGTCATATTGTAACCAACTCTGTAAATTACGAAACCGGACGTAAATTTCAAATGAAGAAAGACCAAGACTTAGTTTTATTTAGAAATATTTCAGATAAAGTTTGCAAAGAACATGGAATTGAACCATTAGAACCTTATCAAGGGGAAAACGTTAAAGAAAAGAATGCTGAAAAGCGTATAAAAGCTCGAGGAAAAACAACTTGGAAAGAAGAAATACGAGAAGCTATAAAGTACGCAAAAAGCCAAGCAACTGACATGCAGTCTTACAAAAAGTTATTAGCTGAAAAAGGTGTAGAAATGTATGAGAGAGGTGAAAATACAAAAGGGTATATACATATTACACAAAGAGATTTAGGAGCCAAAACATACAAAATTAGAGATCGCAATAAGGCTTTAGATGGCGGTTATCATTTAGAAGATGTTTATCAAGCTTTTGAAGAAAATAAACAAAGAACACTTGAAAAAACTCCTGAAAACCACCGATTAAAAAATAAAACGGAAGATCATTTTAAGAAAAAAGGAACCTCTGCAATTACTGAAAAACGCACTGAATCAGCAGTTTCATCT
>NZ_JBHJSJ010000111.1:0-7862 GCF_042268845.1 Kitasatospora sp. NPDC056273 | reverse complement strand
TCGGACCGCCTTCCAGCGGACCCTCCGGGCTTCGTTCTTTCGTGTTTCCAGCTTATCAGATGTTTTCCGCTCCGTTTTCCGGAGTTTCATTCATCGGATTCACTTTCCGCTTTGCCGCCCCGGTCTCCCGCGGCGACTCCGGAACTGTACGGGCACCGGCACGTCACATGCAAATCGCCCCTGCCCGGGCTCCCGGGCAGGGGCGATCAGTGCCGATCAGGGCCGACCGAAGCCGGCCCGAGCCGGGTCAGCGAACCTCGGTGATCTCCGGGCCGCGCGCGAACGGGTCGAGCGCGGTACCGCCGAAGCGGTTCTCGCCCTCACCGGCGGCGGCGGTCGCCCCGCCACCGTCGGCGACCATCTGGGCGTCCTCGGGAAGCTTCAGGACGATCGGGTCGCGGGGAGCCATCGGGGACTCGCCGCGCACGACGACCGTCTGCCGGAAGACCTGCTCCAGGATCCCGGCCATCTCCGGCTGCACGGCGGCCTGGCCCGAGATCACGCCGCGCAGGAACCAGCGCGGACCGTCGCAGCCGACGAACCGCACCAGCTGCACGCCCTGGGTGCCGTCCGGCAGCTGCACGGGGACCCGGGCGCGGAGGTGCCAGCCGAGCGGGCCCTCCTCCTCCTCGATGAGGCCGCCCTGCGAGGTGATGCCGTTGGCGATCTCCTCCCGGACCTCCCCCCAGATGCCCTCCGACTTCGGGGCCGCGAAGGCCTGGAGCTGGATGGCGCTGTTTCCGAGCACAAGGGTTGCCGCCACGATCGCGTCACCGGCGACCTCGACGCGCAGCTCCATGCCCTCGACGCCGGGGACCAGCAGACCCCCGAGGTCGACGCGCCCCTCCTCGGGGTTCTCCAGCTCGGAGTGGTCCCACGGACCGTCCGGCCGGGGGGCCGGCGGCAGGCCGACCCTGTCGGCCGGGTCCAGCTCGGTCACGTTCTCGCTCTCGGCGGAACCTTCGACGTCATCGGCCGTCTCGTCGGCGCTGATGGCGTCGTCGGCGAGCTGCTCGACAGCGTCCTCGCTCTTCTGGCGACGACGGAACACGGTCACTGCCCTTCCCGGTCCAAGACCGATGCGAATGCCTGCTCGGCTTCCTGCGAGGCCGCGGGCATGCTAGACCGCGGCATGGCCGCCGGTCGACCCGAACCCGCCCTCGGCGCGTGCCGACCCAGGCAGCTCCTCCACCTCGTGGAAACGGGCCTTCTCGACCTGCTGGATCACCAGCTGGGCGATTCGGTCCCCTCGGCGGAAGCTGACCCCCTCACGCGGGTCCAGATTGACGACGATCACCTTGATCTCTCCACGGTACCCGGCATCGACCGTCCCCGGGGCGTTCACGAGGGCAACACCGCAACGAGCTGCCAGGCCCGACCGGGGGTGGACGAAGGCCGCGTAGCCGTCCGGCAGGGCGATGGCGATGCCGGTGGGCAGCATGACCCGCTCGCCGGGGGCCAGCTCCGCGTCGACGGTGGTGCGCAGGTCGGCACCGGCGTCCCCGGGCTGCGCGTAGGCGGGCAGCGGCAGCTCGGGGTCGATGCGCTTGATCAGGACGTCCAGCTGCGGGCGGGGGGTGTCGCTCAAGGGTTCACCTCAAAGGCTCGTGCGCGCTTCATCAGATCCGGGTCGTCGAGGACCTTCTCGATGTCCTCGGGACGACCGTGCGTGGTGAAGTGTTCCAGCTTTACCTGGATGAAGAGGGCCTGGGACCGGACGGCGACCGGCCCGTCCGGTCCGCCGATCCGCGCCTCGGCGGCGCTGTAGATCTTGCGGCCGTGCACGCCGGTGATCCAGGCGCGCAGGTGCAGCACCGAGTCGACGGGCACCGGGCTGAGGAAGTCGGTCTCCAGCCGGCCGGTCACGGCGGGGGCGTGCAGCAGCCAGTTGAGCGTGCCGAGGGTCTCGTCCATGGCGGTGGTCAGCAGGCCGCCGTGGGCCAGGCCGGGGCCGCCCTGGTGGGCGTCGCGGACGGCGAACTCGGCGGTGACGTCGAGTCCCTCGCCGGCGACCGCGTCGATCCGCAGGCCGCCGGGGTGCTGCGGGCCGCAGCCGAAGCAGTGCTCGTAGTGGGAGCCGAGCCGGGTGCCTGGGGCGGGCGCCTGGGGGTGGCGCTCCGGCAGGACGGCGTCCGGCGGCGGGGTGGTCGGGGACGGCGGTATGGCGGGCGCCGGCCGGTCGGTGGGGGTGCTGGGGGCTGTCGTACCGGTCACGGGGCCCCAGCCTACCCAGGGGTAGCGGGCCTCCGGTGGGGGTGGCGTCCCGGGCCGGACGTCAGGGCGACCACAATGGAGGCATGTACGACGAACGCCTCACGGTGCCGCGCTCCTGGTGGCTGCTCCCGATCGCGCTGGGC
The DNA here is from genome assembly GCF_042268845.1 of Kitasatospora sp. NPDC056273. NCBI lineage: Bacteria > Bacillati > Actinomycetota > Actinomycetes > Kitasatosporales > Streptomycetaceae > Kitasatospora > Kitasatospora sp. NPDC056273. The sequence continues at coordinate 5,505 of NZ_JBHJSJ010000111.1, read as the reverse complement.
CTCACGTTCGCGCTGATCCTGATCCGGGTCAGCGGTCCGGCCGCGCTGATCGGACTGGTGGTCGGCATCGCCGCCGGCGCGGTCGCGATCAGCAGCTACGGCTCGGCCCGCATCCGCGTGGTCCAGGGCTCCCTGGTGGCCGGCCCGGCCCGGATCCCGGTGGACGCGCTCGGCGACGCGCAGGCGCTGAGCCCCGCCGAGGCGGCGGCCTGGCGCGGCCGGAAGGCCGATCCGCGCGCCTTCATGCTGCTGCGCAGCTACGTCCCGACGGCGCTGCGGGTCGAGGTGACCGATCCGACCGACCCGACGCCGTACCTCTACCTGTCGACCCGCTCGCCGATGAAGCTGGCGGAGGCGCTGGAGGACGCCCGGCGCGGCGCCCGCACCTGAGGCGGACCGGGCCGGCCGCGAGGCGGTCGGGCCCGGACACGAGCCGGACGGAAGAGGCCGGACAAACGGAGAGGGACGGTTCCGCTGCTGCGGGACCGTCCCTACGACTTTGTCCTGACCGGTCGACCGGCCGACTCCGTCCTCCCGGGCCCGTCCAGACGGACGATGCCCGGACCTGCCGTCCGGCCCCGCTGCCCGGGGCCGGAAGGAGCGGTGTACCGGTCCCGCGGGCGCAGCCGCGGGCACCGGGTCCTGTCCGCCGCGGTGCTCAGGCGCCGCAGTCCCGGCAGATCGGGTTGCCGTTCTTCTCGCTGTAGAGCTGGCTGCGGTGGTGCACGAGGAAGCAGCTCATGCAGGTGAACTCGTCCGCCTGCTTCGGCAGGACACGGACGGCGAGCTCCTCGTTCGAGAGGTCGGCACCGGGGAGCTCCATGCCCTCGGCGGCGTCGAACTCGTCGACGTCGACAGAGCTGCCGCCCTTGTCGTTCCGCCGAGCCTTGAGCTCCTCGATGCTGTCTTCGTTGAGCTCGTCGTCGGTCTTGCGTGGGGTGTCGTAGTCGGTTGCCATTTTTCGCTCTCCCCCTCCGGGTTGTGCGGTGTGTGCGGTATCTCCAGCGCACGTAACGCATGGGGGGTCGGTCTTGTGCCCGACCCGAGGCGGAGATTTTGCCTTACTTCAAGCCCTGTTACTCAATCGACACTCAGCCCGGGCTCCATCGGGGTGATCCCCAGGGCTGTGGAAGGCCTCACGCTGGGCCATCACCAGCCTTCCGGGGACCCGGTAAACCGACCACGCACAGTGAGCACAATCGGTGTGGATGTCTGGGGAATCCCTTGTCCATCAGGGATGCCGACCGATTCCGCGGACCGACCGGTGACCGGAATCCGGTCACGGACGGCGATCGACACCCCTGATCAGGTGATCACTCTCCGGGGTTGCCCGGAATCGTGGAGCGACACGGTGTGAGCTTGGTCACGTTCAGAATCATCCAGGGCAAACCGCGGGAAATCCACCCACTCCGACCGCTCGGTCCAGCATCTCAGCCGGCGTTCCTCCGGGCCTCCCGGCGTGCCAGCAGGGCCGCCTGGCGCTCCTCGAACTTCCGGGCCTGGCCGTCCAGCCCGTCGAGGAAGACGCCCAGCTCGTTCTGCGCCAGCAGGCCCTCCGGGCCGAGCCCGCCGATCTCCATCACCTTGAGGTGGCGCAGCACCGGCTGGAGCACGTCGTCGTGGTGGATGCGCAGGTTGTACACCCCGCCGAGGGCGATCTGCGCGGCGGCGCGCTCGAAGCCGGGGATGCCGTGGCCGGGCATCCGGAAGTCGGTGACCACGTCGGCGACGGCCCGCATGGCCTGGTCCGGGGCGATCTCCAGGGCGGCCTTCAGCAGGTTCCGGTAGAAGACCATGTGCAGGTTCTCGTCGTTGGCGATCTTCGCCAGCAGCTGCTCGCACAGCGGGTCGCCGGCGTACCTGCCGGTGTTGCGGTGCGCGATGCGGGTGGCGAGCTCCTGGAAGGCCACGTACGCGACGGAGTGCAGCATGCTGTGCGCGTTGTCGGACTCGAAGCCCTCCGACATGTGGCTCATCCGGGCCCGCTCCAGCTCCACCGGGTCGACCGCGCGGGTGGCGAGCAGGTAGTCGCGAATGGCTATTCCGTGCCGGCCCTCCTCGGCCGTCCAGCGGTGCACCCAGGTGCCCCAGGCGCCCTCGCGGCCGAACATGGTCGCGATCTCGTGGTGGTAGCTGGGCAGGTTGTCCTCGGTCAGCAGGTTGACCACCAGCGACACCCGGCCGACCGGGGTCACCTTGGAGTGCTCCAGCGACCAGGCCTCGCCGCCCAGCACGCCGTCGAAGTCGCGGCCCTGGCTCCACGGGACGAACTCGTGCGGCATCCACTCCTTCGCCACGCCCAGGTGGCGGTTGAGCTCCTTCTCGACGACCTCTTCGAGGGCGAGGATCAGCCGCGCGTCGGTCCAGCCGCTCGCGACGAGCGGGGAGCTGCTCTGCACAGGGGCGATGGTCACGGTGGTGCTCCTGAGGGGACGGCACGCGCTGGGACGGGCGCGCTGGACGGGGACACGTCGTGGACCCGTCGGCGGGGCGCCGACGGACTCACCTACGGTTGCGTAGGTTACGACACCGTAAGTTGCTCGGGCCGGAAAAGACAAGCCGCCCCCGCCAGGCCTTATGTCGTCTTGACGGGCCTGGCGGGGGCGGCTGGAAACGGTCGCCCGCGGAAGGGGCGTTCGACCCTTACGGCGAGGGGATGCGGACCCTCATGGTGAGGCCGCCGCCGGCGCGCGGCGTGGCCTCGATGGTGCCGCCGTGGGCGCGCACCACCGAGCGGACGATGGACAGGCCGAGCCCGACCCCCTTGTCGCTGCGGGTGCGGTCGGCGCCCTTGACCCGGCGGAACGGCTCGAAGATGTGCTCCAGCTCGTACCCGGGCACCACCGGGCCGGTGTTGGAGACCACCAGCTCGCCGCCGCCGGGCACCGCGGTGGTGGCCAGCTCGACCCAGCCGCCCGGGGTGTTGTACCGGACGGCGTTCTGCAGCAGGTTGAGCGCGAGCCGCTCCAGCAGCACGCCGTTGCCGGCGGCCATCGCCGGATCGAGCTTCGAACGCAGCTCGACCTCGCGCTTGTCGGCCTCGCCCCGGGTCTGCTCCAGCGCCCGGGTGGCCACCTCGGACAGCTCCACCGGGCGCCGGTCGGTCAGCTCGTTCTCGCTGCGGGCGAGCAGCAGCAGGCCCTCGACGAGCTGCTCGCTGCGCTCGTTGGTGGCCAGCAGGGTCCTCCCCAGCTGCTGGAGGTCGGAGGAGGTCGCCGGGTCGGAGAGCTGGACCTCCAGCAGGGTGCGGTTGATCGCCAGCGGGGTGCGCAGCTCGTGCGAGGCGTTGGCGACGAAGCGGCGCTGGGAGTCGAAGGAGCGGTCCAGCCGGTCCAGCATGCCGTCGAAGGTGTCGGCGAGCTCCTTGAGCTCGTCGTCCGGGCCGTCCAGCTCGATCCGGCGGTGCAGGTCGGAGGAGGCCACGTCGCGGGCGGTGCGGGTGATCCGGCCGAGCGGGCGCAGGACCCGGCCGGCCATCGCGTAGCCCGCCGCGAAGGCGATCACGGCGAGGCAGAGCAGCATGGTCAGCGACTTGCGCAGCAGGGTGTTGAGCGCGGAGTCGGAGCGCGCCAGGAAGTCGGCGGCCTGCAACTGGTTGTAGCTCGTGCTGTTCATCGTGGAGTGGACGCCGTCCGGGCCGGTGACCTGGATGCTGCCGTCGAAGACCAGGTTGCGCGGCGCCAGGTACGAGACGGCGTCCTGGAAGAACACGTACATCAGCAGCAGCAGCACCACGCCGGCCATCAGGAACATCCCGCCGTAGAGCAGGGTGAGGCGCATCCGGATGGTGGGGCGGAAGGGGAACCAGGCGAGCATGCCGTCGCCGGGGACGTAGGGCCCGGGGCGGTGGACGCGCGGCGGGGTCAGGGGCTTCGGCGGGACGGCACGCGGGCCGCCGGCGGGCGCGCCGGAGGCCCCGCCGGCCGGGGGCGGGGTGGTCATGATGGTCCTCTCGGGGCGTCCGCCGGGGCGGGCGCTTACGGCGGGGAGTCTCGGGGTGGGCGGACTCCGGTCGTCAGATCCGGTAGCCGGAGCCCGGCACGGTGACGATCACCGGCGGGTCCCCGAGCTTGCGGCGCAGCGTCATCACGGTGACGCGCACGACGTTGGTGAACGGGTCGGTGTGCTCGTCCCAGGCCTTCTCCAGGAGCTGCTCGGCGGAGACGACGGCACCGCCGGCCCGCATCAGCACCTCCAGGACGGCGAACTCCTTGGGGGCGAGCTGGACGGTGCGCCCGTCGCGGATCACCTCGCGCCGGCCGGGGTCGACCGAGATGCCGGCCCGCTCCAGTACCGGGGGCAGCGGGATGGTCGCGCGGCGACCCAGCGCCCTTACCCGGGCGACGAGTTCGCTGAAGGCGAACGGCTTCGGAAGGTAGTCGTCCGCGCCGATCTCCAGGCCCTCGACCCGGTCGCTGATGTCGCCGGAGGCGGTCAGCATGATCACCCGGGTGGCCAGGCCCTGCTCGACCACCTTGCGGCAGACGTCGTCCCCGTGGACCAGCGGAAGATCGCGGTCCAGGACGACGACGTCGTAGTCGTTGACCGCGATGCGCTGGAGCGCGGCCTCCCCGTCGTACACAACGTCGACGGCCATCGCCTCGCGGCGCAGACCGGTCGCGACGGCCTCTGCAAGCAGCTGCTCGTCCTCGACGACGAGAACCCGCACGGTCGTTGTCCCTTCTCCAGGCCGGCCCCGGAAGCGGACGCACGGCTCCGACGGTGCCTCCATCCTGCCTGGTCGGGCGGTAAAGCAGCGATAAGCTGCCCCTCGGGCACGGAACCCGGGTCCGCGGCGGTCACTGTTCGCATCCGCACCACTCCGCTTGGACTGTGACACGGGCAACTTTCTCGCGCCGAAAGGTTTCCCCGCCCTGGGGGCGGGGAGGACAGCTGCACACCCGCGATCTGGCTGACGGCCGATCGCACCCACCCGCCGTGCGTTCATCCGCGCCGGCCCTGGGGCTGGGACATCACCGGGAGCGGCCGAAGGGCCGTCTCCGCACCCGTCCGGACTGCCACCACCTTCCGGCCTGGGTGCTTTCACCGGCTGGACCTTCCCCGGGGCGGAGAGCGCACGACCGTGCACGTCCGACACAGTAAGGGGGCCCGTATGGACGCCTTCAAGGCCGGAATCCTGCAGCGCATAGCCAACGCCGAGCAGGACCTGCACCGCGCGATCGAGGCCGGGGACGAGTTCCTCGCCGAGGTGGAGCAGTCCGAGCTGGACGACCTCCGCCGACTCGCCGCCGAGCACGGCGTGGACACGGTGCTGGAGCGCCACCGCACCGCTGCCTGACCCGTCCGGCACACCGACCCGTCGCCGGACCTCCGGCACCAGCGGCCCTACGGGGGCCGTGCGAAACCCAGGCCCTGGCATCCCCCGTATGTCAGGGCTCTTCGCATGCCCGGGGGCCTTCGCACCCGGGCCCGTCGCACGTCCGGGCCGTCCCCCCCCCCGGGGTGCGGCGGCGGGGCGGCGGGACCCGGCAGGCCCCCCCCGCG
>NZ_JBHJSJ010000110.1:0-8717 GCF_042268845.1 Kitasatospora sp. NPDC056273 | reverse complement strand
GGGGGGGGGGCGCCGGGGGGTGGGGGGGGGGGGGGGGGGTGGGGGGGGCGGGGGGGGGGGCGGGGGGCGGGGGGCGGGGGGGGGGGGGGGGGGGGGGCCCCCCCCCCCCTCCCCCACCTGCTGGCCGCCTCGGGCGGCGGCTGGAGCGGCCCCGGACCTCCCCCACACGGAGCAGGGGCCGCTCGTTCGACACCGACACTACGCCCGCGGAACACCGCCGCCGAGCGGCCTTGACGCCCCCCTGTCGCCCACCGGGCCGCTCTTGACGGCTCGTTGACGGGGGCGCGCCGGCACCGGTGCGCCGGTCCGTCACGGCACGTACCGGTACCCGATCCCCGGCTCGGTGACCAGGTGCCGCGGCCGGGCCGGATCGCGCTCCAACTTGCGGCGCAGCCCGGCGAAGTAGACCCGCAGGTAGTTGCCGCGCCCCTCCTGGGCCGGGCCCCACACCTCGCGCAGGATCTGCCTCCCGGGCACCAGCCGGCCCGGGTTGGCGAGCAGCAGGGCGAGGATGCGCCACTCGGTCGGGGTGAGCCGGACCGGGCCGTTCGGGCCGTGCACCGCGGTGGCCGCGAGGTCCACGGTGTGGTCGCCGATCACCGGCCGGCCCAGCGGCACGTCGCCCAGCGGCCGGCGCAGCACGGCGCGCAGCCGGGCCAGCAGCTCGTCCATCAGGAACGGCTTGGTGAGGTAGTCGTCGGCGCCCGCGTCCAGGGCGCCCACCTTGTCGGCGGCGTCCGTCCGGCCGGAGAGCACGATGATCGGCACCGCGCTGTGGGTGCGCAGGCCGCGCAGCACGTCCATCCCGTCGAGGTCGGGCAGGCCGAGGTCGAGCAGGACGGCGTCCGGGGCGCTGTGCGCGGCGCGGTCCAGCGCCTCCCCGCCGCTGGCGGCGGTGCGGACGGCGTAGTGCCGGGCGCTGAGGTTGATCCGCAGGGTGCGCAGGAGGGCGGGCTCGTCGTCGACGACCAGAATCTCACTCATGCGCCCGCCTCGCTTCGCTCGGCAGTCGCTTCGCGAGACACGCACCTTTCGATGGTTCGTTCACTTCGTTCACTCATGTGGAGGTTCCTCCCCGGAGTCTCCGGGCTCGGTGGTGCTGGGCGCGGTGGTGGCGGCGGGCAGGGTGAGCAGCATGGTGGTGCCGCCGCCCGGGGTGTCCTCGACCTCCAGGCTGCCGCCCATCGCCTCGGCGAGGCCGCGGGAGAGGGCGAGGCCGAGGCCGACGCCGGTGGTGTTGTCGGTGTCGCCGAGGCGCTGGAAGGGCAGGAAGACCCGGTCCCGGTCCTCGGGGGCGATGCCGGGGCCGCGGTCGATCACCCGGATCTCCACCTGGTCGGCGTGGTGGCTGGCGGTGACCAGGACGGGCGCGCCGGGGGCGTTGTACCGCAGCGCGTTGGTGATCACGTTGGCGAGCACCCGCTCCAGCAGCGGCGGGTCGGCGAGCACCGGCGGGGCGGTGTCCAGGTCGAGCGGCTGCACCGGCGCGTACGGGTCGGGGAGGCTGTCGAGCGCCCGGGGCAGGATCTCGTCGAGGTGGGTCTCGGTGAGGTGCAGGGTGAGCGCGCCGGCCTGGAGGCGGCTCATGTCGAGCAGGTTGTCGACCAGCCGGGTGAGCTTGACCAGCGACTCGTCGGCGGTGGCGAGGAGTTCGGCCTGGTCCTCGGGCGAGAACTCGACATCGGGGCTGCGCAGCGAGCCGACCGAGGCGCGGGCGGCGGCCAGCGGGGTGCGCAGGTCGTGGCTGACGGCGGCGAGCAGGGCGGTGCGCATCCGGTCGGCGGCCTTGATCGGCTCGACCTCGGCGGCGACCACGGCCAGCCGGTCCCGCTCCAGCGCGGCGGCGACGTGGGCGGCGAAGGCGGTCAGCACCCGCTGGTCGGCGGCGGGCAGCCGGCGGCCGGTGAGCACCAGGAGGGCGTCCGCGCCGACCGGGACCTCGGCGGTCTCGTGCGGCCCCTCGCCGTCGCCCTGGTGGTCCCCCTCGCTGTGCGCGAGCACCTCGCCGTCGCCCCGGGAGAGCAGCGCGACGGCCCGCATGCCGAAGGCCGTCCGGGACTTCTCCAGCAGGGCGGGCAGCGCGTCGGCGCCGCGCAGCACGCTGCCGGCCAGGGTGGAGAGGGTCTCGGCCTCGGCGGTGGCGCGGGCGGCCCGGCTGGTGAGCCGGCCGGCGTGGTCGACCACGGTGGAGACGGTGAGCGCGATCGCGGCGAAGACCACCAGGGCGACGATGTTGTTGGTCTCGCCGATGGTCAGGCTGTGGACCGGCGGGATGAAGTAGTAGTTGAGCAGCACCGAGGCGACGACCGAGGCCAGCAGGGCCGACACCGCGCCGCCGAGCAGGGCGACGATCACCACGCCGAGCTGGAAGATCAGCGCGTCGGTGGTCAGGTTGATGCTGTGGTCCGCCTGCGAGAGCAGGACGGTGAGCAGCCAGGGCACCGCCAGGCCGGCCAGGTAGCCGGCGATGGTGCGGCGCCGGGAGTGGCGGCGGCCGAGCGAGGGCAGCCGGCCGCGGCCGGTGAACTCGTGGGTGACCATGTGGACGTCGATGTCCTCGGAGTCGTCCACGGTGGTCTGCCCGGTGCCGGGGCCGGTGAGGAAGCGGTTGATCCGGCCGCGGCGGCTGGTGCCGAGCACCAGCTGGGTGGCGTGGTGGGCGCGGGCGAAGGTGAGCAGCGCGGTCGGGACGTCGTCGCCGACCACCACGTGGTAGCTGCCGCCGAGGGTCTCCACCAGCTGCCGCTGCTGGGCGAGGGCGCCGGAGGAGGCGCCGGCCAGGCCGTCGCTGCGGGAGACGTGGACGGCCAGCAGTTCGCCGCCGGCCGTGCGGTCGGCGATCCGGGCGGCGCGGCGGATCAGGGTCTCGCCCTCGGGGCCGCCGGTGAGGGCGACCACGACCCGCTCGCGGGTCTCCCAGACCCGGTCGATGTTGTGGCTGGCCCGGTAGTCGCGCAGTCCCTCGTCCACCCGCCCGGCCACCCAGAGCAGGGCGAGTTCGCGCAGGGCGGTGAGGTTGCCGACCCGGAAGTAGTTCGAGAGCGCGGCGTCCACCTTCTCCGCCTTGTAGACGTTGCCGTGGGCCATCCGGCGGCGCAGTGCCTGCGGGGCCATGTCGACGAGTTCGATCTGGTCGGCCCGGCGGACCACCTCGTCCGGGACCGTCTCCCGCTGCGGGATGCCGGTGATCTTCCGGACGACGTCGTTCAGCGATTCCAGGTGCTGGATGTTGACGGTGGTGACGACGTCGATCCCGGCGGCGAGCAGTTCCTCGACGTCCTGCCAGCGCTTGGCGTGCCGGCCGCCGGGGATGTTGGTGTGCGCCAGCTCGTCCACCAGCACGACGGACGGGCGGCGGGCGAGCACGCCGTCGAGGTCCATCTCGTCGAACCCGGCGTCCCGGTAGTCGCGGTGGACGCGGGGCACGACCTCCAGGCCCGCCAGCATGGCCTCGGTGTGCGGTCTGCCGTGGCACTCGATGTACCCGACCACGACGTCGGCCCCGCGCTCCTGTCTGCGCCGGGCCTCGTCCAGCATCCGGTACGTCTTGCCGACCCCCGGCGCGGAGCCGAGGTACACCCTCAGCCGGCCGCCGCGGATGCCGGTGCCGGGGGTGAGGTCGCGGGCCATGGGCACTGCTCTTTCCATCGGGAGGTGGTGCACGTCTGCGGACGCGGGTCGGCCGGCCCGGGCGCGGGAGGCGTGCCCCCGTGCCCGGGCCGGCCCGGTCACCCGTCTGTACGAGGTGGTGTCACTTCTGCTCGCTGAGCGCCTTGTTGAGCAGCACGACGTTGACGCCCTCGTTGCCGAGGAAGCCGAGCGAGCGGCTCTCGGTGTACTTCTCGACCAGTTTGCCCACCGTCTCCACCGGCAGGTCGCGGTGCTTGGCGACCCGCTCGACCTGCTCCTTGGCGTACGCGACGGAGATGTGCGGGTCGAGGCCGGAGCCGGAGGCGGTCAGCGCGTCGGCCGGGACGCTCGCCGGGTCGACGCCGTCGAACGCGGCGACGGCGGCGCGGCGGTCGTTGACGGCCTTCAGCAGGTCCTCGCTGTTCGGGCCGAGGTTGCTGGCGCTGGAGGAGGACGCGTCGTAGCCGGTCCCGGCGGCGGAGGGGCGGGGCTGGAACCACTTCGGGTCCGGCTGGGCCTCCTCCTTCGGGTCGTCCGGGTTGGTCTTCGGGAGGTTGAAGCTCTGGCCGATCAGGCTGGAGCCGACCTCCCTGCCGCCGGACGTCACCGGCGAGCCGTTCGCCTTGTCGGAGAAGGCGACCTGGGAGACACCGGTGATCAGGAGCGGGTAGACGACCCCGAGGATCACGGTGAGCACCAGGAGCGCTCGCAGGGCCGTGAAGTGGGTGCGGAGGATCGTCGGCAGGGGCTTGGACATGGTTTTCTCTCCTTCCCGCTTCAGCTGAGGCCGGGGATGAACTGGACGATCAGGTCGATCAGCTTGATGCCGACGAACGGCACCACCAGGCCGCCGAAGCCGTAGACGCCGATGTTGCGGCGCAGCAGCGAGCTGGCGTCGGACGGGCGGTAGCGCACGCCGCGCAGGGCGAGCGGGATCAGGCCGATGATGACCAGGGCGTTGAAGATGATCGCCGAGGTGATCGCGGACTGCGGGCTGTGCAGGCCCATGATGTTGAGGTGGCTCAGGCCCGGGTAGACCCCGGCGAACATCGCGGGGATGATCGCGAAGTACTTGGCCACGTCGTTGGCGATCGAGAAGGTGGTCAGCGCGCCGCGGGTGATCAGCAGCTGCTTGCCGATCTCCACGATCTCGATCAGCTTGGTCGGGTTGGAGTCCAGGTCGACCATGTTGCCGGCCTCCTTGGCCGCCATGGTCCCGGTGTTCATCGCGACGCCGACGTCGGCCTGGGCGAGCGCGGGGGCGTCGTTGGTGCCGTCGCCGGTCATCGCGACCAGCTTGCCGCCCTCCTGCTCCTTCTTGATCAGGGCCATCTTGTCCTCGGGCGTGGCCTCGGCGAGGAAGTCGTCCACGCCGGCCTCCTCCGCGATCGCCTTGGCGGTCAGCGGGTTGTCGCCCGTGATCATGATGGTCTTGATGCCCATCCGGCGGAGCTCGTCGAAGCGCTCCCGCATGCCCTCCTTGACCACGTCCTTGAGGTGGATGACCCCCAGGACGCGGGCGGGCGCGCTGCCGGTCTTCGCGGCCACGACCAGCGGGGTGCCACCGGCGGCGGAGATCCCGTCGACCAGGGTGGAGACCTCGTCGCCGACCGAACCGCCGTTCCCGGTCACCCAGTTGGAGACGGCGCCGGCGGCGCCCTTGCGGACCTGGTGGACGCCCACCCGTCGCCCACCACCGCCCTTGTCCGAGTCGCTGCGCTCCGCCCCTTCCATTTCCTCGTCCAGGTCGACGCCCGACATCCGGGTCTGGGCGGTGAACGGGACCCAGGTGGCGTGGGTCAGCTCGCCCTGGGCGCGGGCCCGCAGACCGTACTCGGTCTTGGCGAGGACCACGATCGAGCGGCCCTCCGGGGTCTCGTCCGCGAGCGAGGAGAGCTGCGCGGCACTGGCCAGGTCCTCGGTGGAGACGCCCGGGGCGGGCAGGAACTCGGCGGCCTGGCGGTTGCCCAGGGTGATGGTGCCGGTCTTGTCGAGCAGCAGGGTGTTGACGTCGCCGGCGGCCTCGACGGCGCGGCCGGACATCGCCAGCACGTTGCGCTGCACCAGCCGGTCCATGCCGGCGATGCCGATCGCGGAGAGCAGCGCGCCGATGGTGGTCGGGATGAGCGCCACGATCAGGGCGACCAGGACGATCATCGACTGCGGGGCGCCCGCGTAGGTGGCCATCGGCTGGAGCGTGACGACCGCGACCAGGAAGACGATGGTCAGCGAGGCCAGCAGGATGTTGAGCGCGATCTCGTTCGGCGTCTTCTGCCGGGCGGCGCCCTCGACCAGGGCGATCATCCGGTCGATGAACGACTTGCCGGGCTCCGAGGCGATCTTCACCACGATCCGGTCGGACAGCACCTTGGTGCCGCCGGTGACGGCACTGCGGTCGCCGCCGGACTCCCGGATGACGGGCGCGGACTCGCCGGTGATCGCCGACTCGTCGACGCTCGCGACGCCCTCGACCACGTCGCCGTCACCGGGGATGACCTGCCCGGCCTCGACCACCACGTGGTCGCCGAGCCGGAGCGCGGTGCCGGGCACCTCCTCCTCGGCGCCGGTGGCCGGCCAGTCGGTGAGCCGACGGGCCATGGTGTCGCTCTTGGTCTTGCGCAGGGTGTCGGCCTGCGCCTTGCCGCGGCCCTCGGCGACGGCCTCGGCCAGGTTGGCGAAGATCGTGGTCAGCCAGAGCCAGACGGTGATGGCCCAGGCGAACACGGACGGGTCGGCGATCGCGGCGACGGTGGTGACCACCGAGCCGACCTCGACCACGAACATCACCGGGTTCTTGACCATCACCCGGGGGTCGAGCTTCTTCACCGCGTCCGGCAGGGACGCGAGGATCAGCTTCGGGTCGAGCAGGCCGCTCGACACTCTGTGCGGCGCGGCGGGCTCCGCCTTGTCGGCCGGTGCGGGGTTGAGCGTAGGGGTGGACATCAGGAGGACAGACCTTCCGCGATCGGCCCGAGAGCCAGGGCCGGGAAGTAGGTGAGGCCGACGACGATCAGGATCACGCCCGACAGCAGGCCCACGAACAGCGGCTTGTGGGTGGGCAGGGTGCCCGGGGTGGCCGGGACCGGCTGCTGCTGGGCGAGCGAGCCGGACAGCGCCAGGACGAAGACGATCGGCAGCAGCCGGCCGAAGATCATCGCCAGGCCGAGCGCGGTGTCGTACCAGTCGGTGTTGACGGTGATGCCGCCGAAGGCCGAGCCGTTGTTGTTGGCCGCCGAGGTGAAGGCGTACAGCACCTCGGAGAAGCCGTGGGCGCCCGAGTTGAGCATCCCGGCGCGCTCACCCGGCAGGGCCATCGCCACACCCGTGCCGACCAGCACGATCGTCGGCGTGGTGAGGATGTACAGCGAGGCGAACTTCATCTCCCGGCCGCCGAGCTTCTTGCCCAGGTACTCGGGGGTGCGGCCGACCATCAGGCCCGCCACGAACACCGCGATGACCGCCAGCACGAGCATCCCGTACAGGCCGGAGCCCACACCGCCGGGCGCGATCTCGCCCAGCATCATGTTGAAGACCGTCAGCCCGCCGCCGAACGGCGTGTACGAGTCGTGGAAGGAGTTCACCGCGCCGGTCGAGGTCAGCGTCGTCGAGGCGGCGAACAGCGAGCTCGCGGCGATGCCGAAGCGCTGCTCCTTGCCCTCCATCGCGGCGCCCGCGGCCTGCAGGGCGGTGCCGTGGTGCTGCGACTCGGCGAGGGTCAGCAGGGCCACCGAGGCGGCCCAGAACAGGCCCATCACGGCGACGATCGCGTAGCCCTGGCGGTTGTCCCCCACCATCCGGCCGAAGGTCCGCGGCAGCGCGAACGGGATCAGCAGGATCAGGAAGATCTCGACCAGGTTGGTGAAACCGGTCGGGTTCTCGAACGGGTGCGCCGAGTTGGCGTTGAAGAAGCCGCCGCCGTTGGTGCCGAGCAGCTTGATGACCTCCTGGGAGGCCACCGGGCCGCCCGGGATCTTCTGGACCTCGCCGGCCAGCGAGGTCACCTCGTGGAAGCCGTGGAAGTTCTGGATCACGCCGTTGGCGGCCAGCACCAGGGCGAAGACGATCGAGATCGGCAGCAGCAGGCGCAGGTTGATCCGGGTGAGGTCCACCCAGAAGTTGCCGATCCGGTCCGTCCGGTTGCGGGTGAAGCCCCGGATCAGCGCGGCGACGACGGCGATGCCGACGGCCGCGGAGACGAAGTTCTGCACCGCCAGGCCCGCCATCTGCACCAGGTGGCCCATCGCGGACTCGCCGCCGTAGGACTGCCAGTTGGTGTTGGCGACGAACGAGATCGCGGTGTTCCAGGCCTGGTGGCCCTCCATCTGCGGAACACCCAGGTTCAGCAGCAGGTAGCCCTGGAGGCGGATCAGGCCGTAGAGGAAGAGGACGGAGACGGCCGAGAAGGCCAGCACCGAGCGGAGGTACGACGGCCAGCGCTGGTCCGCGTCGCCGTCGACGCCGATCAGCTTGTAGATGCCGCGCTCGACTCTGAGGTGCTTGGCGGAGGTGAGGAGCTTGGCGATGTAGTCGCCGAGGGGGCGGTAGCACAGGGCCAGCGCGCCGACGAGGGCGATGACCTGGAGCCAGCCCGCGAGAGTGGATCCCATGTCAGAACTTCTCCGGGAAGATCAGCGCCACGACGAGATAGCCGACGAGCGCGACGGCCACGACCAGACCAGCGATGTTCTCCGCGCTCACAGCTTCTCCACCCCCCGCGCGATCAGGGCGATGACGGCGAACACGGCGACCGTGACACCGACGTAGATGAGATCGGACATGGGCTCCACCAGAGTGGTTCGGGAGATGCCGCGACCTGGGCCGAAGGGGCTCGCGCGGCGCCGGCGGACGACCGGCAGATGCAGCAAACCAGCCGTCAGCGGCGCGTTATGGGGCCCTGACGCCCTCCATACGGGTGACAGCGCGACGTTGACGCGGCCTTGACGGGCGCTTCACCGGACCGAGACCGTCGTGATCGGGCCGAGACACGGCGGCGGGCCGGGGGCTCGTTCGGCGGCGGGACGCCGGGGGCACGCCCGGGTACGGAACGGCCCCGGACGGCGGGCTGCCGTCCGGGGCCGTTCCGTACC
>NZ_JBHJSJ010000109.1:0-9817 GCF_042268845.1 Kitasatospora sp. NPDC056273 | reverse complement strand
GGGCCCGGGAATCACCCCGGGCCCCGCCGCCGTCACGCAGCCGTCCAGCCGCTCAGCCGTCCCGCCGCTCAGCCCGCCGAGCCGCCGAAGCGCTCCGTCCAGGCCGCCAGGTCCTCGTCCGTGATCTTGGCGAACAGCACCGGCGGCACCGTGAACGCCGTCCCGGCCGGCACCAGGTCCAGCGCCCGCGCCTCCTCCGGGCCGATCCAGTCGCGGGTGGCGGCCGGCGAGTCCGCGGGCAGCGCGAAGGCGCCGCGCATGGCCGCCGCCGTGGTCGGGATGAACGGCTCGGAGACCACCGCGTACAGGTGGATCAGGTTCATCGCGGTGCGCAGGGTCAGCGCCGCCGCCTCCGGGTCGGTCTTCACCTGGAGCCAGGGCGCCTTCTCGTCCAGGTACGCGTTGCCCGCGCTCCACAGCGCGCGCAGGGCCTGCGCCGCCTTGCGGAAGTTGAGCGCGTCCAGCTGGGCCTCGTACTCGGCGAGCAGCCCGGCGACCTGCTCGCCGAGGCGCTGCTCGGCCTCGCCCGGGGCGTGGCCGCCCGGGACGTCGTCGCCGAAGCGCTTGCGGCTGAAGGTGAGCACCCGGTTGACGAAGTTGCCGAGGGTGTCGGCGAGGTCCTTGTTGACGACCGAGGCGAACAGGTCCCAGGTGAAGCTGGAGTCGTCCGACTCGGGCGCGTGCGCCATCATGAAGTAGCGCCAGTAGTCGGCGGGCAGCAGGTCCAGCGCGTCGTTGCCGAAGACGCCGCGCCGCTGGCTGGTGGAGAACTTCCCGCCGTAGTACGTCAGCCAGTTGAAGGCCTTGACGTAGTCGACCTTCTTCCAGGGGCGGCGCGAGCCGAGCAGCGTGGCCGGGAACATCACGGTGTGGAACGGGACGTTGTCCTTGCCCATGAACTCGGTGTACCGGACGGTCTCGTCGGCCTCGTACCACCAGGACTTCCAGTCCCGCAGGTGCCCGGCCGGGGCCGCGTCCGCCCACTCCTTGGTGGCGCCGATGTACTCGATCGGGGCGTCGAACCAGACGTAGAACACCTTGCCCTCGGCGGCCAGTTCGGGCCACACGTCGGCCGGCACCGGGACGCCCCACTCCAGGTCGCGGGTGATCGAGCGGTCCTGGAGGCCCTCGGTCAGCCACTTGCGGGCGATCGAGGAGGCCAGCACCGGCCAGTCGTCGGCGTGGGCGTCGATCCAGTCCTCGACTTCCTCGGTGAGCTTGGACTGGAGCAGGAACAGGTGGCGGGTCTCCCGGACCTCCAGGTCGGCGCTGCCGCTGATCGCCGAGCGCGGCTCCAGCAGGTCGGTCGGGTCCAGCACCCGGGTGCAGTTCTCGCACTGGTCGCCGCGGGCCTTGTCGTAGCCGCAGTGCGGGCAGGTGCCGACGATGTAGCGGTCCGGCAGGAAGCGGCCGTCGGCGTTGGAGTACACCTGGCGGATCGCGCGCTCCTCGATGAAGCCGTTGCGCTGGAGCTCGCGGGCGATCTCCTGGGTGATCTCCCGGTTCTGCGGCGAGGAGCTGCGGCCGAAGTGGTCGAAGGAGAGCCCGAAGCCGTCGTACACCGCCCGCTGCGCGTCGTGCGCCCGGGCGCAGAACTCCGCGACCGGCAATCCGGCTTCCTGGGCGGCGAGTTCGGCGGGCGTGCCGTGCTCGTCGGTGGCGCAGATGAACAGCACCTCGTGCCCGCGTCGGCGCAGGTAGCGGGCGTAGACGTCCGCCGGGAGCATGGACCCGACCATGTTGCCCAGGTGCTTGATCCCGTTGATGTACGGAAGGGCGCTGGTGATCAGGTGCCGAGCCATCCTCGGATGCTCCGATTTCTCCCGCACGCGCACCCCACCCGGAGTGCCGTGTCGGGCGCAGGGTCCACTGTGGGCTGCCAGCCTAGGGCAAGGAGCGGGGGCCGGGGCGCAAGGAGCGGGGCCGGTCGGCGGCGCCGCCGTACGCGCCGGGCGGGGTCGGGAATCACGGCCGGGATCATGGCCGGACGTCAGGGTCGGACGTCAGGGTCGGACGTCAGGGTCGGACGTCAGGGTCGGGCATCAGGGTCGGGTGAAGTCCCCGTACCGGTCGAACTCCCCGGACTTCACCCCGCGGACGAAGGCGGCCCACTTGCGCGGGGTGGTCCGCACGACGACCTCGGGCCGGTCCGACTCGCGGATCTCCACCAGTTCGCCCGCGGCTCTGACCTCGACGCAGTCGGTGCTCTCACCGCTGGCCGAGGCCTTGCGCCAGGTACTCATGTGAAGTCTTTCAGCAAGCACCGGATGAACTCCCGGGACTCGTCCGGTCCGAGCGCGATCGCCGCGGTCTCCTCCTTGATCCGGCGGTAGGAGGCCAGTTCGACCTGGGTGTGCACGAATGTCGGCCCGTGGGAGAGATCGATCTGGACGGTGTCGAGCTCCGGGACGGGCCCGCGGGCGAGGTACAGGCTCTCCCCGGAGCCGGTGTAGGTGGGCACGCTGAACGGGATCACCCGGATCTCCACCCCGGGTCGTTCGGAATTCTCCAGCAGGCCCCGCAGCTGGTCGCGCAGCACGTCCGGGCCGCCGAACTGCATGCGCAGCGCGGATTCGTGCAGGAATGCGCTGTACGGCTTCGGGTGGTCGACGAAGATCTGCTGGCGCCGGATCCGGAACGCCTTCCGGATGTCCGCCTCCTGCCGGTACTGGGGGGGAAGCCGCTCGAACACCGCGGCGGCGTAGTCCGGGGTCTGCAGCAGGCCGGGGATGAAGGTGCTGTTCAGGATGGACAGGGAGGAGGCGTGGTGCTCCATCTCCGCGATGTCGATGATCGCGTTCGGCAGCCGGCCGCGGTAGCCGTCCCACCAGTACTTGCGCCGGTCCTGCGTCATCGCCAACAGGGCGTCCAGGTAAGGGCCGTCCTCGCAGCCGCAGGTGTGCGCCCAGATCCGGAGCCGCTCGGCGCTGATGCCCGACTTCCCGTTCTCCATCTGGGAGATCTTGGGCAGGTCGGTGCCGATGGTGGCGGCCAGGCTCTTGGGCGTGACGCCCACGAGCTCGCGCATCCTGCGCAACTCGATCCCGAGGCGCTGCTGGCGCACGGTCGGCGACAAGCGGGGTGGCATGACTCTCTTCTCCGGGTCGCGGCTCGCGTCGATGCTTCCGGTGAAGTGTGCCGCGCGTACCGGGCCCTAGCTACCAAAATGGGGGATACCCCACGATGGAGTGAACGTCTTCCCGCTCGGTAGCAACTCTGGCACCTTGACCCTATGGTCATCCGTGTCACTCACTGACTTGTTGCCGCCTAAACAGTCGTCAAACAGTCGTCTAACAGCCGACATTCGGCCGTAATGACACATCAGATGCATGGTCGCGGCGCCCGAAATCACCGACCGGAGACAGCCATGCCACTCCCCACGCCCCTCGGCCCTCCCCACCGGCCCCATCCACCCCGGCGCATTTCCGCATCCCGGTGAATGCGCTTCTCGTCGCCGGATTGTCGGCGCTCCTGCTCGCCGTCCTGTTCGTCGGCTGGCTGGTCTGGCTGGTGAACATCCAGGCCTGTGAACCCCGCGCGGCCAAGCGCGAGTTCGCGGCCGGCCATTCCGCCCGAGGCGAGCGGAAATAGCCTCCGCGCCCCCTCGCACTCCGCCGGTCCGGCGGCTCAGCCCCGTGAAAGCCGCTCGGTCAGACGGGACTTGGCCGCCGGCCACTCCTCGGCGAGCATCGAGAAGTAGGCGCTGTCCCGCCAGGTGCCGTCGGGGCGCCGGCGGTGGCGGCGGAGGGTGCCCTCGTACTGGGCGCCGAGGCGTTGGATCGCGGTGCGGGAGCGCTCGTTGCGGGCGTCGGTCTTCCAGAAGACGCGGCCCATGCCGAGGTCCTCGAACGCGTGGGAGAGGAGCAGCAGTTTGGCCTCGGTGTTGACCGCCGTGCGCCAGACCGAGCGGGCGTACCAGGTGCCGCCGATCTCGACGGACTCGTCCTGCGCGCTGAGGTCGTGGTAGCCGGTGACGCCGACGGCCCGGCCGCTCGCGAGGTCGACGGCGGCGAAGTTCACCGATTCGCCGGCCGCCGCCTCGGCGACGCGGATGTCGAGGACCGCGCCGAACTCCTGCTCCGAGACGGGCGGCAGGTGCATGGTCCAGCGCCAGACCTCGGGGTCGGAGCCGACGGCCGTCCAGAGGTCGGCGAGGTGGCGGCGCTCCAGCGGCTCCAGGCGGATGTGGCGGCCGGTGAGGACGACGGGTGAGGGCAGCTTCGCGGTCATGATCCGAACGTAGCGCCGCCCTGCACTAGAAGCAAGAGATGTTTGCACTAGTGCAAATCTGCCGCGCGAGGCAAACGAGGGCCCCGCGGGACGGATCCCGCGGGGCCCTCGAAGTGTCAGCCGAGGATCAGGCTCAGATGAACGAGTTGATCTGGATCGTCTCGTCGCGGCCCGGGCCGACGCCGATGGCCGAGATCGGCGCGCCCGACATCTCCTCCAGCGCCTTCACGTACGCCTGGGCGTTCTTCGGCAGCTCGGCGAAGGTCTTCGCCTTGCTGATGTCCTCGGTCCAGCCCGGCAGCGTCTCGTAGATCGGCTTGGCGTGGTGGAAGTCCGACTGGTTGTAGGGGAGCTCCTCGACGCGCTTGCCGTCGATCTCGTACGCGACGCAGACCGGGATCTGCTCCCAGCCGGTCAGCACGTCCAGCTTGGTGAGGAAGAAGTCGGTGAGGCCGTTGACCCGGGTCGCGTAGCGCGCGATGACGGCGTCGAACCAGCCGCAGCGGCGGTCGCGGCCGGTGGTGACACCGCGCTCGCCACCGATCCGGCGCAGCGCCTCGCCGTCCTCGTCGAGCAGCTCGGTCGGGAACGGGCCGGAGCCGACGCGGGTGGTGTAGGCCTTGAGGATGCCGATGACCCGGTCGATCTTGGTCGGGCCGATGCCGGCGCCGGTGCAGGCGCCGCCCGCGGTCGGGTTCGACGAGGTCACGAAGGGGTACGTGCCGTGGTCGACGTCGAGCAGGGTGCCCTGGCCGCCCTCCAGCAGGACGACCTTGTCGGCCTTCAGCGCCTCGTCCAGGACGAGGGTGGTGTCGGCGAGGAAGGGCTTGATCTTCTCCGCGTAGCCCAGGTACTCCTCGACCACCAGGTCGGCCGGGATGGTGCGGCGGTTGTACAGCTTGACCAGGATCTGGTTCTTGTCGTGCAGCGCCGCCTCGATCTTCTGGCGCAGGATCGACTCGTCGAACAGGTCCTGGACCCGGATGCCGACGCGGTTGATCTTGTCCGCGTAGGTCGGGCCGATGCCGCGGCCGGTGGTGCCGATCCGGCGCTTGCCGAGGAAGCGCTCGGTGACCTTGTCCAGGGTGCGGTGGTACGGCGTGATCAGGTGGGCGTTGCCCGAGATCAGCAGCTTGGAGGTGTCGATGCCGCGGTCGTTCAGGCCGGCCAGCTCGGAGAGCAGCACGGCCGGGTCGATCACGACGCCGTTGCCGATCACCGGCGTCACGTTCGGGCTGAGGATGCCGGAAGGGAGCAGGTGCAGGGCGTACTTCTGGTCACCGATGACCACCGTGTGACCGGCGTTGTTGCCGCCCTGGTAGCGGACCACGTAGTCCACGGAGCCACCGAGGAGGTCGGTGGCCTTCCCCTTGCCCTCGTCTCCCCACTGAGCGCCAACGAGCACGAGTGCCGGCACAGGCGTACACCCCTTCCGGTTGGGGCATCCTGCGTAGGCCGCAGTCTGCCCCGAGATAGACGAAGCCCCTGGCGCAATGGCGCAAGGGGCTCTTGCACCGAGAGATTACCTGAGGAAGGACCGGTCGTGTCGTCCCTGTCCACGCCTGCTACCGGCGGCCCGGAGCCGCTCCTGCTGCTCCTCGACCCGGTGGCCCGGCAGACCGACGGCGAGTCGGTGCGGATCGCGAAGGACGTGCTCTGCGGGGGAGCGGACGTCAAGGTGGTCTTTCCGGAGAGCCCTTCCGAGCTCGACCGGGTGCTTTCGCACCGGGGTCGGAGGCGACCGGTGGTGATCGGTTCCGACCTCGCTCTGCAGCGGGTGCTCCAGGCCCTGCACCGCCAGCGTGAGCTGGGCGACGAACCGGTGGGGATGGTTCCGGTCGGCCGCTCGGAGGAGCTGGTCGCGGCCCGCGCGCTCGGCGTGCCGGGGGAGCCGGTCCGGGCCGCGCGGGCGGTGCTCTCGGGCGCGCCGCGCCGGCTGGACCTGCTGGTCGACGACGGCGGCGGGGTGGCGCTGGGCGGGGTGCGGATCACCGGCGGGGCCGCGCGCCGTCCGGTGGGCCGTCCGGGGGGCTGGCGTTCGCTATGGGCGAAACTGGCTGCGGCCGAGCAGGCGAACGCACTCACCCCGGACGGCACCGACCACGGCTCCCGGGTCCGGGTCGAGGCCGACGGCCGGCTGCTCGCGGACGTCCACCGGCCGGTCCGGCTGGTCCAGGTCACGCTCCCGGCCGGCGCCTCGCACGGAACGGGCGAGATGGACGTGGTGGTCGCCGCCTCCGGCGCCCTGGTGCGGGCCCGGGCGGCGAGCGTCTCGGTGGTCGGGCGCGGCTTCGGCTACGAGGCGGACGGCCACCCGGTCGGCCCGGTCCGGGCCCGGACCTGGACGGTGCACCCGGGGGCCTGGGGCCTGCTGCTGCCGGCGGCCTGACGGGAGAACCACCGGCGGGCCGACGAGGGAGCCACCGGCGGGCAGCCGGGGAACCACGGGCGGACGACCGCCGGACGACCGCCGGGCGACCGGTGGGGGAACCCCGGGTGAGCAGGCTCACGTTCGTCCGCACCCCGACCCCCGCCGCCGCGCACACCGAACTCCCCAACAGGCGCGAACCGCAAGGCCAACCGCCACGCGCCGGAATTCCCCCCACCCGAAATGCCGGACCGGTAAGGGGTTTTGTCTACGCGCGTTAACTCGCGATCGCGGGACAAAGCCGCAGTCCCGGGGTCCGGAAGCCCGGGTCAACTGCCCTAGACTCGAAGGCGTGCCACGTGGTGACGGAAGACTCAACCACGATCTTCTTCCCGGTGAGAAAGGCCCCCAGGACGCTTGTGGCGTCTTCGGTGTCTGGGCTCCCGGCGAGGAGGTCGCCAAGCTCACGTTCTTCGGCCTTTACGCCCTGCAGCACCGCGGTCAGGAATCCGCGGGCATCGCAGTGAGCAACGGCTCCCAGATTCTCGTCTTCAAGGACATGGGGCTCGTCTCCCAGGTCTTCGACGAGGCATCGCTGGGGTCCTTGCACGGGCATATCGCCGTCGGACACGCCCGCTACTCGACCACCGGTTCCTCGGTCTGGGAGAACGCCCAGCCGACCTTCCGCGCGACCGTTCACGGTTCGCTGGCCCTCGGGCACAACGGAAACCTGGTGAACACCGCCGAACTGGCGGCCATGGTCGCCGAACTGCCCGGCGAGGAGCACGTCTCGCGCTCCGGCCGGAACGCCGCGACCAACGACACCGACCTGGTGACGGCGCTGCTCGCCGGCCACCCGGACCTCTCCATCGAGGAGACGGCCAAGGTCGTGCTGCCCAAGGTCAAGGGCGCGTTCTCACTCGTCTTCATGGACGAGCACACCCTCTACGCCGCCCGTGACCCGCAGGGCATCCGCCCGCTGGTGCTCGGCCGGCTGGAGCGCGGCTGGGTGGTCGCCTCCGAGACGGCGGCGCTGGACATCTGCGGCGCCTCCTTCATCCGCGAGGTCGAGCCGGGCGAGCTCATCGCCATCGACGAGAACGGCATGCGCAGCTCGCGGTTCGCCGAGGCCAAGCCCAAGGGCTGCGTCTTCGAGTACGTCTACCTGGCCCGCCCCGACACCTCCATCGCCGGCCGCAACGTGCACCTCTCCCGCGTGGAGATGGGCCGCCGGCTGGCCAAGGAGGCGCCCGTCGAGGCCGACCTGGTGATAGCGACGCCCGAGTCCGGCACCCCCGCCGCGATCGGCTACGCCGAGGCCAGCGGCATCCCGTACGGCTCCGGCCTGGTGAAGAACGCCTACGTGGGCCGCACCTTCATCCAGCCCAGCCAGACCATCCGCCAGCTCGGCATCCGGCTCAAGCTCAACCCGCTGCGCGAGGTCATCGCCGGCAAGCGCCTGGTGGTCGTGGACGACTCGATCGTGCGCGGCAACACCCAGCGCGCGCTGGTGAAGATGCTGCGCGAGGCCGGCGCCGCCGAGGTGCACATCCGGATCTCCTCGCCGCCGGTGAAGTGGCCCTGCTTCTTCGGCATCGACTTCGCCACCCGCGCGGAGCTGATCGCCAACGGCATGACCATCGAGGAGATCGGCCGCACGCTCGGCGCGGACTCGCTCTCCTACATCTCGATCGACGGCATGATCGAGGCCACCAAGCAGCCCAAGGACCGGCTCTGCCGGGCCTGCTTCGACGGCGAGTACCCGATGGAGCTGCCCGACCCGGCGCTGCTCGGCAAGCTCCTGCTGGAGGCCGAGATCAAGGGCGGCCAGCAGCCGCCCGCCGTCCGCGGCAAGCCGACCAGCGGCAGCGACCTGGACGGCGTCCAGTCGCTGCTCGGCGGGGCGGGCGCGGCCGACGCGCTGCGCCGCCCGTAAGAACGCACGGTGGGGTCCCGCGAACCGGGGCCCCACCGCTGTTTCCGAACCACCCCCACCTGACCCGAAAGGGCCGCACGCAGTGACCAGCAACCAGAACGGCGCCACCTACGCCGCCGCCGGTGTCGACATCGAGGCGGGCGACCGCGCCGTCGAGCTCATGAAGCAGTGGGTGAAGAAGGCCAACCGCCCCGAGGTGGTCGGCGGTCTCGGCGGCTTCGCCGGCCTCTTCGACGCGTCCGCCTTCAAGAACTACGAGCGGCCGCTGCTGGCCTCGGCCACCGACGGCGTGGGGACCAAGGTGGCCATCGCGGCCGCCATGGACAAGCACGACACCATCGGCCACGACCTGGTCGGCATGGTCGTCGACGACCTGGTGGTCTGCGGCGCCGAGCCGCTGTTCATGACCGACTACATCTGCGTCGGCAAGGTCGTCCCGGAGCGGGTCGCCGCGATCGTCAAGGGCATCGCCGAGGGCTGCGCGCTGGCCGGCTGCGCCCTGGTCGGCGGCGAGACCGCCGAGCACCCGGGCCTGCTGGGCCCGGACGAGTACGACGTCGCGGGCGCCGGCACCGGTGTGGTGGAGGCCGACGCGCTGCTCGGCGCGGACCGGGTCCGGGCCGGCGACGTGGTGATCGCGATGGCCGCCTCCGGCCTGCACTCCAACGGCTACTCGCTGGTCCGCCACGTGCTGCTGAACGAGGCCGGCTGGAAGCTGGACCGCAAGGTCGAGGAGTTCGGCCGGACCCTCGGCGAGGAGCTGCTGGAGCCGACCCGGATCTACTCGCTGGACTGCCTGGCGCTCACCCGCGCCACCGAGGTGCACGCCTTCTCGCACGTCACCGGCGGCGGCCTGGCGGCCAACCTGGCCCGGGTCGTCCCGGACGGCCTGCACGCCCGCCTGGACCGCGGCACCTGGACCCCGCTGCCGGTCTTCCGGACCGTCGCCGAGGTCGGCAAGGTGGCCACCCTGGAGATCGAGAAGACGCTGAACATGGGCGTCGGCATGGTCGCGGTCGTCCCGCCGCACTCGGTGGACGCCGTGCTGTCGATCCTGGAGGACCGCGGCGTGGAGGCCTGGCTGCTCGGCGACATCGTCGAGCGCGGCGAGGAGCACGAGGGCGGCGCGGCCCTCTACAACGCCTACGAGGGCTTCCGGGCGAACTGACCCGGCGGTGGGGGGGGGGGGGGGGCCCCCCCCCCCCCCGGGGGGGGGGGGGGGGCGCGGGGCGGGAGTGAAAAAAAAAATCAACACAAAACGGACACCGACAACGTGGTCGGGG
>NZ_JBHJSJ010000108.1:0-11441 GCF_042268845.1 Kitasatospora sp. NPDC056273 | reverse complement strand
CGGCCGTCCTCGGCCAGCCGCTGGGCCACCCGCAGGCAGCGCAGGTCCAGGAAGGCGTCGAACAGCTCGCCGCGGCGCACCGGCCCGTCGCGCAGCCCCTGGGCCCACAGCTCCCCGGCCAGCCGGACGGCCAGCGGGTGCCCGCCGTCCCCGGCGGCGGCCGGGTGGCCCGGCGGCAGCCCGTACCGGCGGCGCACCCGCTCGGCCGCCTCGGGGGGCAGCGGGCCGAGCCGCTGCCCGGCCAGGCTCGGCCCGTCCGGGCCGCGGCCGTCCATCCGTACGGTGGGGGCGCTGCCCAGGTCGCCGTCCGGGTGCGGTTCGGCGGTACGGCGGGGGCCGGGCGTGCCGCTCCCCCAGGTCTCGGCCGCGAGCCGCTCCCAGAGCTCCTCGCCGCAGGCGGTGACCAGCCGGGCGCCGCAGCCGGTCAGCCACTGGCCGGCGCCGCGCAGCCAGCGCGCGTCCACCGCCAGCGGGGCCTCCTCGGGGCCGTCCAGGACCACCAGCAGCGGCCGGCCCGCCGCCGCGCACAGCGCCGCCACCGGCTCCGGCGCGGGCGCCGGGGTGCCGAGTCCGGCCGCGGCGGCGGCCAGCGCCCGCTCCAGCGGCTCGGCGAGCGAGCGGTCCCCGGCCCGCAGGTCGGCGCCGCGCAGCCAGAGGGTGGGCAGCGGGTGGGCGCCGCCGTGCCGGCGGGCGGCCAGCGCGGCCAGTTCGGTGGTGCGTCCGCTGCCGGGGGCGCCGACCAGCGCGGTGACGGTCGCGGCCGGCTCGTCCCCGGCGAGGCCGTCCGGCCGGTCCACCCGGTCGGCGGCCAGGTCGGCCACCCGGGCCGGCCCGGCACCGGCGGCCGTCACCTGGGCGGCGGTCAGCCGCAGCACCCCGGCCAGGTTCAGCGCCGGGCCGTAGCCGGGCACCGCCGCCGCGTTGCTCGCCAGCAGCCCGGCCAGCACCCCGGCGGCCGCCGTCCCGCCCGCGGGGCCCGCTCCCACCGCCACGGCCGGCAGCGCCCCGCCGTGCCGGGGGTCGCGCAGGGCGGGCGCGGCCAGCGCGACCACCGCCCCGCTGCGGGCGTCCAGCACCGGCGAGCCGGCCGGCACCGCGACCCCGCCGACCACCGGCACGTCCAGCAGCAGCACCCCGCCCAGCCGGTGCCCGCCGTACGCCGCGCCGGTGACCCCGAGCAGCCCGCAGCGCAGTGCGACCACCCGGCCGTCCTCCCCCGCCAGCGCGGGCAGCAGCACCTCGTGCCCGGCCGCGACGGCGGCCAGCGGCAGCGGCGGCACCGGCAGCCCGCCGACCGCCTCGGTGCGCAGCAGGGCGAGCCCGTGCCCGGGCAGCGGCAGCACGGCGTCCGGGCCGAGCACTCTGGTCTGCCCGCCGGGGGTGTGCAGGACGACCCGGTCCAGTCCGGCCACGCTCTCGTGTGCCGTCAGCACGCCCCCCTGCGGGTCGGCGACGAACCCTAAGCCGTGCAGCCGCCCGTTGAGGTCGCGGATCCGCAGCAGGTACCGCCCCGGATCGCCCTCCAGAAACCCCGGCATCCCATTGCCCCCTCGACCGTCGCTCGCCCGCCGCCCGGAGCCTGCCCGCGCGGGAGGCGGTCCGACCGCGCCCGCGCCGCTCACCACGGGCGTTCACTCCGCGCGCTCCCTCGTGCGGGTGAAAGGGGGTCCGGGAACGGGAAAGCCCCCGTCGGGACGATTCCCGACGGGGGCTCCGAACAGCGGGGGCGTCAGCCGACGAAGACCGCGACCGGCTTCGCCTGCCCGCCCTTCTCCTCGACCAGCGCGAGGAAGCGCCCGTCCGGCCCGAACACCGCGATCGGCCCGTCCACGCCCATCCCGGGCGCCTTCAGCCGGGCGCCGTGCGACAGCTTCTCCGCCGAGGCCTCGTCCAGGTCCCAGCGCGGGAAGGCGGCCGCCGCGGCCTCGCCGATCGGCAGCACCTCGAGACCCTTGGCGGACTCGCCGGTGACGTCGGCCTCCAGCTGCTCCAGGGTGCGCGCCGACTCCACCCCGTACGGCCCGACCCTGGTGCGCCGCAGCGCGGTCAGGTGCCCGCCGACGCCCAGCCCGGCGCCCAGGTCCCGGGCCAGCGCCCGGATGTAGGTGCCGGAGGAGCACTCGACGGTGACGTCCAGGTCGATCACCGGCGTGCCGTCCTCGGCGACCGCCGCGCGCTGTCCGTGCACGGTGAAGGAGTGGATCGTGGTCGGCCGGGCCGCGAGCTCGAAGTCCTCGCCCTCGCGCACCCGCGCGTACGAGCGCTTGCCGTCGATCTTGATCGCGCTGACCTTGGACGGCACCTGCATGATCTCGCCGGTGAGCGCCGCGATCCCGGCGTCGATCGCCTCCCGGGTGACGGCGTCGGCCGGGGCCGAGGCGGTGACCTCGCCCTCGCGGTCGTCGGTGACGGTGGTCTGGCCGAGCCGGATGGTCGCCTCGTAGGTCTTGGCGGTGAGCATCAGGTGGCCGAGCAGCCGGGTGGCCCGCTCGACGCCGATCACCAGGACGCCGGTGGCCATCGGGTCCAGGGTGCCGGCGTGCCCGACCTTCCGGGTCCCGGCCAGCCACCGCAGCTTGGCGACGACCCCGTGCGACGTGATGCCCTCAGGCTTGTCGACGATCACCAGGCCGTCCGGGCCGGTGCCTTTGCGCTTCATCGGGTTCTTTCTCTCAACAACAACAGCAGAGATGATCAACGTACCGGTCGCAGGGCGCCCCGGAACCGCTCGACCACCGCGGCCACGTCCTGCCGGACGCTGAATCCGGCCGCGAAGACGTGCCCCCCGCCGCCCAGTTCGGCACAGGCCGCGGCGACGTCCACCGCGCCCTTGGAACGCGAGGAGCCGCGCAGCGTGCCGTCCGGGTCCTGCTTGAGCACCAGCGCCACCTCGGCCTCGGCCGGGCGGCGCAGGATGTCGATCAGCCCCTCGATCTCCTCGACCGTGACGCTGAACAGCGCGAGGTCCTGGTACGGCACCCAGGTCCACACCAGGCCCAGCCCGTCCGCCGCCTCCGGCTCGTAGACGGCCCGGTCGAGCGCGCCCGCGAGCACCTTGAGGTAGCCGAAGGAGGAGGTGTCCCACAGCTGCCGGGCGATCAGGTCGTGCCGGATGCCGGTGGCCAGCAGCCGGGCGGCCAGCTCGTGGGTGGCGGGCGTGGTGGCCCGGTACTTGAACGAACCGGTATCGGTGGCGACACCGGTGTAGAGGCAGGTGGCCAGCTCCTGGTCCAGCTCCACGCCGAGCCGGCGCAGCAGTTCGTCGACCAGCACGGCGGTGGCCGGCGCGGTCGGGTCGATCAGCTGGTGGGTGCCGAAGCCCGGGTTGGAGGCGTGGTGGTCGAGCACCACCAGGACGGGCGCGGCGAAGGCCTTGGCGTGCAGCAGGCCGAGCCTGCTCTCCGCGGCCACGTCGAAGCAGAGCACCAGTTCCGGCACGTCCGGCACCTCGACGGCCGGCACGATCAGCTCCTGGCCGGGCAGGAAGGCCAGCGACTCGGGCACGACCTGCGGGTCGTCGCCGAAGGAGACCCGCACCTGCTTGCCGAGCGCCCGCAGCGCCAGCGCCGCCGCCAGCGAGGAGCCCAGCGCGTCGCCGTCCGGGCAGATGTGGCAGATCAGGTCGATCGAACGGGCCCGCCCGATCTCCGCCACCACCTGCTGCCAGAGCAGCTCGAACCCGCTCTCCTCGGCGCGCGGGCCCGGAAGCGCCACGAGGGCACCCTCCACCGTGCTGGTGGAGGACGCCCCCGTGGTCGATCCGGCTCGCGAGGCGGCCTGCGCCGGCTCACCCGCCATGACTACTCGTCCTCGTCGTCACGCTCGGCCGCCGGAACCCGGTACGGGTCCGCCTCGCCGGCGTAGCTCGCCCCCGCGGCCCGGGTGCGCACGGCGGCGTCCGAGTTGCGGGCCCGGTCGAGCAGGTCGTCGATGTTCCGGGCGTTGTCCGGCAGCGCGTCCGCGACGAAGGTCAGCGTCGGGGTGAAGCGCACCCCGATCTTGCCGACCTCGGAGCGGATCACGCCCTTGGCGCTCTCCAGCGCGGCCGCGGTGGCCTCGCGCTCGGTCTCGTCACCGAAGACGGTGTAGAAGACGGTGGCCTCGCGCAGGTCCCCGGTCACCCGGGTGTCGGTGATGGTCACGAACCCCAGTCGGGGGTCCTTGATCCGCCGCTCCAGGGTCTGGGCGACGACCACCTGGATGCGGTCGGCGAGCTTGCGCGCCCTAGCGGTGTCGGTCACGTTGCCTCCTCGTGCAATGGGCCCGGTACCCGGGAGAACTGCGCACCCGTCGGGGCCCACGCCCCAAAGTACCGGCCCGCGCCCGGCCTTGCGGGCGCTCTCGGTCCTGATCCGTGTGAGAACGGCGACTTCCGTCGGCCGGCTCCACGGTCCTCATTCGTCGTCGTCGTTGTGGTACCGCCGCCTCGCGGAGAGGAGCTGTACCTCGGGGCGGCCGGCGACCAACCGCTCACAGCTGTCCAGGACCTCGGTGACGTACCCGGCTTCGCCGGAGACCACCGCGAGGCCGATCTCGGCCCGGCGGTGCAGGTCCTGGTTCCCGGTCTCGGCAGCGCACACGCTGTACTTGCGCTGCAGTTCGGCCACGATGGGCCGCACGATCGAACGCTTCTCCTTGAGCGAGTGGACGTCGCCCAGCAGCAGGTCGAAGGTGAGTGTTCCCACGAACATGTATGACAGGTCTCGCCGACCTGGAAGGCCTCGGGGAGCAGCCCGGAAACGGGCTGGCGCCACTGTGTGACTACCCCGGACCCTACACAGCGAGACCGGGGCCGGTCGACGGAAATACCACCCGTCGACCGGCCCCGGCTGACACCGACTAGGCGCGCGGCTTCTCGCGCATCTCGTAGGTCTCGATGATGTCCTCGACCTTGATGTCGTTGAACGACCCCAGGGTGACACCGGCCTCGAAGCCCTCGCGGACCTCGGTCGCGTCGTCCTTGAAGCGGCGCAGACCCTCGATGGTGAGGCTCTCCGCCACGACCTTGCCGTCGCGGATGAGGCGGGCCTTGGCGTTGCGGCGGATGATGCCGTCGCGGACCAGGACACCGGCGATGTTGCCGAACTTGGAGGAGCGGAAGACCTCGCGGATCTCCGCGGCGCCGAGGCGCACCTCCTCGTACTCCGGCTTGAGCATGCCCTTGAGGGCGTTCTCGATCTCCTCGATCGCCTGGTAGATGACCGAGTAGTACCGGACGTCCACGCCTTCCTTGTCGGCCGCGGCGCGCGCACGGCCTTCGGCGCGCACGTTGAAGCCGATGATGATGGCGTCCGAGCCCATCGCCAGGTCCACGTCGGACTCGGTGATGGCACCCACACCGCGGTGCAGGACCCGGAGCTCGACCTCCTCGCCCACGTCCAGCTTGACGAGGGCGTCCTCGAGGGCCTCGACCGAACCGGAGACGTCACCCTTGATGATGAGGTTGAGCTGCTCGATGGAGCCGGCGGCGATGGCCTTGTCCAGGTCCTCCAGGGACACCCGGACCCGACGCTGCGCGAAGGCGGCGTTGCGGTCGCGGGCCGAGCGCTTCTCGGCGATCTGACGGGCGGTGCGGTCCTCGTCGACGACGATGAAGCTGTCGCCGGCGCGGGGCACCGAGGTCAGACCGAGCAGCAGCACCGGGCGGGACGGGCCGGCCTCGGCGAGGCTGTTGCCGTTCTCGTCCAGCATGGCGCGGACGCGGCCGTAGGCGTCGCCCACGACGATCGAGTCACCGACGCGGAGGGTACCGCGCTGGACCAGGACGGTCGCCATGGCGCCGCGGCCCTTGTCCAGGTGGGCTTCGATCGCAATACCCTGCGCGTCCTGGTGCGGGTTGGCACGCAGGTCGAGCGAGGCGTCCGCGGTCAGGACCACGGCCTCCAGCAGCTGGTCGATGTTCAGACCCTGGCGGGCGGAGATGTCGACGAACATGGTGTCGCCGCCGTACTCCTCGGCCACCAGGCCGAACTCGGTCAGCTGGCCGCGGACCTTGGTCGGGTCGGCGCCCTCGACGTCGATCTTGTTGACCGCGACCACGATCGGCACACCGGCGGCCTTGGCGTGGTTCAACGCCTCGACCGTCTGCGGCATGACACCGTCGTTGGCCGCGACCACCAGGATCGCGATGTCGGTGGACTTGGCACCACGGGCACGCATGGCGGAGAACGCCTCGTGACCCGGGGTGTCGAGGAAGGTGATCGGGCGCTCTTCGCCGTTCACCATCGTCGCCACCTGGTAGGCACCGATGTGCTGGGTGATGCCACCGGCCTCGCCGGCCACCACGTTGGACTTGCGGATCGCGTCCAGCAGGCGGGTCTTACCGTGGTCGACGTGACCCATGACGGTGACGACCGGCGGGCGCGGGGCCAGCTGGTCCTCGTCGCCCTCGTTGGCACCGAAGTCGATGTCGAACGACTCCAGCAGCTCGCGGTCCTCGTCGTCCCGGCTGACGATCTCCAGCTGGAAGCCCATCTCGTCCGCCAGCAGCTGCAGCGTGGCGTCGGAGACCGACTGGGTCGCGGTGACCATCTCACCGAGGTTGAACATGACGGAGACGAGCGCGGCCGGGTTGGCGTTGATCTTCTCCGCGAAGTCCATCAGCGAGGCGCCACTCGACAGGCGAACGGTCTGGCCGTTGCCGCGAGGCAGCATCACACCGCCGACGGACGGGGCCTGCATGGCCTCGTACTCCTGGCGCTTCGCCCGCTTCGACTTGCGACCGCGAGCCGGGCGACCGCCCGGGCCACGACCGAAGGCACCCTGCGTGCCACCACGGGCACCCGGGCCACCGGGACGACCGCCGAAGCCGCCGGGACGGGGGCCGAAGCCGCCGCCACCACCGGGGGCGCCGCCACCCGGACGCGGACCGCCGAAGCCGCCGCCACCGGCCGGACGCGAGCCCGGACCGGCCGGACGACCCTGGAAGCCGGGACGGGCACCGCCGGCGCCGCCCGGACCACCCGGACGACCGCCGGGGCCACCGGGACCACGGCCACCGGGGCCCGGACGCGGGCCGGCCGGACGCTGCGGCATCATGCCCGGGTTCGGGCGCGGCATGCCGGACGGGGACGGCGCGCCGGGGCGCGGACCGGCCGGACGCGGCATGCCGTCGGGACGCGGGGCGCCACCCGGACGGGGGGCACCGGCACCCGGAGCGCCGACGGGACGCGGACGGTCGCCACCGGGACGCGGCGCACCGGCACCCGGAGCGCCGGCGGGACGCGGACGGTCGCCACCGGGACGCGGCGCACCGGCACCCGGGGCACCGGCGGGACGCGGACGGTCGCCGCCCGGACGCGGACGGTCGCCACCCTGGGCACCACCCGGACGCGGAGCACCGCCCTGACCACCCTGACGGCGGTCGCCGGGGCGGCCCATGCCGGTGGCGCTACCCGAGGTGAACGGGTTGTTGCCCGGACGCGGACCGGCCGGACGCGGGCCCGGACGGGCACCGCCGGAGGCCTGGCCGCCACTCGGGCGCGGGGCCTGGGCGGCGGGACGCGGGGCCTCGGCCGGAGCCGGCGAGGAGAACTCGGCCGCGGGCGCGGCCGGAGCCGCCGGAGCGGCGGGACGCGCGGCCGGACGCGGGCCCGGAGTCGGAGCGCCCGGCTTCGGGGCACCCGCTCCGGCCGCGGGGGCCGCAGGGGCGGCGGCCGGCGCGGAAGGCGCGGCGGCAGCCGGGGTCGGACGGGGACCAGGGGTCGCGCTGGGGCGCGGACCCGGGGTCGGAGCGCCCGGCTTCGGGGCACCCGAGCCGGCCGCGGGGGAGGGCGCCGCGGGCTTCCGCGGGCCCGGCTTGGCAGCGGAACCACCACCGGTGGGGGCCACACCAAGCGCGTCAGTCAACTTGCGTACGACCGGCGCCTCGATCGTCGAGGACGCCGAACGGACGAACTCGCCGAGCTCGGTGAGCTTGGCCATGACGGCCTTGCTCTCCAAGCCAAGCTCCTTGGCGAGTTCATAAACCCGGACCTTAGCCACTTCACTCCTGTCTATGAGTCCGGGGGTCTCGTCCGCCGGACTGTCGCTACTTCATGGGCGTACCCATCGCGTACTCATCGCGTACTCATCGAGAGCTCATCGCAATCTCGACCTACTTCCACATCGCGAGGTACCTGACTGGTGGCACGGCGCGCGGCTGCCCGAGCGCTGTGCTTGTTGCGGTGGTTCTCCGCCGCGCGAGCGGCGAGTGTCGCGGGAGGCCGCCCGGCTAGGGGGCTCCGCCCACCAGCTCCCCGATGAACCCGCGGAGCCGCTCGGTGTCGAGCGCGCCCTGGAGCCGGAAGGCCCGGGGGAACGCCCGACGGCGGACCGCGAGGTCGAGGCAGGCCGGATCGGGGTGCAGGTGAGCTCCCCGGCCCGGGAGTGCGCCGCGGGGATCAGGGACGCACTCGCCCTCGACCGCCGTGACACGCAACAGCTGGTGCTTGGCCGCTCGCTTGCGGCAGCCCACGCAGGTGCGTTCCGGGCGTGCTCGGACATGCGTCCGGCCAGACGAAGGCAAGTCTACCCCTCCGAAGCGACATGGCGCCGCCCCGCCGATCCCGGAGGACCGGCAGGGGCGCACACGACAACGATGATTACCGGGCCTGCGATTCCTCGGCGGGGACCTCGGTGTCCGGCCGGATGTCGATCCGCCACCCGGTCAGGCGCGCGGCCAGGCGGGCGTTCTGCCCCTCCTTGCCGATCGCCAGCGACAGCTGGTAGTCCGGCACGATCACCCGGGCGGAACGCTGGGCGGCGTCCACGATCTCCACGCTGGTCACCCGTGCGGGCGACAGGGCGGCGGCCACCATCTCCCGGGGGTCCTCGGACCAGTCGACGATGTCGATCTTCTCGCCGTGCAGCTCGCCCATCACGGCGCGCACCCGGGAGCCCATCGGGCCGATGCAGGCGCCCTTGGCGTTCAGGCCCTGGCGGCGCGACCAGACCGCGATCTTGGTCCGGTGGCCGGCCTCACGGGCGATCGCCGCGATCTCCACGCTGCCGTCCGCGATCTCCGGGACCTCCAGCGCGAACAGCTTCTTCACCAGGCTGGGGTGGGTGCGCGACAGCGTCACCGAGGCCCCGCGCACGCCGCGGCGCACGGCCACCACGTAGCACTTCAGGCGGGTGCCGTGCCGGTAGTCCTCGCCCGGGACCTGCTCCTGCGGCGGCAGGATGGCCTCCAGCTTGCCGATGTCGACCAGCACGTTCTTCGGGTCGTTGCCCTGCTGGACGACACCGGTGACGATGTCGCCCTCCTTGCCCGCGTACTCGCCGAAGGTCTGGTCGTCCGCGGCGTCGCGCAGGCGCTGCATCATCACCTGGATGCCGATGCTGGACGCGATCCGGCCGAAGCCGCTCGGGGTGTCGTCGAACTCCTTCGGCTCGACGCCCTCGTCCAGCTCCGCCGGGTCCTCCATCGCCCACACGGTGACGTGGCCGCTCTTGCGGTCCAGGTTCACCCGGGCCCGCCGGCGCGAGCCCTCGGTGCGGTGGTACGCGGTGAGGAGGGCGGACTCGATGGACTCGACCAGCAGGTCGAAGGGGATGTTCTTCTCGTTGACCAGCGTGCGCAGGGCACTCATGTCGATGTCCACGGCTACGCCTCCTCGTCTTTCGTCACGTTCGTCATGGTCGTACGGCACCGGGGGTTCACTCGGCGCCGTCCTCCCCCTCGTCGAAGTCCGCGGCCTCGTCCAGGAGCTCGTCGTCCTTGCGGTTGAACTCGACCTGGACGCGCGCCCGGGCCACCTCCGCGTACGCCAGACGGCGCTCCTTCGGACGGCCGCGTCCCTTCACCGGCTGCACCTCGACCAGTGCGCCGTCCTCGTCGGCCTCCAGCACCCGGGCGACGATCTCCCCGCCGTCCTCCAGGTGGATCTTGGCCAGCCGACCCTCGGCGCGCTGCCAGTGCCGGGGCAGGACCAGCGGACGCTCCGCACCCGGCGAGCCGACCTCCAGCAGGTACGCGTCGTCCCCCATCAGGTCCGACTCGTCCAGGGCCTCACCGACCACCCGGCTGAACTCGGCGATGGCGTCCATGTCCACGCCGCCGTCGGTGTCGACGTCGATCTGCACCTGCCGACGGCTGCCCGCCCGGGTGACCCTGACGTCCTCCAGATCCAGTCCGGCCTGCTCGGCCAGCGGCTCCAGCAACGCTCGCAGCCGGTCGGTGTGGGTGGTGCTCATCCGGGTGGACTCCTCGGCCGCGTCTGCTGTTGTCAGAAGGTCGCCCCGCGCCCCCGGTGTGCCACACCGGGTCACGGCAGCTCGGCCCAAAGCCTATCCGGTCAAGCCCCCAACCACCGATTCCGGACCTCCGCCGACCACGCCCACGCCACCCACTGCGAGCAAGCTCACACCCGGCACGGCATCCCCGAACCGCACCCGGGAACGTGGGGATTCTGTAATCATTCACGCCAACGAGGGCAGGCGGGGAGGCCGTCCTCCCGTACCCGCCCGGAGTGATCCCGATGCAGCCGCCCAGCCGACGGACCTTCCTGGCCCTCGGACTGCTCACCACCCTCACCGCCTGCACCGCCGACCCCCACGGCGCCCACCCGGCCGGCCCCACCCCACCCCGCGACCTCGACACCCCGGCCCGCCTGCGCGCGATCGCCGACACCGACCTCCTGCTCGGCGCCTACGACAGCCTGCTCACCGCCCCGGGCGCCCAGACCGCCCTGCTCCAACCGCTGCGCGACGACACCGCCCGGCACCGAGCCGCCCTCGCCCAAGGCCTGCCGAGCGCGAGCCCCTCCCCCACCGGCACCCCGTCCCGCGCCCTCCCCACCCTCCCCGAGCTGGCCCTCATGGAGCACCGGACCGCCGAGTCCCACCTCCAGGGCCTCGACGAGGTCAGCCCGCCCCTCGCCCGCCTGCTCGCCTCCGTCTCCGCCGGCAACGCCCTGCACGCCGCGGCCCTCGGCGACCAGACCCCCGTCAAAACCCCCGACGGCACCACCACCGCCGGCAGCACCACCGAACGCGCCGCCGACGCCAACGCCGCCGTCCCCGCCCTCCAAGCCGCCCTCAGCGCCGAACACGCCGCCGTCTACGGCTACGGCGTGGTCGGCGCCCACCTCCCCGACGACCCCCAGCGCACCGCCGCCCGCACCACCCACGCCGCCCACCAGGCCCAACGCGACGCCTGGCAACGCCTCCTCACCTCCGTCACCGCCGCCCCCACCCCCGCCGCCGCCGGCTACCAGCTCCCCTTCCCCGTCACCTCCCCCACCGACGCCGCCAAACTCGCCGTCCACCTGGAAACCCGCCTGACCACCACCTACGCCGACCTGCTCCTCACCCTCCCCACCCCCTACCGCCCCTTCGCCGCCACCGCCCTCCGCGAAGCCACCCTCCGCGCCCACACCTGGGGCGCCCCCACCCCCGCCCTCCCGGGCATCCCCACCTGACACCCCCCTCAGCGGGCGCGCCGGGCGAAAGCCCGCGCG
>NZ_JBHJSJ010000107.1:0-12981 GCF_042268845.1 Kitasatospora sp. NPDC056273 | reverse complement strand
CCACTGGACCACCCTCACCAACGCCAAAAACACCTACGACCCCACCCACACCCTCACCCCCGGCCAAAACATCTTCCCCTAACACACAAAAAACAAGCTGAAGAAGAGAACACGAGACCCGGGATCGGAAAAGCGGACACCAGTCCGTGAATCCGAGCCGGAAACCCGGGCCCTGGGAAGAGAGAAAGAGCACGCACCGCACGAAGACCAAAAGCGCGAATGAGCCGGGCACTTCACGTGCTTCCGGCTCATCGCGCTATCCGTCCGAACTCGCGGCCCCGTAGAGGTGCCGGAGCCTCACGCCCCTCGACCTAGGCGGCCCACTGTTCACGTTCCATGGCGATCGCGCGCTCGTCCGCGGGCCATGCGTGGTAGAGGTCGGGGCGACGGTGAAGTCGGCATCGCGGCACTGGAATTAGTGGGATACGCCGTCGACGGTGGTGAGCCCCTTGCGCGGACCGTCGTACCAGTCAAGCTCGACGTACACGGGCTCGAAGCCCACTACTCCGGCGCCCCGGCCGCTCCGGCATCCCGGAGGCGCCCGCCAGTGCTCCCTGGCATCATGCGGTCCGCGACCGGGAATCAGAACCGGATGCAACGGGCAGGTGTCGTGGGGTGGGTGAGGGTGCGATGGACGTCGGGACGGAACCGGTCATCAAGCCGAGCAGGCGGGCGGCGCGGCTCCGGGCGGCGGGGCGGGTGCTGATCGTGCTGGCGGGGCTGGTGCCCGTCGTGGCCGGGTTCCTCCTCTTCGTGCGCACGTACGACGTGACGGTGGCGTACCGGACGGCCCCGGTGTGCGGGACGTCGGCGGCCGGGGCGGGTGCGGACTGTCTGCGGCTGGAGAGCGGGCGGGTCGTGAGGAAGAAGGTGGACACCGACCGGGAGAACGACCTCAGTTCGTACAAGCTGGTCGTCGCGCGCGAGACCGCGGGCGGCGACGAGTACGACGTGGGCGAGCCCTTCTTCCAGGACGTGGAGGTCGGCACCGCGATCGACGTGGGGGTCTGGAAGGGCAAGGTGGTGCAGATCTCGTACCGCGGCCACCGGGCGGTGAAGCCTCAGCTGCCCTGGCTGCCCGTCCTCGGGGTGGCGCTGCTGATCAGCGTCGGCAGTGCGGCGGTCGTCCACGGTCTGCACCGGTCCCGGGAGGGCCTCAGGGACGTGGTGCAGGTCGGGAGCATCGTGTTCACCGTCGGGTCGTTCGCCGGTTCCCTCGTCCTCATCGGGGCGTTCCAGTGGTCTTTCCCCGTGACGATCACGGTCGCCGTCCTGGCCTGGCTGAGCACCGTCGCGGCCTGTGCGGTGGTCGGCCGCCTGTCCTTCGGGCCGGCCCGGGCCGATGTGTGACCGGTGGGTTCGGGAATCGGGTTGCGCTGACGCAGGATTGTCAGGTTATCGCCATGGGAAGGGAGCAGGCCACAGACCGTTCCCTCCGGAAGGACCCCCGTGCACCGCACCACCGTCAGAACCGCCACCGCCCTGCTCGCCACCGTACTCGCCGGTGCGGTGCTGGGGGCCGCGCCCGCCGGGGCCCGTCCGGCGGGCGACAACCGTCCGGCGGGCGACAAGCCGTCGACACGTCAGGTGGAGGTGTTCGCCGAGGACGGCGGCATCTCCCGGGCCCAGGCCCCGGCCGTCTCCCCCTATCTCGCCGACCGCGCCCAGGGCGTGGCCCCGATGCGGGGCGACG
The DNA here is from genome assembly GCF_042268845.1 of Kitasatospora sp. NPDC056273. Lineage (NCBI taxonomy): Bacteria > Bacillati > Actinomycetota > Actinomycetes > Kitasatosporales > Streptomycetaceae > Kitasatospora > Kitasatospora sp. NPDC056273. The sequence continues at coordinate 11,288 of NZ_JBHJSJ010000107.1, read as the reverse complement.
GCGACGTGACGGCGCTGGTCCGCAACGGGGAGCCGGCCGCCAAGCTGGACGTGGTGGTGATCGGCGACGGGTACACCGCGCAGGAGCAGGACAAGTTCCGCGCGGACGCGGCCCAGAAGTGGCGCGAGATGACCGCCGTGGAGCCCTACGCCAGCTACCGCGCGCTGTTCAACGTCTGGGCGGTGTCCGCGATATCGCCGGAGTCCGGGGTCACCGGGGATCCGGACCAGGGGACGGTGCGGCACACCGCGCTGGGCTCGTACTTCTGGTGCGACGGCGTGGAGCGGCTGCTCTGCGTGGACGAGAAGGCGGTCGAGTCGTACGCGGCGAAGGCCCCGCAGGCGGACCTGGTCCTCGTGGTGGCCAACAGCGCGAAGTACGGCGGCGCCGGCTACAACGACGTCAAGTCCCCGCTCGGCTACGAGGGGATCGCCACCGTGGCGGGCGGCAACGCGAAGTCCGGGCAGATCGCGGTGCACGAGACCGGGCACTCGCTGGGCAAGCTGGCCGACGAGTACGCGTACGACGGCCAGGGGACGTACCAGGGCAGTGAGCCCACCGAGGCCAACATCAGCACCCTGACCGCCGACCGGATGCGCCAGCAGGGCACCAAGTGGTCGCGCTGGCTGGGCCAGGCCTCGCCGGACGGCGGCACGGTCGGCGCGTACGAGGGCGGCGGCTACTACCCGACCGGGCTCTACCGGCCGACCGAGAACTCGATCATGCGCTCGCTCGGACGGGAGTTCAACCTGCCCGGGCGCGAGGCGATGATCGCGGGCTTCTACCGCCACGCCACCCCGCTCACCAGCCCCACCGCCAACGGCAGTCGGCTCACCGCCGCGGACCGCCTCACCGTCGACCTGCCGGTGGCCGGCACCCGGCTGCGCTGGTACCTGGACGGGAAGGAACTGCCCCGGCTGGGCGGCCGCACCGCACTGGACCTGGCCGAGCTCAAGCTGACCGGGCCGCGCTCCCGGCCGCACGTGCTCACCGCGGTCGCCACCGACCCGACCCCGGCCGTCGCGGACCCGGCGCTGCGCGCGAAGCTGACCGCGAGCCTGTCCTGGACGGTGACGCGCTAAGCGCGTTAAAAGGCGCCGGAACGCGCCGGGAAGCGCTAACACGACGTGACGCCGCCGTCCCGCCCGCTGGTCGACAGGGGCGGGACGGCGGCGTCACGTTCGCCCCCGACAGCGCGGCCCCGCCCCTACTCCTCCTCGTCGAGCCTGGCGAGCCGGGTCGTCACATCGTCGGCGAAGCGGGCGAGGAGCCGGACGAGGTCGTCTCGGTCCTGCCGGGGCCAGTCGCCGAGGGCGTCGGTGAACCAGCCGAGCAGGAAGGCGAGGTAGCGGTTGACGGCCTCGGCGCCGGCCTCGGTGGGTTCGATGAGGCGGGCCCGGGCGTCGTACGGGTCGGGGATGCGGCGGGCGAGGCCGTGCTTCTCCAGGATCTGGACCTGGCGGGTGATGTGCGGGCCGACGACCTGCATACGGTCGGCGATCTCGCCGATCCGCAGGGGCCCGTCGGCCGTGCGCAGGGTGACGAGCACGCCCACCGCGGGCCGGTCGCGCCCCAGGCCCGCCTCCTCGACGGCGCGTTCGACGAGGCGGCCCCGGGTGAGGGCGGCGCTGAGCCGGGAGATCCGGGTCAGCGCGGCGAGGAGGTCGGGCCGCGGCTCCCCCGGTTCGCGGGCCTCGGGGGAATCGGAAGCCTTGACGGAGTCGGGCGCCTCGGGGAACCCGGGGGTCTCGGCGGGCTCAGGAGCCTCGGCGGGCATGGCACCTCCATTTGCATACCTAAGTTAGGTATCTGTATTGTGGGGGGTGGCCACCGCCCGCGAGGGCGACGTGTGACCTCCATAAAGATACCTGAGGTACGCATCTTTCCGCTCGTCCAGGTGCGTACCACCGACGTGCCGGCGGGGATGCCCGCCGGGAAGGAAGTGAGAGGCCATGAACACCGTGTCACGCCCCGCCCGTCGCGTCCTCGTCTCCGGGGCCAGCATCGCGGGCCCCGCGCTCGCGTACTGGCTCGACCGGTACGGATTCGAGGTGACCGTCGTCGAGAAGGCCGCCGCCGTGCGCGGGGGCGGCTACGCCATCGACGTCCGCGGGCCCGCCCGCGAGGTCGTGGAGCGCATGGGGCTGCTGCCGCGCCTGCGCGCCGCCCACGTCGACAGCCAGCGAATCACCTTCGTCGATTCCGTCGGGCGGGCCGTCGGCTCGCTGCGCCCGGAACAGCTGACCGGCGGCGCGGCCGGCCACGACCTGGAGGTCCGGCGCGGCGACCTGGCCGACGCCCTCCAGGAGCCGCTGCGCGGCCGGGTCGAGTTCCTCTTCGAGGACTCGATCGCCGCGCTGGAGGACGACGGGGAGGCCGTCCACGTGCGGTTCGACAGCGGCGCCAGCCGCAGCTTCGACCTCGTGGTCGGCGCGGACGGCCTGCACTCGAACACCCGCCGGCTGGTTCTCGGCCCCGAGGAGGCCTTCCACCGCTACCTCGGGCACGTCTTCGCCGGCTTCACGCTCCCGAACGAGTTCGGCCTCGTCCGCGAGGCCGTCGTCTGGAACGACGTCGGCCGCGGCGCGGTCCTCAACGCGCACGAACCCGCCGACCGGCTCCACGGCTTCCTCACCTTCACCCGCGACGACCCGCCCTTCGAGGCCTTCCGCGATCCGCGGGCCCAGCGCGAGCTGGTCGCCGCGCGGTTCCCGGAGCGGGTCTGGCACTTGCCACGCCTGGTGGCGGCGATGCGGGACGCCGAGGACCTCTTCTTCGACGTCGTCAGCCAGATCCACCTGCCCAGCTGGTCGCGCGGGCGGGTGGTCCTCGCGGGCGACGCCGCGCACGCCACGTCGTTCCTGTCCGGCCAGGGGTCCAGCCTCGCCCTGGTCGGCGCGTACGTCCTGGCCGGCGAACTGGCCGCGCGCTCCGACCACACCGCCGCCTTCGCGGCCTACGAGCGCCGGATGCGCCCCTTCGCCGAGCGCAACCAGGCGCTGGCCACCGGAGGCGGCACGTCGGTGGCGCCGAGGACACGGGAGCAGTTGGAGGCCCGCAACGCCGTGGTGCGCGATCCGGAGTCCGCCGCGAGCGAGCTGGCGACGCCGAGTGCCCGGACGGCCCGGGCCGCCCACTCGGACCTGCGGCTGCCGGACTACGCCGGACGGCTGTGACGGTCAGGGCGATCGGACGACGGACCTCCGGACCACCGGTGCCGGCCTCCCCAGGAACGGGGAGACCGGCACCGTCGGCCCCGGCCGTTACGGCAGCGGGATGCGCACCACCTGCGGGTCGTGGTCGCTGAGCTGCGTGCTGAACTCGCTGTTGATGTGCACGATGTCGTAGCTGTACGACGTGGCCGCGAGCGCGCCGGAGATCAGGATGTGGTCCAGCACCTGCGAGTTGCCCTCGTACACGTAGGTGTAGCGCTCGGGCAGCGGCAGGGTGCGCGGCAGGTCGGTGAGCGAGCCGCCGGCGGTGAGGATGTCGGCGGTCTGCGAGAACTCGAAGTCGTTGAGGTCGCCGAGCACGATGACCGAGGCATTCGGGTCCACGGCCAGGATCTGGTCGGTGAAGCCCTTCACCGCGGTCGCCTGGGCGTGGCGCTGGGTCTCCGAGGGGTGGGCCGGCGGCTGGTAGCGGCCGAAGAGGGGCTGGTCGCCGCCCTTGGAGTTGAAGTGGTTGGCGATCACGAAGACCGGCTTGCCGTTCCAGCGGAACTCGCCGGCCAGCGGCTTGCGGCTGGAGTTGAACGCCGAGTTGGTCGGGTCGATCCGCCCGGGCGAGTAGGCGAGCTGCGGTGTGCCGCCCGCGTTCACCACGGAGTCGGCGGTGGTGGATCCGGCGCCGGGGCGGTCGGTGAAGGAGAGGCCGCGGTCGGTGCGGAACAGGAACACCTGGCGGATGTTGCCGCCGGGCTGCCCGCCGTCCTGGCCGTCCACCGGGTCGATCTCGCGGTAGGAGTAGGAGGGGCCGCCGGCCGCGGTGATGGCCGCGGTGAGCTTGGCCAGGGTCTGGGTGGCGCTGACCGTGCCGTCGTCGGTGGCGCCGCTGTTGTCCTGGATCTCCTCGAGGGCGACCAGGTCGGGCGAGCGCAGGTTGGTCACGATGCCCGCCGCGAGGCCGTCGAACTTGCTCTGCGGGTCGGAGGGGGCGAGGTTCTCCACGTTGAAGGTGGCCGCGGCGAGCTGCCCGGCCGTCGGCGCGGCGGTGGTCTCGGGCGCGATGCCGCCGGAGGTGACCGCCGGGGTCGCGGTGACCTGGAGGGTGAAGTTGCCGAAGGCGTAGTCGAGCACGCCGACGGTGGCGCCGGTCAGGGTGTCGCCGACGTTGGCGGTCGGGGTGGGCGCGAGCGCCTTCCCGAGGACGACCCGCTCCGGGTTGCCGTCGTTCGCCTGGAGCAGGATGCCGCCCCGGTTGGTGCGGGTGGTGCTGCCCGGCGGGACGACGGCGAGCTCGCCGTACTTGTTGGTCGGGCCGACCACGGCCGCGTTGTCGATCTCGACCCGCATGCCCTCCAGAGACTCCCAGAAGTCCAGGCCGTCGGTGGCGGGCTGGAAGTTCCCGGCCGCCTCGACGTCGCCGGAGGTGACGCTGGAGATGACCGCGGACGGGGGCACCCGCCCGCCCTGGCCGACCACGGTGGCGGCGGGCAGCGCGACGTTGTGGGCGACCACCGTGACGGTGGGCGCGGTCAGTTCGGTGATCGACAGGTTGGTGGTGCCGCCGCTGCCGCCCGGGCGGTACTGGGTGACGGTGGCGTTCACCGTCACCGAGTCGCCGACCGCGACCGAGGGCGCGCCGGCGGTGTAGACGTAGATGCCCTCGCTGGTGCCGGGGTCGTTGTCGGGCTGCGGGTCCTGGTACCAGAAGCCGTTGGGGCCGACGGCCGTCACCACGCCGGGCACGGCGCTGACCGCGCTGCCCGCCAGCGGGGAGGTGCGGGCGGCGCCCTGGATGTCGTGGATGCGGGTGCCGGCGGGGTTGCCGCCGGTGCCGGTGGAGGAGGAGTTGCGCGGCACGGGCGCGGTGATCGCGAAGTCCGCCGCGTTGTTGTCGGTGTCGGTGGCGCCGCCGCCGGTGCGCAGGGCGGCGGTGGAGTTCGACAGGTTGCCGGTCGGCGTCCCCTCGGCGGAGCTCGCGCCGCTGCCGTAGCCGACCAGGTCCTTCACCCCGGACTGGCTCGCGCAGCCCGAAGTGCAGGTCAGCGCCGTGCCGTTGGTGACGAGGGCGACCTTGCCGGAGGTCGCGGACATGGCGATCGTGCCGGTGGCGTCCGGCGTCGGCAGCGCGGCGCCCGTACCGGCTCCGGCGGCCTCCTGGACGAGGAAGTAGCGGCCGGGCGCGATCGTCCCGGAGAGGGTGGTCCGCGACCAGCTCCCCCCGGCGGCCGAGGCGTACTGCACCGTCCAGCCGGTGACGGACACCGGCGCGGTGCCGCGGTTGTACAGCTCGACGAAGTCGTTGGCGTACGGGGCGCCGGAGTTGCCGCCACCGCCGTACACCTGGCTGATCACGATGTCGGGCGACGCGGCCTGCGCCACGCCGCCGGGCAGCGCCACCAGCGCCGCCACCACGGCCGCGGCGGAGGCCGCCGCGAGCGTCCGGCGCCGGAACCGCGGCGCTCTCGGGTTGATCCGGGGGTTCGGGGTGCTCCGCATGAGGCTGACTCCTGACCACCGTCCGGGCGCGCGGCCCGGCGGTTGTGACCACGGATGGGAAAGTGGGGCGCTGAGGTTCTAGCAGTGCCACCAGATCCCTACCGGTCGCGTCGGGCAACGGCCAGACGTACGGCGGAAGAACGTTTCTACGCGCGACAAGTGGGAGACTCTGCTCCGGATCCAGGCGGTCAACTGCCGCCTTTTGAGCGTTTGTTGATTCACCGAAACAACAGGAACAGCACGGAGCCCGGGCCCGGCAGCGCCCCCGCTGCCGGACCCGGGCCGGTCCTCGTCGTCCGTGTCGCCCTCGCCGCCGACCCCGGCTCAGCCGGGGCGGTGCTGCGCCGCCCCCGGCACCGGCCGGGGCGGACGCCGGCGCAAGGGCGCCAGTTCGCGTTCCAGGGCCCGCACGTCCAGCGCTATCCGGGACGCGGTCTCGCGCGGGCCGGTGCCGGCGGGCAGCCGTCGCGACCACGAGCGGGGCTTGGCCGGGCCGTCCTGGACCATGTGGAAGTTGAGCCGCAGCACGTCGGCGACGTCGACCAGGCTCACCAGGATCCTGGTGTCCGCGAGGTCGATGCAGACTTCGTTCCCGATGCACGAGCAGGCCACCAGGCCCTCGATGGCCTCCTCCGCCAGATATCTGGCCAGGGGTACCGCCTTCCCCCGCACCAGAAACGGACGTTCCACCGGAGTCACCGGAACCGCCTCCTCCCCAGCAGCTGTACGGTGCTCGGCCGCGGCGCAAGCGCACCGCAACGGACCGGGCCCGGCCTATGCTCCACCACATCGGACCGGTTCGCCAACTCGGTGTCTCACCAAGTGAATTGGGAGAACGCACCGGACCGGCGCACCGGCGCACGCCCCAGCGCACCGGGCCGGCCCCGGCAGCCCGGCCACAACGGCGGGCGCACGGCCCCGGAACGCGCGTGTGCCCGCCCGCACGAGGCGGACGGGCACAGCGGCGAGGCGCGGAACCGGGCGGGCCGGGGCTCAGCGGCCGCCGCGGCCGTGCAGCACCAGGGAGCGGGTCAGCGCGAGCAGACCGCCGGTGCAGAGCGCGGTGCGGAGCATGTTGACCGGCACCCAGCTGTCCGCGAACTTGGCCCGCACGGCGGCGAAGTCGTGGATCTGCGCCGGGTCGCCGGCCGCCGCCAGCTCGTTGTTCAGCGGGATGTTGACACCCATGGTGACGATCAGCGCCACCACGTACAGCGCCGTCGCCAGGCCCGCCCAGAGCGCCGCCTGGCGCCGGCCGGCCTTGTGCAGCAGCCAGGCCGCCAGGCCGGTCGCCGCGAAGGCGCCGACGAAGACCAGACCGAACAGCCCGTTCTCGATCGACTTGTTGATGTGCTGCATCGCCGTGACGTAGGTCCGGTCGTCCCCGGCCGCCAGGCCCGGCATCACCGACACGTCGAAGGCGAAGAACAGCCCCGCCATCAGGCCCATCGCCACGGTGGAACCCACCAGCAGCGGCCCCGCGGCCTTGCTCTGTCCGACAGCCCGCACCGAACTCCCCACCCCCGCACTCCCGATGGCCGACGGCGCCGTGTACGACAGCGGAACCGCGGTCTGATCCGAACGCATCCCTGGACCCTCTCAATCTTCCGGCCCCGCGGAGTGCGGCGCCGACGAACGTGGAACTCTCGACACCGCCCACCGTGCGGCGCACCGCGCAACGGAACCGCGACAACCGGAACCCCGGCCCCCGGCAGGGCACTTGCGGCACCCGGCGGTGCCGCGCCCGGCCGGGGCCGGCGCACCTCACCGCCCCGGCGAACACGGCGAAGAGGCCGGCTCAGAGCACCGCGCCCAGCCCGCGCCGGTACCGCCGGTCCAGGACCGTCCGCCCGAGCAACCGCACCGGGGCCGGGATGGTCGCCGAGACCGCCCGGACCGAGGCCGCGTCCGCGCCGTCGAACATCCAGGGCTGGAGGTAGGTCATCACCTGGGTCGGCGCGCTCCCGATGATCCGGCGCTCGACCCGCAGGTACTCGTCCACCGACAGGCCGGCCAGCGCCGGGAAGACCACCGGCTCCTCGTGCCGCAGGTGCTCGCGCACCAGGCTCTCGAACGCCTGGGCGGCCTCCGGGAGTTCGGCGCGCAGTCCGGAGCCGAGCACCCCGGCGACCCGGCGCATCGAGGCGTCCAGCGCCTCGTGGTCCTCCTCCAGGACCCCGCTGCCGTCGAAGCCCGCCACCCGGCCACGCAGGTACGGCCAGAGGATCTCGTCCTCGCTGTGGTGGTGCCAGTCGATCACCGAGCGCAGCCGCCCGAACCACTCCGCGAGCGCCGCGGCGGAGCCCGCCGAGCCGCGCTGCGCGGCGGCGGTCAGCCGTGCCGCGTCCCGGCGCATCGCGACGTGCATCAGGCCGAAGCCCTTGAGCTGCTCGGGCAGGGCGCGCAGCCCCTGCTCCGTCGACCAGACCGTTGTGCCGTCCGTCATGACCAGACCTCCAGTGTCCGTTCGGATTCCCTACCAGCGCCCGCCCGGAGACGGGCGGTCGGAGCCGCCCCGGACGGGTCGGCTCACGCGTTCCACACGCCCGAGGCGGCGGCCTCGCGGGCGTAGTCGGCGAAGTCCCGCGGCTCGCGGCCCAACGCCCGCCGCACCCCGTCGCCCAGCGACGCGTTGCGGCCGTCCAGGATCACCGAGAACAGCTCCGCGAAGTCCGCCGGCAGCCCCGCCGCCTCCAGCACCCCCCGGTACGACTCCTCCGACACCGCCTCGAACCGCACCTCACGCCCCGTCGCCGCCGACAGCTCCACCGCCACGTCCGAGAACGACAGCAGCCGCGGCCCCGTCAGCTCGTACACCTCCCCCGCGTGCCCCGCCTCCGTCAACGCCGCCACCGCCACGTCCGCGATGTCCTCCGCGTCCACGAACGGCTCCACCGCACCACCCACCGGCAACGCCAACTCCCCCGCCAGCACCGGCTCCAGGAAGAACGACTCACTGAAGTTCTGGTTGAACCACGCGCACCGCACCACCGTCCACGCGGCCCCCGACTCCATCACCGCCTTCTCCCCCGCCTCCGCGGCCTCCTCACCGCGCCCCGACAGCAGCACCAGCCGCCCCACCCCGCGCTCCGCCGCCAACCGCGAGAACGCCCCCACCGCCTCCACCGCACCCGGGAACGCCAGATCCGGGTAGTACGTCAGATACGCCGCACTCACACCCTCCAACGCCCCCTCCCACGTCCCCTCGTCGTGCCAGTCGAACGGCACCGCCCCCGAACGCGACCCCACCCGCACCCCGTACCCCAGGGCCGTCAGCCGGTCCGCCACCCGACGACCCGTCTTCCCCGTCCCACCGACCACCAGCACGACACCGGACTCGACCGCGAGATCCACCACACCAGCCATCACACACACCCTCATTCCAAGACTCGGAGGAATCACCGACGACCGGTCCTTCGGAGGCGCCGGTTGCGCCCGATCGGTTCGTCGTCGTGGCACCAATTCAAATCCCCCCTGGCCCGGCGATCCATAGCCGCCGCTCTCAGTTCCATGCGCGAGCGTCTACGCCACCGGTACGTCACCGACCAGCGGCGCTCCGCCCACCCACGGCCGTCGAGCCGTCCGCGGCCAGGGCTCCCCTGCCACCCACCACAACACACCCCACCCCCGGCAGAAAGCCCTTTCCAGCACCTCTCGACCCCTCCTCGACCGCGTGGGGCAATCACCGCGCGGTGCGTCCGCAAAGGGCCGAGGGGAAATCGGGGGGAACCGCGTCGGTCGGCCGGATCCGCATTCCCGCCACACCGGGACCGCGGAATCCGTCGCCGTCACCGATCGCCCCACAGTACGGGCCCGTACGAATATCGTCCGGGCCGGGCGGCCCTGTTCCGCCCTGGATGCGGCCCGCCGCCCCGCCGGCCCCCCTTCGGCCCCGCTCGGACGTCGAGGCCGCGCCGACCTGCCCGAATACCCCCGTGGCCTCGGGGCCGGGCGAGTGGCTGGGACCTGTCGAATCCTTGAACCGGTCTACCTGACGGATCATCAGACTTGTTGTGAGTTAGGGAGATTGTCCGTGCACGGGCTCCCGTTCCATGGCTAGCATCGGAAATCCATTCTGTTCGAGCGCTAATCGCCTGGGAGGGGCGGCGCCGGACAGACCGACAGGAGACTTCTTCATGCGCGTGTCCAAGCACGTCCACCCCGTCAGCAGCCGCCCGACCGCGGCCGATGTCGCCCTGCCACCGGCACTGCCCTACCCCGACGGCTGGTCCGCACTCGCCTTCTCCGCCGAGCTCAGGCCCGGCACCGTCCTCACCCGCCAACTCGCGGGCGAGGACGTCGTGCTGTACCGGCTGCGCAACGGCCGCCTCCGCGCGATCCGCCCGTACTGCCCGCACCTCGGCGCCCACCTCGGCCTGGCCGCGGTCGAGGGCGACCACCTGGTCTGCCCCTTCCACCGCTTCGCCTTCGACGCCGAGGGCCGCTGCGTGCGCACCGGGTACGGCACCCAGCCGCCCAAGGCGGCACTGACGCCGCTGCCGGTGCGCGAGGTGAACGAGGCCGTCTTCGTCTGGCGCCACCACGACGGCCGGAAGCCGGACTGGGAGATCCCCGCCTGGCACCGGATCGACGACGGGCGGCAACCCCTGCGGTACACCTCCTTCGAGATGCCCGGCTACGCCCAGGACGTCATGGAGAACTCCTTCGACCTGGGCCACTTCGTCACCCTGCACGGTTGGCCGCAGGGCGAGTTGGCGAAGCCGGTGGAGTTCGACGGCACCACCTTCCACATCTCGATGCTGGTCCGGGAGACCTTCCCGCTGCTCGGCCTGCGCGAGGTCCAGGTCGAGGTGGACGGGTACGGCCTCACCGCCCTGCACACCGACGTGCACACGCCCTCGCTGGGCCTGGAGATCTGCTCGCTGGTCATGGCCACCCAGGTCGCTCCCGGCCGGATGCAGCTGCGGCAGGCGAGCCGCTTCGTCATGTCGGAGCCGTCCGGGCTGCCGCCGGTCGTCGCCCGGACGGTCAGCCGGGCGGTCACCAGGCTGCTGGCGGGCCCGATGTTCAAGCGCAACCTGGAGTTCACCGCGGCCGACTTCCCGATCTGGTCCACCAAGCGGTACATGTCGCCGCCGAAGCTCGCCCCGGGCGACGGGCCGATCGGCGCGATGCGGCACTGGGCCCGGCAGTTCTACCCGCCGGACCACCAGGCGCACCTGCCGGGGCCGGCCGCCCTCACCGACCGGGACGGGCCCGGCGCGAACGGGAGCAGCACGCCCGACGGCGCCGCGAACGGGCCCGGCCCGAACGGGAGCAGCGCACCCGACGGTGACGCCGCCCCGAGCCGCACCCCGGCGGAGGCCCCCGGCACCGCCCCCAGCGGAGCCGGGGGCTGAGCCGGCCCCGGCCACCCGCCGCCCCTCTCCGCCCAGCTCCGTCGTCCCGACCGGGAAACGGGCGTGCCGGCTCCGGAGAGCGAGAACCTTCCTCGGCGCCTGGCAGGGCACCCTGGGCAGCCAACAGACCTTCGTCAAGCCGGACTTCGCGATCACCATCGCCCAGAGACGGACCAACGACCCGGTCGCGCAGATCCACAACAACGAGGCAGGACGAAGCACCCCCTGTTCCGCGCGCGGCGGGGCGGCCCCCACTCCTCGGGGG
>NZ_JBHJSJ010000106.1:0-13134 GCF_042268845.1 Kitasatospora sp. NPDC056273 | reverse complement strand
GCCCCGGTCCGGTCGGACCGGGGCCGCCGCCGATTTCGCGGGAGGCCGCTCGTGCGGTTAGACTCGTGAAACTGCTCGGCGAGGGATGCCGTGCGCCTGCTTGCCGGGTGCCCGCTCCGTGATCGACGCGCTGCCGGTGCCGGACTCCCGTCCACCGGCAGGCCGTTGCCGCCGAGTGACCCCCGAACGTACTGAGGGTGTGGTCCCGGCGGTTTTCGCATTGCCTGCACCCCCGCGCCATTTCCACGAGGAGTGCAGTCGTGTCCGAGATCCGTATTGCCGCTGAGACCCGTTCCGAGTTCGGCAAGGGTGCCGCCCGTCGCGCCCGCCGCGCCGGCTTCGTCCCCGGTGTCGTCTACGGCCACGGCCACGCCCCGGTTCACCTGAACCTGCCCGGCCACGACCTGATGATGGCCCTGAAGACCCCGAACGCCCTGCTGGTCGTCCCGATCGAGGGCAAGGACGAGTACGTCCTGCCGAAGGCCGTCCAGCGCGAGGCCATCAAGCGCACCATCGAGCACGTCGACCTGCTGCTGGTCAAGCGCGGCGAGAAGGTCACCGTCGAGATCCCGGTCCACACCGAGGGCGAGCTGGCCGCCGGCGGCAACCTGCTGGAGCACGTCCTGAACGCGCTCCCGATCGAGGCCGAGGCCACCCACCTGCCCGAGTCGGTCACCGTCTCGGTCGAGGGCCTGGAGGCCGGCGCGGCCATCCACGCCAAGGACATCGTCCTGCCGGCCGGCGTCACCCTGGCCGTCGACGCCGACGCCGTCGTGCTGCAGGTCATCGGCGCCCAGGCCGCCCCGGCCGAGGACGAGGCCGCCGAGGCCGAGGGCACCGAGGCCTGAGCCTCGCCCCGTTAGTCGGACCGCTGCCCCGGTCGCTCCCGTCGGAGCGCCCGGGGCAGCGGCGTGTCCGGGATGATGACGACGAGCGCGAAGGAGAGGAAGGACGGCATGGCGGACGAGTACGAGGGCCCGTGGCTGGTGGTCGGGCTGGGCAACCCCGGGGAGCAGTACGCCCGGAACCGGCACAACATCGGCTTCATGGTGGTGGACCTGCTGGCGCAGCGGATGGGTGCCAGGTTCAAGGCGCACAAGAGCCGGGCGCAGGTGGCCGAGGGACGGCTGGCGGGCAGGCGGGTGGTGCTGGCCAAGCCGATGTCCTTCATGAACCTCTCCGGCGGGCCGGTGACGGCGCTGCGCGACTTCTACAAGGCGCCGGCCTCGGCGCTGGTCGCCGTCCACGACGAGCTGGACATCGACTACGCGACGCTGCGGCTGAAGCTGGGCGGCGGCGACAACGGCCACAACGGGCTGAAGTCGATCACCAAGTCGCTGGGCCCGGACTACCACCGGGTGCGCTGCGGGATCGGCCGCCCGCCGGGCCGGATGGAGGTCGCGGACTTCGTGCTGAAGGACTTCTCCGCGACCGAGCGCAAGGAGCTGGAGTGGTTCGTGGACCGCTCGGCGGACGCGGTGGAGGCGCTGCTGTCCGAGGGGCTGGAGCGGGCCCAGGGGACGTACAACTCCTGAGCCTCCTGACCATCCGTCAGGACCCTGTGCGGGGTACGCAACGGTCGTACAACGCTTGGCCCGTCAAACCTGAATCGGTGTGAGAAACCTGTGCGGGATCGGATAGCGTCGGCCTGGTACGCGAACGAGTCCTGGGGAGTTCTCGATGCGGGAATTGCGTCCGGACCGCCGAGTGCGGTGGAGCCGGGGGGTCGAGCTGAGGCGGCTCGGCCGGCGGGTCGGTACGGCCGGTGCGCTGGGGGTGGCCGGCGTCCTGCTGTCGGGCGGTGCGGTGGCGCACGCGGAGCCGGTCGCCGAGTCGGACCCGGCGGTCTCCCCGGAGCCGGCGGCGGCGCAGTTCGGCCCGGTGCTCGGTGACTCGATGGGCCCCGACGCGGGGCTGCTGGCGGTCGGCGGCGGCCTGGTGGTGGCGGCCGGCGGCGCGGCGCTGTGGCTGAAGCGCAAGCGCGCGGGCGAGACCGCGGAGTAGGAACCTCACGGCCGAGGGCCGGTGTCCCCGACGGGACACCGGCCCTCGGCCGTTCTCGGGCCGGCCGTCAGCCGGTGTTGCGCAGGCCGGCGGCGATGCCGTTGACGGTCAGCAGCAGCGCGCGGGCGCGCAGCGGGTCGTCCTGGCGCCCGGCCGAGAGCTCCTCGCGCTGGCGGCGCAGCAGCGCGACCTGGAGGTAGGAGATCGGGTCGAGGTAGGCGTCGCGGACGGCGAAGGTCTGCTTCAACACCGGGTTGTGCTCCAGCAGTTCGCTCTCGCCGGTGAGCCGGAGCACCTCGCGCAGGGTGAGCGCGTGCTCGGCCTTGATCTCGTCGAAGACGTGGTGCAGCTCGCCGGGCACCAGCTGCTCGACGTAGTGGCGGGCGATCCGCAGGTCGGTCTTGGCCAGCGTCATGGCGACGTTGGACAGGAAGTTGCGGAAGAAGTGCCACTCGCCGTACATCTCGTCCAGCACGTCGCCGAGGCCGGCCGCGCGGGCGGCGGCGAGGCCGGAGCCGACGCCGTACCAGCCGGGGACGATCTGCCGGGACTGGGTCCAGCCGAACACCCACGGGATGGCCCGCAGGCCGTCCAGGCCGGCGCCGGAGTCGGGCCGGCGGGACGGGCGGGAGCCCAGGTGCAGCGAGGCGAGCTGGTCGACCGGGGTGGAGGCGAAGAAGTACTTCGGCAGGTCCTCCTGCTCGACCAGGCCGCGGTAGGCGGTGTGGGCGGCCTCGGAGACCTGGTCCATCGCGGCGTCCCAGCGGGCCAGCGACTCGGGGGCCTGGCGCGGGGCGGTGTGCAGCGCGGAGGCGGAGAGCGTGGCGGAGAGGGTCAGCTCCAGGTTCTCCCGGGCCAGCGAGGGGAGCAGGTACTTGTCGGAGATGACCTCGCCCTGCTCGGTGACCTTGATCTCGCCCTCCAGGGTGCCCCAGGGCTGGGCCAGGATGGCCTCGTGCGAGGGGCCGCCGCCGCGGCCGACGGTGCCGCCGCGGCCGTGGAACAGGCGCAGCCGGATGCCGTAGCGGTGGGCGACGTCGCGCAGCCGGCGCTGGGCGCGGTGGATCTCCCACTGGGAGGTGGTGATGCCGCCGAACTTGGAGGAGTCGGAGTAGCCGAGCATGACCTCCTGGACGTCGCCGCGCAGCGAGACGAGCAGGCGGTAGGACGGGTCGGAGAGCATCTCGTCGAGGATGCGGTCGGCCTGCTGGAGCTCGTCGGTGGTCTCCAGCAGCGGCACGATGCCGATCTTGGCGATGCCGGCGTGCAGGTCGATCAGGCCGGCCTCGCGGGCCAGCACGGTGGCGGCGAAGACGTCGTCGGCGCCCTGGCACATCGAGATGATGTAGCTCTCGACGATCTCGTCGCCGAAGCGCTCGAAGCCCTGGCGGACGGTGTTGAAGACGCCGAGGGTCTTGGTGCCGGCCTCGTCCAGCGGGGCCGGGGTGGGGGCGAGCGGGCGGCGCGAGCGGAGCTCCTTGGCGAGCAGCTTCTGCCGGTACTCGCGGGGCATGTCGGCGTAGCGCCAGGCCTCCTCGCCGAGCCGGTCGAAGAGCTGGCCGAGGGCGTGGTGGTGGGCCTCGGCGTGCTCGCGCACGTCCATGGTGGCGAGCTGGAGGCCGAAGGCCTCGACGGTGCGGATGGCGCGGGCGAGGCGGCCGTCGGCGATGAGCTCGCCGCGGTGGGAGCGCAGCGAGTCCTGGATCAGCCGCAGGTCGGCGATCAGCTCGCGGGTGCCGAGGTAGTCGCGGCCCTCGACGTGCGGGGTGCCGCCGGCCAGCCGCTCGCGGGTGTTCTCCAGCTTGAGCCGGATGCAGGTGGCCTTGAGGCGGTAGGGCTCCTCGGCGTTCATCCGCTTGTAGCGCGGGCTGAGTTCGGGGAGCAGGTGCAGGTCGGTGTTGAGCGAGGCGAGCAGCTCGACCGAGGCGCCGGCCAGCCGCTCGGAGGTGGAGAGCGTGTTGCGCAGGTCGTCGATCGCGGCGAGCGCGTCCTTGATGCCGTACTCGTGCTGGAGGTTGAGGACGTCCCAGGTGACCTGCGGGGTGACGTTGGGGTTGCCGTCGCGGTCGCCGCCGATCCAGGTGCCGAAGGTGAGCGGGCGCACGCCGTCGGGCAGGCTCAGGCCGACCCGGGCGAGCTCCTCGTGCAGCTCCTCCAGGACCTCGGGGACGGCCTCGCGGTAGAGCTCGTCCAGGTAGTAGACGGCGTTGCGGGCCTCGTCGGTGGGCTCGGGGCGGGCGATGCGCAGCTCGTCGGTCTGCCAGAGCAGGTCGATGACCTCGGCCAGGCGGCGGTCGGCGGAGCGCTTGGCGCTGCTGGTGCGGGCCTGGTCGGCGGCGGCCAGGCCGGAGGTGACCTCGTCGCGGTGGATGCGGTCGAGGAGTTCGCCGATCCGGCGCAGCTTGTTGAGGACGCTGCGGCGGGCGGCCTCGGTGGGGTGCGCGGTGAAGACCGGGCGCACGGCGAGGTGGGCCAGGGTGTCCTGGAGGTGCTTGGCGTCGGCCTCGGCGAGCAGGTCGGCGGTCTGCGCGAGCAGCGAGCCCTCGCGGGCGCGGCGGGTGGCGAACTCGCGGCCGCGGTGCACCTGCTCGGTGACGTTGGCGAGGTGGAAGTAGGTGGAGAACGCCCGGACCAGCTTCGCGGCGGTGTCCAGGTCGATGTCGGAGAGGAGTTCGGCGGTGGCCTCGCCGTCGGTGCGGCTCAGCAGGCGGACCTGTTCGACCAGGCCCAGCAGCTGGGGGCCCTCCTGGCGGACCAGCGTCTCGCCGAGCAGGTCGCCGAGGCGGCGGATGTCCGCACGCAGGGCGGCGTTGTCGGGATCGGCGACGACGGGCGTGGGGCTGTCCGCCGGGGTGGGGACCGGAGCGGTCACGGCTGTCTCCCTGTGGTGGTGGGGTTCGGCAACGGCTCATCGTCACAGGTCCACACGCGTGTGGCGGGTGTGACGCGTGCGGACCGCGCTGTCCGACGCGACCAGCATAGGTGTCGGGGAGGGTGCTGTCCGCGACGTGGCCGGATGGCGGACAGGGCTGCCGAAAACCACCTGTGGTCTGGACCACTTGACGGCCTAGGGGGGTGTACGGGGAGATCCCGGTGGGGAGGGGAGGGGGTTGCCGCTTACGCTGTGGGGCATGAGCAACTCGCCTGGGGAGCGCGTGCCGGTCCGGTCGTTCTTGTGGTGGAAGCGGCCGCGCAGCGCTTTCCTGGACATCGGGCTGGCGTTGCTCGCCGCCGTCGAGTGCGCGGCCAGCACGATCGCCTTCCTCTCCGCCCGGATCCACGTCAGCACCGCGGGAGCGGTCGGGATAGCCGTGCTCGGCACGCTGGCCGGCGGCTCCCTGGTGGTGCGCCGGCGCTGGCCGGCCGTCCCGGTGCTGGTGACGCTGCTGGTGATGCCCGGAATGCTGGGCGTGGTGCTGCTGGTGGTGGCGCTGTACACGCTGGCGTCGACCTGGGAGTGGCCCTCGCGGCGCCGCCGGGTGGTCGCGCTGTCCGCGCTGGCCTTCGCCGAGGCGGCCGCCGTGATGGCGGTGTCGCTGATGACGCCCGGGGACGGGCCGGTGGACCCGCCGCCGCTGTGGGGTCAGATCCTGCTGTCGCTGCTGGTGGCGGTCGGGCTGACGGTCGCCCCGGTGCTGACCGGACTGTACGTCGGCGCGCGGCGGCGGCTGATCGAGTCGCTCAAGGACCGCGCGCACGGCCTGGAGACCGAACTGGACCTGCTGGCCGAGCAGGCGCAGGAGCGCGCCC
Organism: Kitasatospora sp. NPDC056273; assembly: GCF_042268845.1. Classification (NCBI taxonomy): domain Bacteria; kingdom Bacillati; phylum Actinomycetota; class Actinomycetes; order Kitasatosporales; family Streptomycetaceae; genus Kitasatospora; species Kitasatospora sp. NPDC056273. The sequence goes on along the minus strand of NZ_JBHJSJ010000106.1, from coordinate 7,380 downwards.
GCCGGGCCCGGCTGGAGGAGCGCACCCGGATCGCCCGGGAGATGCACGACGTGGTGGCGCACCGGGTGTCGCTGATGGTGGTGCACGCCGGGGCGCTGGAGCGGATCGTCGGCAAGGACCCGGAGAAGGCGGCGCAGAGCGCCAAGCTGATGGGCGAGGTCGGCCGGCAGGCGCTGAACGAACTGCGCGAGATCCTCGGGGTGCTGCGGATGGACGACGAGCGGCAGCCGGAGCCGGACTCGCTGGCCGGGCTGCCGCGGCTGGTGGACCAGTCCCGGGTGGCCGGGATGGCGGTGACCCTGACGGTCAGCGGCAGCCGGCAGGAGTTCACCGGCGAGGCCGAGCAGACCGCCTACCGGGTCGTCCAGGAGGGCCTGACCAACGCGCACAAGCACGCGGGCGGCGCCCAGGTGTCCGTCCTGCTCTCGTACGCGCCGAACGGGGTGCGGGTGGCCGTGGTGAACGCCTGCCCGGGCGGGGAGCGGGGCGCGGCGAAGCTGCCCAGCGGGGGCAACGGGCTGGTCGGGATGCGGGAACGGGTGATCGCGCTGGGCGGCACCTTCTCCTCCGGGCCGGAGGCGGACGGCGGGTTCCGGATCGAGGCGGTGCTGCCGTCCCGGCTGGCGGTGCGGGCCGAGCGGCTGCGCTGAGCCGGGCCCGGCGCTCCGGCGCTCCCGGTGCTCCTCCTCCGTACGCCTCGGTGCCCGTCAGTACTCGTCAGTACTCGTCCGGGGTCCGCAGCCGCTCCGGGGCCGTGCCCAGGACCAGGGCGGAGACCGCCTGGTCGATGCCGTGCCCGAGGAACCACTCGCCGGTGTGGTCCAGGCTGTAGACCCGGCCCTCCTCGTCGACGGCCAGCAGCGCCTGCCCGTACGCCTCCTCGCCGAGCGGGGCCAGCCGGGTGCCCAGCGCCCGGCCGAGGTCGAGCAGGGTGCGCGGCTGGTGCAGGCCGCACAGCGGGTCGATCAGGAACGGCGTGCGGGCCAGCTGGCGGCCCGGGCCGGACAGGTCGAAGGCGAGGCCGCCGAACTCGGCCCAGGCCTCCACCGCCGCCGGGAACACCGCGTGCGTCACGCCGGTGGGCGCGCCGTACCCGACCAGGGCGTCGGCCCACTCCTCGGCCTGCCGGATCTGCCAGCGGCCGGGGTGCCAGCCGGCCGCCTTGAGCTCGGCGGCGACGTCGGCGGGGAAGCGCGGGCGGGTCCGGGCGCCGGCGGGGGAGAGGGTGGCCGGTGCGGGCGGGATGGGCGGGTTCAGGGCGGGCTCCAGGGCTGGGGGACGGGGGACGTGCCGGCGGCTCGGCCGGCCGGTGCGCGGGCGGTCAGTGCGCGGGCGGCCCGACGGCGACGCTGCGCACGGTGAAGTGCTCCAGCATCGGAGCGCAGGAGCGGCAGGGCGGGGCGTGGCTGCCGTGCGCCGGATCCCCCTCCTCGCGGATGCGGACGGTCGTCATCCGGGAGCCCTTGAGCGCCTTGCGGGCCTCGTGCAGCGTCATCGGCTTGCGGGCGGCGCGCTTGGAGCGCCGGCCGTCGACCGCGGCCAGGTGCTGGGAGAGCAGGACGGCCTCCGGGCAGCGGCCGGTGAACCGCTCGCGGGCCTCCGCCGGCAGGGCGTCCAGGAACTCGGCGACCAGGTGGTGCAGCACCGGGCGGCGCGGGTCCTTGTCGCCCGCCAGGGTGTGCACCTCGCCGCCCTTGAGCGACAGCGCGGCGGCGACGGCGGGCAGCAGGCTGTCGCGGTGGTGGCGCAGCACGGGCGGGCCCGCCGGCTCACCGGTGGTCATCCGTCGTCCTCCTCCTGGTAACCCGGTGTCGGCCGGAGTGACCGGGCCCGTCCGGGGCAAGCCTGTTCAGGGGCAAGCCTGTCAAACGGCACTGACAACCGCGCAACCGGGGTGCGGCGGCGGCCGGTGGCGCCACGGACCGGCCCGGCGGTCACCCGATGCTGGCCGAACGCGCACGCGTCCGTCACGACTTGTCCGCCGATTTACCGAAACGGCCCCGGAGGCCGGTACGCGGCCGGTACCGTTCCGGCAGCGAGCCGAAGGGGGACGCGGCCGACCGCGCGGAGCAACCGCCGGGCGGGCCCGACTCCCGTGCCCGCGCCGGACGTTGAGGCCACCGGGGAGGGCCTGCCGCCCACCCCGGCGCTGAGCGAAGGGGCCCGTGCGATGACGTCGGAACCGCAGGACGACCACTGGCAGGCCGCCAACCAGGCACCCGGCGGCCACGTACCCGCACCGGACGAGCCGCCCCGGCCGGTGCCCGAGCGCCCCGTCGGGCTGGCCGTGGTCGGGGCCGGCTACTGGGGCCCGAAGCTGGTCCGCAACGCGCAGCAGACCCGGGCGCTGCGGCTGCACTGGCTGTGCGACCTGGACGAGGCCAAGGCCCGCGCGGTGCTGGGGGAGTACAGCACCGTCGGGGCGACCGCCAGCTACCGGCGGGTGCTGGCGGACGAACGGGTCGGCGCGGTCGCGGTGGCCACACCGGCGGGCGCCCACTACGCGCTGGTGCGGGCGGCGCTGGAGGCCGGCAAGCACGTCCTGGTGGAGAAGCCGATCACCACCTCCGCCGCCGAGGCCGAGGAGCTGGTCGACCTGGCCGAGCGGCGCGGGCTGGTGCTGATGTGCGACCACACCTTCTGCTACACCCCGGCGGTGCGGCGGATCCGGGAGCTGGTGCACGGCGGGGAGATCGGGGACGTCCAGTTCTTCGACTCGGTGCGGATCAACCTCGGCCTGGTGCAGCCGGACGTCGACGTGCTGTGGGACCTCGCCCCGCACGACCTGTCGATCCTGGACTTCGTGCTGCCGCCCGGGGTCGAACCGGTCGGGGTGTCCGCCCAGGGCGCCGACCCGATCGGGGCCGGCCGCGCCTGCGTCGCGTACCTGACGGTCCGGCTCAGCAACGGCGCGCTCGCGCACTGCCACGTCAACTGGCTCTCCCCGACCAAGGTCCGCACCACCCTGATCGGCGGCTCGCGGCGCACCCTGGTCTGGGACGACCTCAACCCGCAGGCCCGGCTGGCGGTGCACGACCGGGGCGTCGACCTCACCCCGCCCGACCAGCTCACCGACGAGATCCGGCACCGGGCGCTGATCTCCTACCGGGTCGGCGAGATGGTCGCGCCGGCGCTGGTCGAGCAGGAGGCGCTGCGCAACGTGATGGCCGAGTTCGCCGCCGCCATCACCGAGGGCCGGGCCCCGCTCACCGACGGCCGGGCCGGGGTGCGGGTGCTGCAGCTGCTGGAGGCGGCCTCGCTCAGCCTCGGACTCGGCGGGGTCACCGTGCCGGTGGGCGCGGCGGTCCGGACCGGGGCGGAGGCGCGGTGAGCGGGGTGGTGCACGGTTCGGGGAGCGGCGCGGCGGGGGCGGGGGTGGGCGTTCCGGCCCAGGGCAGCGGTGCGGCGGGGGAGGGCGTTCCGCTGGTCGATCTGGCGGCGGCGCACGCCGAGGTGGCGCAGGAGGTGCGGGCCGGCTTCGACCGGGTGCTCGCCTCCGGAGCCTTCGTCAAGGGCCCCGAAGTGGCCGCCTTCGAGCGGGAGTACGCGGCCTTCGTCGGCGTCCGGCACTGTGTGGGCGCCGCCAACGGCACCGACGCGCTCGAACTGGCCCTGCGCGCCCTGGACCTGCCGCCCGGCGGCGGGGTGGTGCTGCCCGCCAACACCTTCGTCGCCACCGCCGAGGCGGTGCTGCGGGCCGGGCTGCGCCCGGTGCTCGTCGACGCCGACCCGGAGTACCTGCTGATGGACCCGGAACGGGCCGCCGCCGCGCTGCCCGGCGCGGTCGCGCTGCTGCCCGTCCACCTCTTCGGCCAACTCGCCCCGATGGGCCCGCTGCTGGCGGCGGCCGACGGCCGTCCGGTGGTGGAGGACGCGGCGCAGTCCCAGGGCGCCCGGCAGCACGGGCGCACCTGGTACGGGCGGATCGCGGCCACCAGCTTCTACCCGGGCAAGAACCTCGGCGCCTACGGCGACGCCGGGGCGGTGCTCACCGACGACGCCGCCCTGGCCGACGCCGTCCGGCTGACCGGCGACCACGGCGCCCGCGACCGGTACCGGCACGAACGGTTCGGCTGCAACTCCCGGCTGGACGCGCTGCAGGCCGTCGTGCTGCGCGCCAAACTGCGCCGGCTGCCCGCCTGGAACGCCGCCCGCCGGACCGCCGCCGCCCGCTACGACGCGCTGCTGGGCGGGCTGGACGGACTCGCCCTGCCCCGTACCGCGCCCGGCAACGAGCACGTCCGGCACCTGTACCCGGTGCGGATCGGCCCCGGCCGGGACCGCGACGCGGTGCTGGCCGCGCTGCACGCCGCCGGGATCGGCGCCGGGGTGCACTACCCGGTGCCGGTCCACCTGCAACCCGCGTTCCGTCACCTCGGCCACCGCGAGGGGACGTTCCCGGTCGCCGAGCGGGCCGCCCGCGAACTGCTCAGCCTGCCGCTGCACCCGCACCTCACCGAGGCCCGGCAGCTGCGGGTGGCCGAGGCGCTGGCGCGGGCGCTGGGCGGGCGGCTGTGACGGCGGGGGCACTGCCCGCGCTCCGGGCTCTCCGGGGCAGGGGCCCGTCGTCCGCCTGGCTGACCGGGGGTTGAGGGCAGGCCACAGGGCCTGCCTTCGAACTCGCGTCTGCGGGGCGGCGTTGGGGCACGCACCTCGCCGCGTTGTCGTCGGTCGCCAATGGCCCCCAGCCTTCGGCCGGGAGGTGCCCCCACCGCAGTGGCTCCCTCCTCCGCCTTGCGATGCACACACCCCAACGCCGCCCCGCCCGCCCTCCGGGCGGACGACGGGAGTTCGAGGGCAGGCCCTAGGCTGGTGCCCAGCAAGCACCGTATTTTGCAGCAGCCAGTGGGGGCTCCCAGATGACGACAGGTCGGCCCGGCGTCGCCGCCGCACCGAACGCGGCGTACGCAGGTCAGGTGGTGCAGTTCCCGGACCCGGTCCGCGCGGAGCGGCACCCCGCCGGGGTCAGGGTGGACGAGTACGGCTTCCCGGACTTCGGTCCGTACGCCGCCGCCGCGGCCGAGGTGGCCGACCCGCCGGCGGGCTTCGGCGTGGACGAACTGCGGCTGACCGACTACGTCTCGGCCAACGCCGCGCTCTACACCCAGGGCCACCCGCTCTGGGCCGACCTCCCGACCGCCGTCGCCACCCCGCCCGGCTGGACCTGGCACCACGCGGTCGGCCGGGCCGCCCCCGGCTGGCGGCGGATGGAGCTCGTCCCGGTCGAGGTCAAGGCGCTGCTGCGGCACCACGGCGGCCTGGCCACCTCCGCCGCCGACCACACCCGCCGCGGCACCCGCCCGCTGCAGGAGCGCCGGCCGGTGCACTTCTCGCTGGCCGGGGACGGCGGCGACCCGATCGGCGTCCCCGAGGACCTGGTGCAGCGCGCCGAGGAGCGCCTCGGCTACCGGCTGCCCGACGCCTACCGCACCTTCCTCAAGCTGGGCGGCGGCCGCGCCCCGGTCGGCGTGGCGCTGGACACCGAGCTCGGACTGCTGCTCGACCAGCCGTTCCTGACGCTCACCGAGGAGTACGGCACCGACGACGTCGTGTACGCCAACAAGTGCCTGCGCGACCACCTCACCAAGGACTACCTGGGCATCGCCTACGCGCAGGGCGGCCTGGTCGCGCTCAAGGTGCGCGGCGAGCGGACCGGCTCGGTCTGGTTCCACCTGTACGACGACGCCCGCGACGCCGGCGGCCCGGAGGCGCCGGAGGACCGCTGCGCCCGGCTGCTGCTGCCCTGCGGCGAGGACTTCGACGCCTTCCTGCTGCGGCTGGCCGGCAGCCCGCCGGAGCTGGAGACGGTCGCGGAGCTGATGGTGGACGGCGGGTTCGCCCGGGCCGTCCCGGTCGGCTGAGGCGCGTGGGCGCGGTGCTCGTGGTGCTCGCGGTGGTGTCGGTGGTCGCGGTGGAACGGGGGACGAAGAGGATGCGGACAGGGGTGAACCGGGCGTGGTGACGTACGCGCAGGCGCAGGAGCTCGCCGAGGAGTGGATCAACGGCGGGGTGCCGCGCTCGCAGCAGCGCGAGGTGCGGGTCCGGGAGTTCGACCTGGGCTTCGTCTGCTGGGCGGTGGCGCCCACGGGCCCGGCCGACGGCTCGGGCGGTGCGGGCGGCGGCTCGGGGGAGGCGCGGCTGGTGATCGCCCGGGACTCCGGCGCCAGCACGCTCTGGCCCGCGCTGCCCGTCAACGAGGTGGTCCGGCAGTACGAGGAGGTCTACGGGCGGCCGGTGGCGGCCAACCCGGCGGGGGCGGCGAAGCCCGCGCCCGGGCCGGTGGAGGCGACCTCCTTCCTGCTCAGCCCGCCGCAGTGGCTCCAGGAGGCGGGGGCCGCGGCGATCGCGGCGGAGGCGGAGCGGCTCGGGACGGCTCCGGCCGCTGTTGCCGCCGCTGCCGCGCCCGCGTCCGTTCCGGCTGTCGCGCCCGTCGAGGAGCCGCCCGCCGCGGCGCCGCGGCCCGGGCCGGCCGTGCTGACCGAGCCGCCGGTCTCCGACCGGCCCGCCGGGGACGCGCCGACCATGCTCGCGCCGCCGGCCGGGCACGACGAGCCGGCCGTCGCGCCGGTGCCGCCGGTCGCGGCTCCGGTCACGCCCGTTCCGTCCGCGGCGCCCGTCGCGCCTGTGGTGCCCGGCCGGCCGCCGGTCGAGGGCGAGGCCGCGACCGTCCTGATGTCGGAAGGGCTGCGGACCACCGGCTCGGACCTGCCCGAGCCCGCCGCATCGGCGGGTGCCGAGGCCGCGACCATGCTGATGCCGCCGACGGGTGGCGGCTACGGCATGCCCCCGGTCCCGCCGCCCGCCGCCCAGCCGCCCGCCGCGCAGCCCCCGGCGCCGCCCGTCGTGCCGCCGGCCCCGGGACCGGCGCCAGTGCCGGCGCCCGCCCCGGCCGCCGAGCCGGCGCCCACGCTGCTCGCCTCGCCGGACGCCATGCCCGGGCTGATGGGCCTGCCGGGTGCCCCGGTGGCCCCGCCCGCCGGTGGTCCGCCCGCCGGTGGTCCGCAGGTGGAGCACGCGCCGACGATGCTGGCCCCGCCCGGCGGCCTGCCCGGCCTCGCCGGGCTGCCCGGCGCTCCGGCCCCGGGCGCCCCGGCCCCCGGTGTCCCGGCTCCCGGCGCCCCGGAGGCCGCCGCGCCGCAGGGCGGGCTGGGCCGTGGCGCGGGTTCGGGTCCGCCGCCGCCCCCGCCGGCCGCGCTGCGCGGTGGCCCCGCCGGTTCCCCCGGCCCCGCCGCCGGGCTGGGGCGCGGTGCGGGTTCGGGTCCGCCGCCGCCTCCGCCCGCCGGGCTGAAGCACACCCCGGGCTCCGGCACGCCCGCCGCCCACCCCGGTGGTCGTGGCGCCGCCTCCGCCCCGCCGCCCCCGCCCCCGGCGGGCCTGCGG
>NZ_JBHJSJ010000105.1:0-13140 GCF_042268845.1 Kitasatospora sp. NPDC056273 | reverse complement strand
CGCCGACGGCCGCATCGTCGACGAACTCCACCAGCCCACCGCCGACACCGTCCTGGACCGCATGCGCCGCTTCGACGCCAAGGGCCGCACCAGCTAGTCCGGCGCAGCAGTCGCAGCCCGCTCACCGACCTTCCCAGGACACCCCATGTATCGCACCGCACTGCGCAACGTGCTGGCCCACAAGGGCCGGCTGCTGATGACGGCCCTGGCCGTCATGCTCGGCACCGCCTTCGTGGCCGGCACCATGGTCTTCTCCGACACCTTCGGCAAGGCCATGCGGGACAGCAACTCCAAGAGCTACTCGGACGTCTCGGTCCAGGTGGTGGACCGCGCGGCCGGCTCCAACGCCTCCGCCCGGCAGAAGAGCGAGGGCGGCTCCGCCACCCTCACCGACGCCACCGTCCAGCAGCTGGCCGCCCTGCCGGGCACCGCCGGCGCCCGCGGCGTGGTCAGCGGCTTCACCGGCGTGGCCGACAAGAAGGGCAACCTGATCGGCCAGGTCTGGGCCGCCAAGGGCGCCAACTTCGCACCCGGCCAGGACGGCAAGGACCCGCGCTACCCGATGGCCGAGGGCCAGGGCCCGAAGGCCGCCAAGGAGGTCGCGCTCGACCGCAAGACCGCCGACAAGGCGGGCTACAAGGTCGGCGACACCGTCCGGGTCGCCGCCAACGGACCGGTGATCGAGGCGAAGCTCACCGGGATCTTCACCACCGACGACCCGGTCGTGAACACCGGCGGCTCGCTCACCCTGTTCGACCGGGCCACCGCCCAGCAGACCCTGCTGGAGCCCGGCCGCTACAGCAGCGTCGTGCTCACCGCCAAGCCCGGCACCAGCCAGGACGTACTGCTCGCCCAGGCCCAGCCCGTGGTGCCCTCCGGCCACCAGTTCGACATCGAGACCGGCGCCAAGCTCAAGGCCGACGAGCAGGAGATGATCACCAGGAGCACCAGCAGCATGCGCACGATGCTCCTGGTCTTCGCCTTCATCTCGCTCTTCGTCGGCATCTTCATCATCGCCAACACCTTCACCATGCTGGTCGCCCAGCGCACCAAGGAGCTGGCCCTGATGCGGGCCATCGGTGCCAGCCGCAAGCAGGTCACCCGGTCCGTGCTGATCGAGGCGCTGCTGATCGGCACCGTCTCCGCGGTGGCCGGTCTGGCCGCCGGCATCGGGATCGGCGCCGGGATGCAGTCGCTGATCGGCGCGATGAACGAGAACATGCCGAACGGCTCGCTGGTGATCAAGCCGCTCACCGTCGTGGTGACGGTCGTGGTCGGCGTCCTGGTGACGGTCACGTCGGCCCTGCTGCCCGCCATGCGCGCCTCCCGGATCGCCCCGGTGGCCGCGATGAGCAGCGGCGACCAGCCGGTCTCCCAGAAGAGCCTGGTGGTCCGCAACACGATCGGCTCGGTGCTCGCCGGCGGCGGCCTCGCCCTGATCGGCTACGGCGCATCCACCGGCAACGACAGCGGCCGGCTGCCGGTCGGCCTGGGCGCCTTCCTGGCCCTGATCGGCGTGTTCGTCCTGCTGCCGCTGCTCTCCCGTCCGGTGGTCGCGCTGGTCGGCCCGCTGCTGCGGCTCGGCGGCACCCCGGGCAGGCTCGCCCAGCGGAACGCGGTGCGCAACCCGCGCCGCACCGCGGCCACCGCCGCCGCGCTGACCATCGGTCTGACCCTGGTCACCGGGCTCACCGTGATCGGCGCCTCGGTCAACGACACCATCGACCGGGCCGTCACCGGCTCGATGAAGGCCGACTTCATCGTCGGGGCCGCCAACGGCATGAGCCTGTCCGCGCAGGTGCCCGCCCAGATCGCCAAGGCCCCCGGGGTGGCCGCCTCCTCGGCGATGACGACCGCGTACTGGGAGCTCGACGGCACCAGCAGGACGGTCAACGGCCTGGACGCCGCCGTCCTGGACCAGCTCGCCGACGTCGAGCTGACCAGCGGCTCCACCGCCGGCTTCGGCCAGGGCCAGCTGCTGCTCGACGAGGACGCCGCCAAGAAGCTGAACGCCACCACCGGCTCGGTGCTGACCGTGGCCTACCCGGACGAGTCCACCGGCAAGGTCACCGTCGGCGGCGTGTACAAGACCGGCGGCATGCTCGGCCCGGTCATGCTGGCCAACAGCGAGATCGCCAAGCACGAGCCGAAGCCGTACATCTCCGACGTCCTGGTCAAGGGCAGGGACGGCGCCACCGACGGCCTCAAGCAGGCCCTCAAGGACGCCACCGGCGCCAACCCGGTGATCGAGGTGAAGTCCAAGCAGGACGTCCGGGACGAGTTCAGCCAGACCATCACCTTCGCGCTGAACCTGATGTACGGCCTGCTGGGGATGGCGGTCCTGATCGCGATCCTGGGCGTGGTCAACACGCTGGCGATGTCGGTCTTCGAGCGCAAGCGCGAGATCGGGATGCTGCGGGCGATCGGCCTGGACCGCGGCGGCATCAAGCGGATGGTCCGTCTGGAGTCCGTGGTGATCTCGCTGTTCGGCGCCGGCATCGGCCTGCTGCTCGGCTGCTTCATCGCCTGGGCGATCAACGGCACCCTGAAGTCCAGCCTCTCCGGCCTGACCACGGTCCTGCCGTTCGGCCAGCTGGCGCTGTTCCTGGCGCTGGCCGGGGTGGTCGGCCTGGTGGCCGCGATCTGGCCGGCCCGCCGGGCGTCCAAGCTGGACATCCTGGAGAGCATCAAGACCGACTGACCGGTCCCGCAACGAGAGAGGTCCCCTGCCGGAGGGTTCGGCAGGGGACCTTCTACTTCTGTACTCCGCCCGGTCGCACGGCCGGCTGAGCACCACGGAGGTCGTGGTCCGGCAACGCTGCCGGGCGGAGAGCCTCCGACTCATACCCCGGTGCTCCCACACCGGGGTCTCAGTCGCTTACTTGCTGGCGAGTTCCTTGTCGGCGGCCGGCTTGGCGGCCTCGACGGGCTTGGTGGGCGGAGTGACCTCCTGGATGGGAAGCTGCGGCTTCTCCATCTGGGCGAGGCCGACCATCTCGCGCTTGAGGAACATCGCGAGGGTCCAGTCGGTGAAGACGCGGACCTTGCGGTTGAAGGTCGGCACCATCGCACCGTGGTACAGGCGGTGGAACCACCAGGCCGGACGGCCCTTCAGCTTGTACTTGCCGAAGAGGATCGCCACGCCCTTGTGCAGGCCGAGACCGGCGACCGCACCCAGGTTCTTGTGCTTGTACTCCTTCTGCGGGAAGCCGCGCATGCCGGAGATCACGTTGTCGCCGAGGACGACGGCCTGACGGCTGGCGTGCTGGGCGTTCGGCGGGCACCAGGCGCCCTCGCCCGCGGCGAGGTCCGGCACCTGGGCGTTGTCGCCGGCGGACCAGACGTAGTCGAAGCCCTGGACCTGGAGGGTCGGCGCGGTGTCGACGTGGCCGCGCGGGCCCAGCGGCAGGCCGAAGTTGGCCAGCACCGGGTTCGGCTTCACGCCGGCCGTCCACACGATGGTGGAGGCGTCCATCTCCATGCCGTTCTTCAGCATGACGTGGCCGTCGACGCAGGAGTCCATCGAGGTCTCGATGTAGACCTCGATGTTGCGCTCCTCGAGCTTCTCCTTGGTCCACAGACCGAGGTCCGGGCCCATCTCGGGGAGGATGCGGTTGGCCGCCTCGACCACCACGAAGCGCATGTCCTCGCGGCTGACGGTCTTGTACAGCTTGGCCGCGTCGCGGGCCATGTCCTCGACCTCGGCGACGGTCTCGATGCCGGCAAAGCCGCCACCGATCACCACGAAGGTCAGCGCCTTGCGGCGGATGTCCTCGTCCGTGGTGGACTCGGCCTTGTCGAGCTGGGCCATGACGTGGTTGCGGAGGCCGATGGCCTCCTCGACCGTCTTCATGCCGAGGCCGTTCTCCGCCAGACCCGGGATCGGGAAGGTGCGGGAGACCGAGCCGGTCGCGACGACCAGGTACTCGAAGGGCAGCTCGTAGCTGTCACCGGCCGCGGGCTGGATGGTGGCAACCTTGCGGGCGTGGTCGATGCCGGTGACGGACCCGGTCAGCACCTCCGCCTTCTTCAGGGTGCTGCGCAGCGGCGCGATGAGGTTGCGAGGCGCGACACTGCCGCCGGCCGCCTCGGGGAGGAAGGGCAGGTACGTCATGTACGACCGCGGGTCGACGACCGTGACGGTCGCTTCGCCGTAACGCATCTTCTTGAGGATGCGCATCGCGGCATACAGGCCGACGTAACCACCGCCGACAATGAGGATGCGAGGACGCTCCGTGGTGCTCATATCCGAAAGTATCCAGCACCGTCCGGAGCAGCCTTCGTGAGCCCGGTCACAAGTTGACGGACCCCCCGTGCTACACTGCGCGGCCGCAAAACCGGGCCCGGCGCGGTGGCCCCCACCCCTGGGCGGCCCCGCGCGAACGCACGGCGGAGCACCACCGGCCTGAGCAGCAACGATCCGCACAACGCCCGGGTTCCCGCACGTGATTTCGATTTTCAAACCTCAAACGAGGCCTGACCTGCGATCCCATGGGCCACCCGGCCGACGGGCCTTCGGTCCCACATTTCGGACGTAGTGGGCGGGCCGGTGCGGCGAATGGCCGGATCCCCATGTGAAGAAATTCACGAACTTTCCCACCCGCGCTCGGGCGCGCCCCGGCCCCGGCCCCCCGAAAGGGGTGCCGGGGCCGGTCGGGTAAGCCCCGCACGGGGTCAGGAGGCGATACCGAAGGCGATTCCGTCCAGGATGTCGTGCTCGCTCACGACCACCTCGGCGGCGCCGGTGCGCTCCATGATCTCCAGCAGTTCCAGCGCCCCGGCCGCGATCACGTCCACCCGGCCCGGGTGCATCGACGGGATGGCCGCGCGCTCGGCGTGGGTGGCGGCCAGCAGCTCCCGGGCGATCCCGGCGACCCGCTCCCGGCTGATCCGCGAGTGGTGGATCGCCGCCGAGTCGTAGCCGGGCAGGCCCTGGGCGATCGCCGACACCGTGGTGACCGTCCCGGCCAGGCCCACCAGGGTGGCCGCGCCGGTCAGCGGGACGACCGCCTCGGCCCGGTCCAGCTCGGCCCGCACGTGCGCCCGGGCGGCCTCGACCTGCGCTTCGGAGGGCAGCTCGGCGTCGCCGAAGTACCGCTCGGTGAGCCGCACGCAGCCGATGTCCACCGAGCGCGCCGCCTGCACGTCGTCCGTGCCGAGCACGAACTCGGTGGAGCCGCCGCCGAGGTCGAACACCAGGTACGGGCCGGGGAACTGACCGCCGGTCAGCTCCTTGGTGGCGCCCACGAAGGACAGCCGCGCCTCCTCCTCGCCGCTCACCACCTCGGGCTCGACGCCCAGGATGTCGCGCACGCCCTTGACGTACTCGTCGCTGTTCTCGGCGTCCCGGGAGGCGCTGGTGGCGACGAAGCGGACCCGCTCGGGGCCGACCCCGAAACCGGAGATGATCTCCTGATACTCCCGGCAGGCCGCGAAGGTGCGGGCCAGCGCGTCCGGGTGCAGCCGGCCGGTCCGGTCCACGCCCTGGCCCAGCCGGTTGACGATCATCCGGCGGTCCAGGTCGGTGATCTCCCCGGTCTCCGGGTCGAGGTCGGCGACCAGCAGGCGGATCGAGTTGGTGCCGCAGTCGATCGCGGCCACCCGGGTCGCGCTCACTCGGACTCCCGCTCCGCCGCGGCGTCCTCGGCGGCCCGCTTCTTCGCGGCGCGCTCGGCGGCCTTCTGCTGCTTGGCGGCGATCACGGCCTCGTGGTCCTGCTCCTTGGCGCGGTTGCGGGCGACCCGCTCACCGGCCGCCTCGACCTCGGCCGGGGAGACGCACGGGCCCTTGGCCCACCAGTCCTCCAGCATGCCGATCGCCTCGTCGCCGAGCGGGTTGACGCCCTCGCCGGCCGCCAGCGAGTGGCCGACCAGCACGTGCAGGCACTTCACCCGGTCCGGCATGCCGCCGGCGCTCGGGAAGCCCTCCAGCACCTCGATCGCGTCGCGCCGGGCGATGTAGTCCTCGTGCGCCTTCTGGTAGGCGGCGGCCAGCTCCGGTTCCTCGGCGAGCCGGGCGCTCTGGTCCTTCATCACGCCCTCCGCCTCCAGGGTGCCGATCAGCGAGGCGGCCTTGGGGCAGGTCAGGTAGTAGAGCGTGGGGAACGGCGTGCCGTCCGGCAGCCGGGGAGCCGTCTCCACGACGTCCGGGTTGCCGCAGGGGCAGCGGTGCGCCACGCCGCGCAGGCCGCGCGGCACCCGGCCGAGCTGGGCGGCGATGGCCGCGACGTCGGCGTCGGAGACGGTGGGGTGGTTCTCAGTGGTCATGGGGGGAGGTGTCTCCAACGGGGGACGGTGGGAGGGGAAGGGGGGTGGCGGGGGCCGCCGCGGCGGTGTCGGCGGCGTCCACCGAGTCCCAGATGCTGGCGTACCAGGGCTTGGCGGCCTTCACCTGGCCGGCGGCGCCGCCGGGCGCCGCGTTCGGCCCGGAGGCGGCCCCGCCCGCGGACGAGGAGGTCCTGGCGGAGGCCTGACCAGCCGGGTCCACCGCGATGTACGGGGTCTCCCCCGGCACCGCGTAGTGCAGCCGGGCGCGGGCCTGCGCCTTGACGTACTCCGGGTCCTGCCAGCGGGCCTTCTCCCGGCGCAGCTGCTCGACCTGCTGGCGCGCGTGGTCGGCCTTCGCCCGCTGGGCGGAGATCTCGGCGCGCTGGGAGATGAACTGCCGCGTCGGGTAGGCGAGGATCGCCACCAGCGAGCAGAGCACCAGGACGAGGACGGTCGCCCGGCTCGTGAACCGGGGCCGGGCCGCCAAGCCCGGGATCCTCCAGCCAGCCATCTCCCGTATCCCCTCCTGGTCGCGACGGTGCCCCGCCGTCCACCCTACGGGGTGAACGGCGGGGCACCGGTCAGGCGTGCGCTACCGGGAGCGCTCAGCCCTCGTGGCGGAAGCGCGGGAAGGCGCCGCGGCCGGCGTACTCGGCGGCGTCGTCGAGGATCTCCTCGATGCGCAGCAGCTGGTTGTACTTGGCGACGCGCTCGGAGCGGGCCGGGGCACCGGTCTTGATCTGGCCGCAGTTGGTGGCGACGGCCAAGTCGGCGATGGTGACGTCCTCGGTCTCGCCGGAGCGGTGCGACATCATGCAGCGGTAGCCGTTGCGCTGGGCCAGCTCGACGGCGTCCAGGGTCTCGGTCAGCGAACCGATCTGGTTCACCTTCACCAGCAGCGCGTTGGCGGTGCCGGTCTCGATGCCGCGGGCCAGACGGGCCGGGTTGGTGACGAACAGGTCGTCGCCGACCAGCTGGACCTTGTCGCCCAGCTTGTCGGTCATGGCCTTCCAGCCGGCCCAGTCCGACTCGTCCAGCGGGTCCTCGATGGAGACCAGCGGGTAGGCGGCGACCAGCTCGGCGTAGTACTCGATGAGCTCGGCGGCGGTGAGGTCCTTGCCCTCGAACCGGTAGGCGCCGTCCTCGTAGAACTCGGAGGAGGCGACGTCCAGGGCCAGCGCGACGTCACGGCCGGGCACGTAGCCGGCCTTCTCGATGGCCTCGACGATGAGGTCCAGGGCCTCGCGGTTGGAGTCCAGGTTCGGGGCGAAGCCGCCCTCGTCGCCCAGACCGGTGGACAGGCCGCGCTCCTTCAGCACGCCCTTGAGCGTGTGGTAGACCTCGACGCCCCAGCGGACGGCCTCGGAGAAGGACTCCGCGCCGATCGGGGCGATCATGAACTCCTGGATGTCGACGTTGGAGTCCGCGTGCGACCCGCCGTTGAGGATGTTCATCATCGGGACCGGCAGGACGTGCGCGTTCGGGCCGCCCAGGTAGCGGAACAGCGGCAGGTCGCTGGCCTCGGAGGCGGCGTGCGCGACGGCCAGCGAGACGCCCAGGATGGCGTTGGCGCCGAGCGAGGACTTGTCCGGGGTGGCGTCCAGGTCCAGCATGGCCTGGTCGATCAGGCGCTGCTCGGTGGCGTCGTAGCCGACCAGCTCCGGGCCGATCTGCTCGATGACGGCCAGGACGGCCTTCTCGACGCCCTTGCCGAAGTAGCGGTTCTTGTCGCCGTCG
Source organism: Kitasatospora sp. NPDC056273 (assembly GCF_042268845.1). NCBI lineage: Bacteria > Bacillati > Actinomycetota > Actinomycetes > Kitasatosporales > Streptomycetaceae > Kitasatospora > Kitasatospora sp. NPDC056273. Next base: position 5,137 of record NZ_JBHJSJ010000105.1, on the reverse strand, counting down.
CGCAGCTCCAGCGCCTCGAAGGCACCGGTGGAGGCACCCGACGGGACAGCGGCACGACCCGTGCTGCCGTCGTCGAGGCCGACCTCGACCTCGACCGTGGGGTTGCCGCGGGAGTCGAGGATCTCACGGGCTACGACGACATCGATGGACGGCACGAGGCATCTCCTTGCGAGAGCAGGGTCCGGTCTGACGGTGGTGCTGCCAGCAGGACGATTGCGGAGTCGTTACGACCAGAGCCTAACCGCCCGGGCTGCCGTGGCCGCGTCGGCCTCGGTCCCGTCTCACCGTGTGGCCCTGCTACCCACCGGTAGTTCACCTGCTTGTCCCAGCTTGTCCCACCGGAGCGGGCGAATGCGGACGAAGGGGACCGGTAGGACCGGCCCCCTTCGGACGGCGGGGTGGAGCGGCGTCGGCGCCGAGCGCTCCGGCGCGGCGGCGGGCGCCCCCGGCGGGCACCCCGGTCTCGGGGCGCTGCCGGCCGCGGGCGCTCCCGGCGTCGGGCGGGGCGGCTCAGCCGAGGTGCAGCACCTGGCCGGGCATGATCAGGTTCGGGTCGCCGCCGACGGTGGAGTGGTTCTGCTCGTACAGCGCGCTCCAGCCGCCGGACACGCCCTGGGCGGCGGCGATGGTCGACAGGGTGTCACCGGCACGGACGGTGTAGTCGTGGCCGGCGGCCTGCGGGGCCTGCTGCGCGGCGCGCGGGGCGTACTGCGGCTGGGCGGCGGCCTGGCCGGCGTACTGCTGGTAGACGCTCTGGTGGCTGGTCCAGTACCAGCCGCCGTTGTTCTGGTACCAGTACACCTTGGCGTCGGCGTCCCAGCCGGCCTTGCCGGAGAAGCCCGGGGTCTGCGGCTGCGCCTGCTGCTGCGGGGCGACCTGCTGGACCGGCTGCGCGGCGGGCTTCTGGGCCGGCTTCTGGGCGGCGGGCTTCTGCGCGACCGGCTTCTCGGCGGGCTTGGCGGCGGGCTTCGGGGCCTGCTGCTTGGGGGCGGACTGCGGCTTGGCGTCCGAGGAGGTGTCGACCGAGGCCGGGGCACCGCCCTTGGTCAGACCGGCCTTCTGGGAGCAGACCGGCCAGGCGCCCGGACCCTGCGAGGCCAGCACCTTCTCGGCGACCGAGATCTGCTGGGCCTTGCTGGCCTGGTTGGCCTGCGCCGCGTAGGCGGTGCCGCCGTACGCCTTCCAGGTGCTGGACGTGAACTGGAGGCCGCCGTAGAAGCCGTTGCCGGTGTTGATGCTCCAGTTGCCGCCGCTCTCGCACTGGGCGACGGAGTCCCAGGTGGAGGCCGGGGCGGCGGAGGCGCCGGTGGCGGTGAGGAGCGGCATCGCGAGTCCGACGCCGGCCACACCGGCGACGGCGATGGCCTTCTCGGCCTGGGTGCGACGACGGTGACGGCCAGTTCCAACGAACAGCATGAAGAGGTCCCTCTCCGTACGCCTGCGAGGTGAGCTGTCGGGTTCGGACCGGGAGGTGGCCCGGCCGCCGTAAGCGGAAACGATTCCGCTCGGGCGGCTTCACCCCAAGCCGTGGGGAGACGGCAACAAACCTGGTTCCCCCGCCCCTGCCCAGGGTTCTGGTCGGTTTCCCGTGACGCGGCGGGCAGGATTCGGCGTTCCGCGTACGAGGTCCGCAGCTGCGAACTCCAGGGAGAGTAGACAGATCATCAGACCAATCACAAGCTCATATCACCGATATCACACAACAATTACGGCCCGTGTCCGATCGCCTACCAACAGCGGCGTTATGTCCGGATTGATGGGTGTTCACACCCCCGTCGGCGGGCGATCGGCGACGTCCCGTCAGCGTGATCTCAGCAGGTCGGAGGCGTCGAAGAGGCATCCGGAACGGGGTGCGGAGGGGCGTGCGGGGAACGGCTCTCCGGACTGAATTCCACCGGGAGTTCGCGCAGGCCACGCATGATCAGACCACCCCGCCAGCGCAGATTCTCCGGGCTTTCCGCGAGCCGCAGATCGGGCAGCCGGGAAAGCAGCGTGGCCAGCGCGGCACGCCCTTCGAGCCGCGCCAGCGGAGCGCCGATGCAGTAGTGGATGCCGTGCCCGAAGCCCAGATGGGGGTTGTCCTTCCGAGCCAGGTCCAGGGTGTTCTCCGCCGCGAACCGGGCCGGGTCGCGGTCCGCCGCGGCCAGCACCACCAGCACCGGGTCGCCGACCGGGATGTCCACCCCGCCGATGGTCAGCGGACGGGTCGCGAACCGCCAGGTCGCCAGCTCCACCGGCCCGTCGTAGCGCAGGAGTTCCTCGATCCCGGTCTCCAGCAGCGCGCTCTCCCCGCGCACCACCGACTCCTGCAGCAGCCGGCGCTGCTCCGGATTGCGCAGCAGCGCGTAGGTGCCGTTGCCGATCAGGTTCACGGTGGTCTCGAAACCCGCGAACAGGAGGATGAAGGCCATCGCCGCGGCCTCGTTCTCGGTCAGGTGCTCACCGTGGTCGCCGGCCCGGATCAGGCCCGAGATCAGGTCGTCCCCGAGGTCCGCCCGCTTGCGGTGGATCAGCTCCAGCAGGTACGCCCGCATCCGCTTCACCGCCCGCCCCACGCCGCCGCGTTGGCCCCCGCCGTGGCGGATCATCATCCCGGCCCAGTCGCGGAAGTCGTCCTGGTCCTCGGCCGGCACCCCGAGCATGTCGCAGATCGCGTAGATGGGGAGCGGGAACGCGAACTCGTGGATCAGGTCCGCCGAACCGCGCTGCGCGAAGCCGTCGATCAGCCGGTCGGTGAGCTGCTGCACCCGCGGCTCGAACTCGGCCACCCGGCGCGGGGTGAACGCCTTCGACACCAGCCGGCGCAACCGGGTGTGGTCCGGCGGGTCGATGTTCAGCAGGTGGGTCATCAGGTCCGCCTGCCGCTCCCCCGGGATGCCCACCCGGCCGGTGCGGTGCGCCTGCCCGCTGTGGTGCGCCGGGTTCTTCGACAGCCGGCTGTCCGCGAGCGCCTGCCGGGCGTCCGCGTACCTGGTCACCAGCCAGGCCTCCACCCCGCTCGGCAGGGTGGTGCGGTGCACCGGGGAGTGCTCGCGCAACCAGGCGTAGGCGGGGTACGGGTCGGCGGCGAACTCCCAGGTGAACAGCTGCGGGGCGGGGGCGTCGGACGACGGGGCGGCGGGCCGGGCGGGGACGGGCTGAGCTGGCATGGACCGACCGTATCCGGTGCGACGGGCCCGCCCTCCCTCCGGCGGGGCGCCGCTTCCCCGCCACTCCTTCGCCGCGCTTCCGCGACCGGACGCGTCGGGCGCGCCAACACTCCGTGGCCGGTCCGTGGACAGCTCTTGGCCGACTCTTGGCCGCGGGGCGGGCGTGAGCCTGGTCACCTGAGGGGTAATCCCTGTTGCGGAGGGTCAGGACGTGCCTACGATCCTCCGCAGTACGCGTGGGCGCCGGTGCGGTGTCGCCCACAGGGAGGAGCAGACCATGCGGGTCAGCGGGTCAGTCGTCGTCATCGCGGTCCTCGACGGCGGGTCGGGCGCGGGCCTCGCCCGCCGGTTCGCCGCCGCCGGCACCGCCGGAATGCTCATCGCCGACCAGTACGCCGGCATCGCCGAGGACCTCGCCGCCGAACTCGACCGGCCGGGCTGCCCCGTCGTCGGCGTCTGCGGCGACATCCGCCGCCCCAGCGACGTCGCCGCCCTCGTGGACACCGCCGAGAAGCACCTCGGGCCGATCGACCTGTTCGCCGTGGCCGGCCCCGACGGCGAGCGGATCATCTCGCTGGCGGACCTGCCCGACCACCTCGACCTGGAGCGGCTCGCCGAACTCGTCCTCCTCGTCGGCGAGGCCATCGGCGAACTCGTCCCGCCGCAGCGGCGCCCCGAGCGCACCGCCACGGCGGCCTGAGCGCCTACTCCCCGACCGGACCGAGGCCCTCGGCCGCGCGCACCGCGTCCCGGTAACCGCGCGCGGCCGACCGCAGCGCGGCGTCCACGTCCACCCCCGCGTCATGCGCCCGCTGCACCACCGCGAGCAGCAGCCGGCCCGCCGAATCGGCCGTCAGCTCGGCCGGCAGCCCGTACGCCTCGTCCGGCACCCCCGTGAAACCCGCCCGGCGCACCCGCGACACCAGCTTCGCCGCGTACGCCAACGAGGGCAGCCCGGCCGGCACGCCGTCCAGCACCGACTCGCGGTCCGCCTTCTCGGCCGCCTTCAGCTGCTCCCAGTTCGCCTCCGCCTCCGTGGCGCCCTCGACCTCGACGTTCCCGAACACGTGCGGGTGCCGGTACATCAGCTTCTCGACGATGTCCCCGGCCACGTCGTCGACGGTGAACGGCTCCGTCGGGTGGTCCTCGGCGATCCGGGAGTGGAAGAACACCTGGAACAGGACGTCGCCCAGCTCCTCGCGCAGCGTCTCCCGGTCCCCCGCCTCGATCGCCTCGACCAGCTCGTACGCCTCCTCGACCAGGTACTTCACCAGGCTCTCGTGCGTCTGCTCGGCGTCCCAGGGGCAACCGCCCGGGGAGCGCAGCCGGTCCATCACCGTCACCAGGTCCAGCAGCCGCGACCCCGGCAGGTCGTACGAGCCGGGCAGCACCTCGATCTCCGGCACCTCGCCGGCGTGCTCCACCGCCAGCCGCGCCAGCGCGTCGGTCAGCCCCGGGTCCCCGTCCGGGCTGCCCAGCCACACCGTCGGCCCGGCCCCCGCGGGCTGCCCCGTCAGCAGCCGCGCCAACGCGGGCGCCGACCCGGCCGGCACCGCCTCCACGACCACCCCGGCCTGCCGCACCGCCGCCACCTGCGGATGCCCCTCGTCCCCCACCAGCACCCGCCCCGCCGACCGCAACGCCTCCCACGCCGGCCACGCCAGCAGGCCGGGAGCCACCCGGTGGGTGGTGGTCAGCAGGATCAACTTCGCGCCCGGAGTCTCCGTCGGCACAGCATTCGTCGTCACCCCCCGAACCTACCCCCGCACCCCCACCCCGGGCCGGGCCGGGAAGCCACCACCCCGCTGTCCCCACCCCGCCCGCACGCGCGCAGGAAGTCGGCCGTTCGACTCTGCTGGCGAAGTATTCGATCTAGGTCAGGCTCAGGCCGTTGTTGCGATGCCGTGTTGGGTGCAGAGTGTGTGGATGCGGGTGGGGCGGCGGCTTGGTCTGGTGGTGGTGTCGAAGTGGGCGCCGAGTCGGCGGAT
>NZ_JBHJSJ010000104.1:0-13830 GCF_042268845.1 Kitasatospora sp. NPDC056273 | reverse complement strand
CAGGGTCGGCTCGGGTGAGCCGACCGCCGGGCGGTCCGGGGGCGTGGTCGTGCGGTCAGACGGTGGCGGCCTGCTCAGCGGCCTGCTCGGCAGGCTGCTCGTCGGTGCCGGAGGTGTTCTCCCGGGGGGTCGGGAGCACGGCCATGATCACGCCGGAGATCACGATGGTCGCCGCCCAGGCGAGCCCGTACTTGCCGACGAAGGTGCCGGAGAACGGGCCGGCGAACCAGTCGCACTTGGTGAAGGCGAGCCCGGCCAGCAGCGCGAGCACCCAGGAGACCATCGCCTGCCAGCAGAAGCCGCCCGTGTACCAGTAGCGGCTCTTCCTGCTGGTGTCCATGAGCGCGGCGGCGTCGTAGCGCACCGCGCGCGAGCGGCGCCGGTACATGTCCACCGCGTAGACGCCGATCCAGGCCGAGAAGGAGACGGCGAGCAGGATCAGGAAGGTGATGAACGAGCCCAGGAAGCTCTTGGCGACCAGCATCAGCAGCAGGCCGCCGACCAGCGAGATCACGGCGTTGATGCTGACGGCCATGGCGCGCGGCAGCTTCACGCCCATGGTCTGCGCGGTGAAGCCGGCCGAGTACATGGAGAGGCTGTTGATCAGCAGCATGCCCACGATCGCGGTCAGCAGGTAGGGCACGGCCAGCCAGGTCGGCAGCAGGTCGCCGAGGAAGGAGACCGGGTCCGCGGCCTCGGCCAGGCCGGGCGAGGCCACCGCCATCACGGCGCCCATCAGCACCATCGGCACCATGACCAGGCCGGCGCCGGAGACCGTCACGCCGACGATCTTCCGGCCGGAGGCGGCGTGCGGCAGGTAGCGGGCGAAGTCCGGGCCGGTGGGGACCCAGCTGATGCCGCCGGCCGCGATGGTGCCGATGCCGGCGATCATCATCGCGGTGGTGCCCGCGGGCTTGGAGAAGACCTCGCTCCAGTTCATGGTCGCGACCAGGTAGCCCAGCACGAGCACGCTGAAGACCCCGAAGAGGTACGTCGACCAGGTGTTGCAGACGTTCAGCGCCTTCCGGCCCATGCCGGAGACCAGGAAGGTGCAGGCGACGAAGGCGAAGAGCGTGATCACGATCAGCGCGGTGTTGCTCTTGACGCCGAAGACCAGGTCGAGGACGGTCAGCACGGCGTAGGCGCCGGTGACGGCGTTGATCGTCTCCCAGCCGAACCGGGCGATCCAGAGGATCGCGCCGGGGAAGAGGTTGCCGCGCACCCCGAAGGTGGCCCGGGAGAGGGTCGCGCCCGGGGCTCCGCCCCACTTCCCGGAGACCGACAGCACGCCGACCATGCCGAACGAGATGAGGGCGGCGCACGCGGCGACGACCAGGACCTGCCAGAAGTTCAAGTGGTTGAACACCACCAGGGCCGCACCCATGGTGAGGAGCAGGACGCTGATGTTCGCCGCGACCCAGGTCGGGAAGAGCTCGCGGACTCTGCCCCGGCGCTCGTGGTCGGGGACAGGCTCAATGCCGCGGGTCTCGATCGCGCCGTCGTTGGCGTCGGTGGACGGATTGTCCATGAGGGTGGCTCCGTGCGTGTGAAGCGGGAGGTAAATCGGTCAAATAAGATATTTGTGGAACTCTTCGCGCGTAGCGGGAGTCGAATCATCCTACTTTGTTCTGGACGCAGAGCGGTTGGCGCGGGTGCTCGCCGGCGGCGGTCGGCGCACCCGCCTCCCGGCCCCGCGGCCGGTCCGCCCGGAAAACCCTGCGACCGCGGGGGCGGGCGGCCTGTTGAATGGCCCGCATGTCCAGTGCACCGCACAGCCCGGCCGAAGCCGTCGACCACCTCCTCGCTGAGCTCGCCCCGCTCGCCCACCCCGCCCGGATGCGGCGCCTCGCCGCCTGGACGAAGGAACGGGCAGCGGAGGGACCGAACGAGGGCGACGGACCGGAGCGGTTCGGCCCGCTGCTGGCGGAACTCGACAAGCGCGGCGCCTACGGCCGAGGGCTGGCCGGAGTCGCCGCCACGATCGCCGGGGACGGCGCCTTCGTCGCCGCGCGGCTCACCGATCCCGACCCGGCGGTCAGCCGCCAGGCCCTGAAGGCCGCACTCCACCTGCCGGTCGCGGACGAGCTGCTGGCCGCGGCGATGGCCGACGCGCCCGCCGTCCTGCGCCACCGGCTCACCACCTTGATCGTCGCCCGCGGGCGCACCGCGCTGGCGGAGCGGCTGCTGCTCCCCGTCCGGCAGGCGTGGGGGGACGCGGCGGCGGCCCGGCTGCTGCCGGGCTGCGGGCCCGAGACCGTCGCCCGGTACCTGCCCGGGCTGTTCCTCGCCGTGACGCGCTGGAGCATCCTGGCCCGCCGCCACCCCGACCTGCTGCTGGACGAGGTGGCCCGCCAGCTCGCCGAACTGCCCGAGCCGGCCCGCCCCGCCTGGTGGCAGCGCAACGCGGACGTCCTGGCGGCCGCCGCCGGGCACCGACCGGAGCGGGTGCTGGACCTGCTGGAACGCCACTGCCCCACGTGGTTGCCGCAGCCGGTGCAGGGGTGCCTGGGCCGGTTGCTGACCGCCGCGCCCGGCCGGACCATCCGGTTGATCACGCCGCCCGAACGCGCGGCCACCGCGTCGATCTCCCGCAGCGCGCTGACCCGGGTCGCCCGGTTCGACCCGCCCGAGCTGCCGGACCTCGGCCGGGCCTGGAGCACCGCCCCGATCTGGCTCGCCCGGCTGCTGCGCGCCCTGCCGCCGTCCCGGCGCGAGGCGTTCTACGACCTCGTCACGGCGGACCGGGACCTCAGCCGCAGCGAGCTGTCCGGGGCCGTGCTCGACGCGCTGCCCCGCCGACGGGCGCAGGCCGAGGCCCGGCGGATGGCCGCGCAGGCCGCCGAGCGCGGCGCCGCGTGGTCGGTCGTGCTGGCCCACGTCGCCCACCTGCCGGTGGCCGAGGCCCGGCCGCGGCTGCTCGCCGCCACCCGGCGGCCGGCCGCGGAGGACCGGGCGCTGGCCTACCCGCTGCTGGTCCGCAACGCGGCCCGGTCGGGCGAGCCGGCCGCCGTCGGCGAACTCCTCGACGACCTGCTGCGGCTGCGCAACGAGCAGGATCCGGTCCGCTCCCCGGCCCTGGTCGCGCTGGCCGAGGTCCCGCCCGCGCTCTTCCGGGGGGAGGCGGCGGCCGCCGCCCTCGGCCGGATCGTCACCGACGCCGTCGAGGCCCGGGACACCTCCTGGCAGACCCGCGGAGCGCTCTCGCACCTCGCCCTCGCCGTCCTGCGGGAGCACGCGGTGAGCGGTGAACAGCCGCTGCTGGGCTGGGCCCTGGCCGCCCCGCGGCAGCTCTCCGGGATGCTCGGCAGCGTTCCGCTGGGCCGGCTGGACACCGTGCTCCGGCGCGGACAGGAGGCACAGGTCTTCGAGGCGCTGCGCCCGTGGCTGGCGGCCGGTGCGGACCGGGTCGACCACACGCTGACCTTCGCCCTGGCCGGAGCCCTGGGCCGGCGTGCCCACCACCTGCCCGAACTGCAGGAACTCCTCTGGGAGGCCATCCAGTTCGGTGACAACGCGACCTTCATCCAGGCCGTCCGGTACTGGCTCGCGGACCCGGCCACCCGCGGCGAGCGGGTGGCCCGGGTGCTGGAACTGGAACCGTCGGCCGCCGTCCTGCCGCCGGTGCTCCGGGTGCTGGCCCGCGGGCGCACCGACCTGCTGGACACCGTCCTCGCCGACACCCCGCCGTACGGGCGCTTCCTGGCGGCGGGGACGCACTGGCTGCCGCCGGTCGACGGGATCGAGGGCTGGACACCCGGGCAACAGGCCGCCGCCGCAGGCCTGTTGGCGGCAGCCGCGGCCGACGCCTCGCTGCCCCGGCAGGTACGGGCCGGACACCTGCGCACCGTGGTGGCGGTCCCCGAGCGCGGCTTCGCCACCGTCCGGCCGTACGTCGACTCCCCGGACACCGTGCTCGCCGAGGCCGCGCTCGGAGCCCTGATCTGGACCGACCGGCCCGCCGAGGCACTGCCCCTGCTGCTCGCCCAGGCCGGGAACGACCGGGCGCGGGTCGCGCTGTACGCGGCCGGGCGGGCCGCCGGGTTCGTCGCGCCGTCGCGACTGGCGGACATGCTGCGGGCGGTGCTGCTGCCGGCGGCGGACGGGGCCGCGGAAGCCGGCGGCGGTGGGGCCGGCGGCGGTGGGGCGAAGGTCACCAGCCGGAAGGAACTGGTGCGGCTGGCCGCCCGACTGCTGCCGGTGGACACCGCAGGCGCACTCCTCGCCGAGGCCCACGACCTGCCCGGCCAGCGCCGCGACGTCCGGGCTGCGGTCGTGGCCGCCACCGTCGACCTGCTCCCCGCACCCGCGGCCTGGCGGCTGCTCGAAGACGCCGCGACAGGCGCCCCCGTGGCCCGGTCCGCCGTGCTGCGCACCCGGCCGCTGGACCTGCCGACCACCGACCGCCCCCGCTACGCCGCGCTGGTGGCCGGGGTGGCGAGCGGCGACGACCCGCACACCGCCCAGGTCGCGCTCGACCTGCTGGCCGCCTGGTCGCCCTGGTGCCCCGAAGCGGAGGAGCTGCTGCTGGCGGGCACCGTCGACCTCGCCAACCGCTCCTCCTGGCGGGCCGCCGCAGCCGGCCTGGCGGCTCTCGCCGTCGGCGGCACGGGCCGCCGGCTGACCGAGGCGCTGGCGCAGCTGCTGGCGAGCGAGGCGTCGGCCGCGGGAGCCCCGGAGCGGGAGGCCGGGGACGTGGACGTGGACGGGGATGGGGACGGTGGCGGTGGCGGTGGCGGCGGACTGGACGCGGCCGCCGACCGGGACCGGCCGGCCCGGCAGCGGATCGACCACCTGGTCTCCCGGCTCGCCGCCGGCGTGGCCGACCGCCCGTCGGCGGAGGGCCTGAAGGCGGTCGGCGAGGCAGCCGAACTCCTCTCCACCGAACCTGACTTCATACCCAAGGCCGTCCAACTCCTGACCGCCACACTGGAGTTCGACACCACCCAGGACCATCTCCTCGCCGAGCTGGACCGGTTGGCCGCCCTGCACAGTGACCGCCCGGTGCTGGCCGCCCGCACGGCCGAGGCCCTGCGGAGCCGGCTCAACATGCCTCGCCGCCCGGGCGACCCGGCGGTCCTGCACACCGTGACCGAACGGCTCGCAGTCCACGGCGGCCACACCCAAGGCCTGTTCGCGGTCGGCCTCGCCCACGCCCTGGGCCCGCGCACCGGCTGGCGCTCGCAGTGGCGAGCACTGCTCCGCACCCTGCGCCGCCACCCGCAGCCGGACGTCCGGGAGGCGGCCCTGGCGGTACGGACGGCGATGGAGTAAGAGAGCGGGGCCGGTAGGGGCGCGGCGGTCAGCCGTCGCGTCCGGCGGCCTGTTCGTAGAGCGCCACCAGGACGCCGTGCACCGGCTCGCCGGGCGGGGCCTCGTCGGCCTCGGCGACCAGGGCCTGGAGGGTGGCGCCGAGGCGCGCGGCCTGGTCGGCGGTCAGCCGCAGGTGCCGCAGGACCAGCACCGGCTCCTGCGGGGCGTTGGCGCACTCCTCGGCCACCGCCTTGAGCAGGGCGGTGGTCGGCCCGGCGTCGCGTCCGGCACCACGCTCCGTGACGGCGATCCGCCGGGTGGTGCGCTGGTAGAGGTGTTCGCTGCCGCCGCGCACCTTCCGGGTCTCCACGATGCGGACGACGCCGGCCTCCTGCAGCACCTTGAGGTGGTGCGCCACCGTGCCCTTGCGGCTGTCCAGCAGCGCCGCCAGTCGGCCGACCGTGGCGGGCTGCCCGCCGAGTGCCAGCAGCAGCCGTTGGCGCAGCGGGTGGGAGAGCGCCTTGTACTGCTGCGGGCTCTCGATGGTCAGCTCGTGGTCCTCGGGCTGCTGGTCCTCGGGTTGGTGGCCCTCCGGCTGGGGGTCGTGGGGCTCGTGCTCCTGGGGCCGGTCTTCCCGCTGCTGGTCGTCCATGCGTAAAGCGTCCAATTTTCTTGACGCTTTCGCAAGCCGCGTGCTCTACTCGTCGCGACCTGACCGAGCATCACCAGCGGGGGACAGCAGATGGCGCAGCTCCAGTCGGCCGAGATCACCGGGATCGTCACCGAGGTGAGCCGGCTCACGGCCGGGCTCTACGTCTTCCCCGAGATCGGCGAGCGGATCGCCCGGGGCCTCGACGACGCGTTGTCCAAGGGCCGCTACCACCAGTCCGGCGACCCCGAGACGCTCGGCCGGCTGGTCACCGAGGACCTCCAGTCCGTCAACGGCGACGGCCACCTGCGGCTGAAGTTCCACCCGCACGCGATCCCGACGGAGCAGGAGGACGGCGCCGTCCTCGCCGAACTGGCGCGGGCCGCCGACCTCTCGCTCGGCGGCGTACCCCGGATCGAGCGGCTGGAGGGCGGCGTCGCCCTGCTGAAGCTCGCGCCGATCCTCTTCCCGCTCGACATGACCGGCGACTCGCTGAACGCCGCGCTCGGCCTGGTCGCGCGGGCCGAGGCCCTGGTCCTGGACCTGCGCGAGTGCGTCGGCGGCGACCCGTACACGGTCGCCCACATCTGCGGCCACCTCTTCGACGGCCCGACCCACCTCAGCACGATCTACGACCGCGAGGAGGACGCCGAACGGCAGTTCTGGAGCCCCGCGCCGGCACCCGGCCCGCGCTTCGGCGGCAGCAAGCCGCTCTACGTGCTGATCAGCGGGGCCACCTTCTCGGGCGGCGAGGCGCTCGCGTACGACCTCCAGCAGCGCGGCCGCGCCGTGGTGGTCGGCGAGGCCTCCGGCGGCGGCGCCAACCCCCGCCGGGGCTTCACGCTCCACCCCCACCTGGAGGCCACCATCCCGACCGCCCGCTCGATCAACCCGGTGTCCGGCGGCAACTGGGAGGGCACCGGCGTCATCCCGGACACCGCCACCGACCCGGCCCGGGCCCACGAGACGGCCCACCGCGCCGCACTGGCCGACATCGCCCGGCTCGGCGGCGACACCCCGTCGGCCGAGGAGGCCCGACAGGCCCTCCACGGCCGGGCGGACGACCACCCCACGCCGCCGGACGCCCGGCTCTGACCTCCGGCCCAGGCATCGGGCGCTGCGTCGGTTCTGCGTCCCGGGAGTGGTTCAGTGTCCGGGGGTGGCCCCGCACGCGGCCGTGGTGAGGAAGGCCGTCACCGCGGACTTGGCGGCGCGCGGGTCGGAGCGGTCGTACGGGTTGTGGGAGAGCACCAGTTGGCGTCGGCCGTCGGCGGTGCCGGCGACCATCGTCGAGTAGCCGGGGAGGTCTCCGCTGTGACCCCAGAACACGCCGCAGGGAGTGTCGAACCGGGCCAGCCCCAGCCCGTATCCGCGTCCTGGGCCGGCGTCCGTCGTCCTGGTCATCTCGGCGAGTTCGGCGGGCCGCAGCAGCCGGCCGTCCAGCAGGGCGGCGATGAAGCGGTTGAGGTCGGCGGCGCTGGAGATGCCCTGCCCGGCGGCGCCCATGACGGACGGGTTGAGTTTGGTGACATCCACCGGCCCGGTCGAGAGCTTCACATAGCCGTGCGCGTGGGGGCCGGGCAGCCGGACGGAGCGGCCGGGCATGCCGGTGTCGCGCAGTCCCAACGGCTGGATGATCCTCCGGTCGACCTCCTGTTGCCAGGGGTGGCCGGTGACCTTCTCGACGAGCAGGCCGGCGAGCAGGTAGTTGGTGTTGGAGTAGTGCCAGCCCTGTCCCGGTGGGAAGTACGGAGCGTTGCGGTTGGCCAGTGCGAGCAGGTCGGCCGGCTGGTAGGTCTGCCAGCGCGGTCCCGCCAGCCAGTCGAGGTACTGGGACTCGTCCTGGGGATCCAGGCCGGGCGCATCGGTGTAGTTGTACAACCCGCTGGTGTGGTCGAGGAGTTGGCGGACGGTGATGGCCGAGCCGTTCGGGACCGCGCCGGGCAGGTGACGGTCGATCGGGTCGTCCAGGCCGATGCGCCGCTCGGCGGAGAGCTGGAGCAGGACGGTGGCGACGAAGGTCTTGGTGACGCTGCCGATCCTGAACCGGGCGTGCTCGGGTACCGGCGTGCCGGTGGCCAGGTCGGCCACGCCGGCCCGCCCGCGCCAGATGGTCCGCCCGTCCTGCCGGACCTCGCCGACGGCTGCCGAGGAACCGGTGTCGACGATGCCCTGGAGCGTGGTGCGCAGTGCGGTGGCCTCGGCGCTTCCAGTCGCCAATGTTCCCTGCTCGCCCGCCGGTTGGGCATCGACCGGCAGGCGGCCGGGGGGTGCGGCGAAGCTCGGGGCGGCACCGGCGCTGAGCAGGGCGGCGGCGGCCAGGAGCGCGGCCGCCGAGCGGAGGCCGCGCCTCAGGGTGCGCGGAGGTGTCGTCACGTCGGGCATGGGCTGCTTCCCTCCCGGGGCAGGCGCGCATCGCCGCCCCCGTACCGAGCGTGCCGGAGGGGTTCCCGCCCGGGCATCCACCGAAGGTGCCGCGCCGTGTCCTCCCTGGGACTGGTCGGGCCAGTTGGGCGTCGCCCTGCGGGCTGAGCCGGTCCTACACCGCGGCCCGCCCCCGGAGCGGGACTAGAGTAGGACGGTGACCGCTCTGCCGGACAACCTGCCGATCAACGACGTTGAACGCGACCATGCCGTGGAGCGCCTGCAAGAGGCGTTCGCCGAAGGGCACATCTCACGCGAGGAGATGGACGACCGTCTCCACCAGGTGCTCACCGCGAAGACGCGTTCCGACCTCGCGCCGCCCCTGGCCTCGCTCCCCGAGCCGGACCAGGGAGCGGTCCCGACCATCGCCGCCGTCAGCGGGCGCCTGGTGCGCCGCGGCCCCTGGCGGGTTCCGCGCAGCTTTCAGGTGGCGTCGGCCTTCGGGCGGGTGCACTTGGACCTGTCGGAGGCGGTCATCGAACATCCGGTGATCGACATCGAGTTGGGGCTCGGTACCGGCAGTGCGAAGATCACCGTCCCGCGCGACGCCGTCGTCGACATCGACGGCCTCCAGGGAGGTTGGAAGGACGTGCGCTACACGCCTCCCCGCCGCTCATCCGCGGGCAACCCGACGATACGGATCACCGGGACCACCGGCTTCGGCCGTCTGAAGATCCGGCACGCCCGCAGCTGAGCGGTGTTGTCGTCGAGGTCGGTGGTCCTTACGGCTGGACCGAGGGGCTCGGCCGTTCCGTTGCGGACAGCAAGCGCCGCAGGATGGTGAGCAACTCGCCGTCAGTGGCAGGCAGTTGCCGCGCCCGCCAGGCGATGTGGCCGTCCGGGCGGACGAGGGCGGCGCCGCCGGTGGTGGCGGGAAGGCCGGTGGCGCGGGCCCAGTCGGGGGGCGCCAGGGTGTGCACGGTGACCGGCAGTCCCGCCGCTGTCGCGGTGTCCGCCTGGTGCTGCCAGCCGGCGTCCTCCGTGGCCGTGGTGAACAGGGTGAAGCCCGGCCCGACCAGGTCGAGGGTGGATGTGGCTGCGGCCCCGGGCGGGCCGGGGAGGTGGAGGTGGGGGAGGCGGGTGCCGGGCGTGCCGTCGGGGTGTTCGCGGTCCGGATCCAGGGGTGGCCGCTCCGGGGTTGTCGGGTCTGGGAGGACCGCCGTCGAGCGGTAGGCGGCGGTGAGCAGCAGCTCGTCGTCGATCCGGTACCCGGCGCGGGCACGGGAGTTGGCGAGCGAGATGTCGATGACCTGCCGGGCCGCCGGGCGCCGCTCGGCCTCGTAGGTGTCCAGCAGGGCCTCGCCGGCCGTCCCGGCGGTGACCGCCGCGAGCTTCCAGGCGAGGTTGTCCGCGTCGCCGATGCCGGTGTTCATGCCGTGCCCGCCGGTCGGCGGCACCACGTGGGCGGCGTCGCCCGCGAGCAGCACCCGTGCGCGGCGGTAGGCCCCGGCGAGGCGGGCGTCCATCCGCCAGGTCATCGTGTCCTGGACGGTGACGGCCAGCCCGGGCAGTCCGGCGGCCTCCCGGACCAGTCGGGCGATTGCCCGGTGGTCACCCAACAGGGCGTCGATGCCCGGGAGTTCGGGGTCGTACGGGTACTGGTAGATCCACCGGCGGTCGTTGTCGACGGCGAGGAAGCCGCCGCGGCCCGGTTCGGTGAGGAAGTACGAGGCGCTGGCGCGGTCGGCCACCACCCCGCCGAGCGGTGCCTCGAAGCGGATACTGAGGAAGTGGCCGAGGCCGGTCGGCCCCGCCATCTCGATGCCGGCCGCCGTGCGGACGGTGCTCGACGCGCCGTCGCAGCCGACCAGCCAGTCGGCGCGCACGGTGTGGCGCTCGCCGGTGGTGCGGTCCTCCAGCAGGGCCTGGACGTGTCCGTCCCGCGGGGTGAGGGAGAGCAGGCGGGTGGCGAACCGGACGCCGTCCGGGGCGAGTTGGCGGGCCCGTCGGAGCAGGACGGCCTCCACGGCGTCCTGGGAGCAGATCAGCCCGGGGGCAGGGGTGCGCTCGGCGTCCTCCGTCGTGCCGGCCGCCACGCCGGTGCGGACGAAGTCCGGGTCGACCAGGCTGCGGCCCCGGTAGAAGAACACCTGCGAGGCCGGGAGGCCGGCCCGCCGGACCTCCTCCTCCAGTCCGCACCGCCGGAAGACCTCCATCGAACGCGCCGACACCCCACGGGCCTTGGGGTGGCGCGAGGTGTCCGGGTGCGCCTCGACCAGCAGGTGCGGCACGCCGTGGCCGGACAGCAGGATGGACAGGGTCAGGCCGACCGGGCCGCCGCCGACGATGAGCACGGGTGTGGTCCCGGGGTATCGCATGCCACCACTCCTCAGTAACGCCTACTGGGTCATTTTGACGTTACCATGGTCCGGACGGCACCCTCCCAGACCTCGCGAGGCGACCCCCCCATGGCGCAGTCCCAACCCCAACCCCAGCCCCAGTCCCGGCTCCAGGACGGCGACGACGGCAACCCCCGCGGCCTCCACTTCCTCACCGACCTCGCGAACACCGTCCGCGAAGACCCCGACACGGGCGCCGCCGAACTCCAGGCCCTCCTGGACCGCCACGGCGGCCCGCCCCTCCGGCTCACCGACGCCGACGCCCACGAACTGCGCCAGGCCACCGCCAAGGTGACCGCCGTCCTCGAAACCGACGACCCGGACCACGCCGCCGACCTGATCAACACCCTGCTCGACCGCCACCCGCCCCGCCCCCGCCTGGTCCGCCTCCCCGGCCGGCCCTGGTCCCTGCACACCCGCGCCCCCGCCGACGCCGGCCTCACCCACTGGCTGCTCTCCACCGCCGCCCTCGCCCTCGGCCTGTGGCTCAGCGAACGCGGCACCTGCGCCTGGGGCCGCTGCGCCGCCCCGGGCTGCGGACGCTTCTTCATCGACACCGGCCGCCGCACCCCACAGCGCTACTGCACCCCCCGCTGCGCCACCCGCGTCCGCGTCGCCGCCCACCGCGCCCAGAAGAGCTAGAGGACTGGTGCTGACCGCCGGGTCTACGCTGCCGCCGGAGGGCCCCTGGAGGGTGGCCCGCACAGAGCGAAAGTGAGGGCCGCCATGGCCGGGCGACACCGCCGCCCCCCGCAGCCGGAGCTGCCGCCGGACTCGGACGGCCGGCTCCGGGCCATCGCCGAGCAGCGGGCGGTCGTCGAGGACGGCATCGCCGTGTTCGACGGCTCGGGCGTCCCGTACCTGTACCGCACCGTGTACGAGCCGGACGGCACCGTGCGGCAGACCCTCGTCAGGATCGATGCCGGGCCCCTGTGACCGGCCCGCCCGGCCGGGAGGCGTCAGCGGAACGGACCGCCCGGAGACCCGCTCACCGTCGGCCCCGGTGGCTGTCCGGCACCCAACTGGCGAACCTCGGGTCGAGGTTCGCGCACGTGGACGACCGTCCGACCTCACCCCCATGGTGCGGGACGTACCCCTTGGGGCGCCCTTACCACCCCGGTGCCGCAGGGGTGGACCGCCGCCGCTCGTGGCCGACTCCGTCGTTGACGACGGTCGTTCGAATACGTCACGCTCGGTGGAACGCCGAGGGCGGGTGCCGGTCGTGCCGCGCTCCGTGCGCCGCCGCCGATGTCCTGCCGCCCCGCCGCCCCGGCCTCCGGATGCCCACCGTGAACCCCGTGTGGAGGTACCGCCATGTCCAAGCGCCGTCTCGCCGTCCACGGAGCCGCCGTCGCCGCTCTGACCCTCGCCGCCGTGCTGCTCCCGGCCGTCGGCGCCCACGCCGCGCCGCCCGCCGACTCGTGCACCCAGAACTGGAGCATCAGCTCCGGCGAGGGCTACGCCAACGGCAAGTGGTGCAACTACAACTCCAAGGTCGTCGGCACGGTGCACGACACCAAGGCGGACGGCCGCTGTCCGTACGTGCGCGGCACCCTCTCCAACGGCGGCCACGTCGACAGCGACTGGGCCGGCGGCAAGGGCAAGTCCCGCGCCATCACCCTCTACGCGCCCTCGGGCACCCACATCACCGGCCTCAGCATGCGCTACATCGGCTGCTGATCCCGACCGGGAGCGACTCCCCGGCCCCCTCCGATCTCGGAGGGGGCCGACGTGCCACCACCGGTGACGGGTCCAGCGGAGCACCTATACGGAGGCCGACTCCCGGAGGTCCTCAGTCGGGACCCGACCGTCCCGCACGGTGATTGCGCGATCCTCCCGACACGTCCGTCACTTGTGCCACCTGTCAGGACCAGCAGGAGCCCGCCAGAGCGGACTCTGGCGGGCTCCTGGGACCGATCGGAAATCGAGCGTGCGGCGATGGCGGCTTCGAGCACGTTCCCCGAGCCTAGGCGGACAATCCGTCGCGCCCGGAGTTCGGGCGCATGGTCAGCAGCTCAACGGCCGTGCGTTCGGAGGGGGTTCGTCTCAGTCGAAGGGGCTCGTCGTCTCGACCCCGTTCTCGTACCACTTCACGCGGTCCCGCACCTCCTTGGGCGACTCCCTGATCATTTTCAGCTCCCAGGCCGTCCAGTGCCTTGAGGGGTCTGCGAGGTCGCCGAACTTCTCGGCCCACTCCCGGGCGTTCGCCTTCCCGATCTCGTCGAGGTTGAAGAAGATCTCGGTCTTCTTCCCCGGAGTGAGCGCCTCGCGGACGGTCTCCATCCAGTTCGTGCCCCTGGGGAAGTCGTGGTACGACTTCGCCTTGATGGCATCCGACTTGGCGAATGCGTCCAGAATGAGCTTGCCGTCGTCGTCCACGGTGACACCGAGGGCGAGCCGCTTCGGGCAGTAGTTCTTCGCGTTGTGGACCAGGACCGGCAGGTCGCCGGCCTGCACGTAGTACGTGTGGAGGTCGTCGACGGTGAGGTTGTAGGCGGGCTGGAGGGTGTTCCAGTGTCGGACGTCCTCGATGCGCTGGGGCTGTCCGTCCGGGTTGCGCAGTTCGTCGCCGGTCTTGAGGTCGGCGGCGTCGGTCCACTGCTTCCGGTTCTCGGACCAGAAGGGGTGGTGGTCGGTGCTGGTCAGGGACTTCCCGGCACCCAGGGAGATGTCCGTGAAGTCGCGGTCGTCCGGGGTGTAGATGGTGTCCGTGACCCGGCGGGGGCCGGTCAGTCCGGTGGTGGGGTCGGTGGCGAGGACCTCGTCGCCGATCCGGACCGTCTCGATGGCGCGGGTGGAGCCGTCGGCCATCAGGACGCGGGTGCCGGCCGGGAAGCTGTTCAGCAGGCACTCGGTGGGGAGCCTGGTGACGAGCTTCTGGATGAACTCGACGGCCTTCTCGCCCCAGGAACCGAACTTCTTGGCCCACTGGGCGAGCTTGGCGACGGCGGCACCGTCGCCGATGAAGGGGATCGCGCCGATGCAGGAGGTGAGAGCCTCCGTGGTGCGGCCCTCGACGGCGTAGTAGGCGCAGTTGACGAGGTCGGCGATGTCGGCGAGGCCGGGGGCGATGACGCCGCCCGCGCCGCCGATGACGTCCAGGGTCAGGTGGACGCTCTCGGAGAACAGGTGGTAGAGGTAGCTGACGTTGTCGCTGTCCTCCTTCGC
>NZ_JBHJSJ010000103.1:0-14739 GCF_042268845.1 Kitasatospora sp. NPDC056273 | reverse complement strand
GGCCCCGGTGGCCCCGCAGGCCGCGCCGGCCGCCGGCCCGGCCGCGTCCGGTCCGTCGTACGAGGCGACCCAGCTGGCGGGCGCGATCGACCCGGCGCTGCTGGCCGCCCCGGCGGACCCGGGCACCCCGCCGTCCGGCGGTCCCGCCGTCCCGCCGCCGCCCGGTGGTCCGGCGGCCCCCGCCGCGCCCGCGGCCGGCTACGGCTACCCGAACGCGCCCGGCGCCGCCGGGGTCGTCCCGCCAGCGGTGGTGCCGGGTTCGCCGCCGCCCGTGCCGGTGCCGCCGGGCGTGCCCGCGGTCGGCCCGGGGTACTTCGCCGCGCTCAGCTACCGGGGCCCGGACGGCTCGGAGCAGAAGCTGCTGCACCGCAGCGAGCCCGGCACCCCGCACCCGGAGTGGAAGATCCTCCAGGACCTGCGCCGGCTCAACGTGCCGCCGGAGCAGGTGCTGGAGCTCTACACCGAGCTGGAGTCCTGCGACCTGCCGGGCGGCTACTGCAACCGCATGATCGCCGCGTCCTGGCCGAACGTCCGGCTCACCCACACCGCCCCGTACGGCCGCGACCACGCCTCCCGGCAGGCCGGGATGGCCGAGCTGCTCGACCACCTGGACGAGCTGCACCAGCTGGCGTCCGGCGCCCAGCGGGTCCGCCCGTTCCGGGTGCCGCCGCCCGCGCCGGGGACGGTCCAGGCGCTGCCGCCGCTCCCGCCGCAGCAGCTCGCCCAGGAGACCGGGGCCGCCTTCGGGCAGAACCTGTTCCGCTACGAGCAGCGCGCCGTCTCCCGCCAGGGCGTGCCCGAGCCGGTGTCCCAGACCCTGATGTGGGCCGGGCTGCCGCGCGACTTCGGGCCGTTCTTCTGGGCGCAGGCGCAGGAGGGCCGTCCGATCCCGACGCTCGCCGAGCTGGCCGCCGAGCGCGGCCTCGCCGCGGGCCCGGACTTCGGCGGCTACCTGGTGCTGGGCAACGACTACGGCCGCCAGCTGTGCGTCCAGTACGGCACCGCGCACGTGGTGGCCGTGGACATCGATGGAACCGGCCAGCCGCCCCGGTTCGTCAACAGCGGTGTACCGGAGTTCGTCCGCTCGCTGGCCCTGCTGGGCCGGATGTGGCGGCTCCGGTACGGGCTGACGCCGGACCAGGCCGGTCGATGGACGACCGACTTCCAGGCCCAGCTCGCCGCGATCGACCCGGCGGCCCTGCAGAACGCGGACACGTGGTGGGCCGTGCTGCTGGAGCAGTTCTGGGACGGCCTGCTGTAGCGGGTCGTCGCTGATCCTCGCAGGTGGGAGGGGTCGTTCCGGTGTCCGGAACGACCCCTTCGGCATGCCGACGCAGCCGTGCCTCGTTGGGGTTTCGCCCGGATCTGCGCAAAATAGGTCAAGAGGATGGGTCTATTCGTCCGGTCCTCGACACATTCCGGTCCGTACGACGGCGGAATCCGGCCCCGGCCTCCGAACCGGTTCCGGATCCGTCCGTTCCGTCCGATCATGGGCTCCGCAGCCCGCGAAACGAGGGGAAGAGCCCATGAGCGACGCCGTCCCCCAGTACGGCTTCACCCAGGCCCGCCGTGGCTACGTGCCCGAGCAGGTCGACCGAGCCCTCGCCGCCCTCACCGCGCAGCGTGACGAGGCGTGGGAGCGGCTGAGCGTCCTGGGCGCAGGCATCCGGCAGATGGAGGCCCGACTGGCCGACATCCGCCGGACCGCCGAGGACGCCCCGGAGCCCGACTACCAGGTGCTCAGCGAGCAGGCCGCCGGACTGGCCGCGATGGCCGAGAACGAGGCGCGCGCCGTCCGGGAGAAGGCCGAGCGCTTCGCCGAGGACCTGCGGGACGAGGTCTACGAGGCCGGCCAGGCCGCCGACCGCGCCGCCAAGGAGTACGGCACCACGACCCGTACCGACGCCGACGCGGCCGCCCGCCGCACCGAGGAGCGGACCCGGGCCGAGGCCGAGGGCATCCGGTCCGACGCTGACCGGGAGAGCCGTTCCGCCCGGGACGCCGCCACCGCCTACGCCGCCAAGGTGCGGGTGGCCGCCGCCGAGGCCAGCGAGCAGGCCGAGGCCGAGCTGGCCACCCGGCGCCGCAAGGCCGACGAGACCTTCGCCGCCGCCCAGGCCAAGGCCGACGCCGAGGACACCGAGGTCTCGGCGACCGCCGAGCGCCGGGTCAAGGAGGCGGAACAGCAGCGGGAGACCGTGCTGAACCGGATCAAGCAGCTGGAGACGGACGCCCAGGCCAAGGCCGACCAGCTGATCGAGCAGGCCCGCCGGGAGGCCGAGAAGATCAACGCGGAGAGCGAGCGCGAGCAGCGCGAGTTCGACACCCGGCTGGACACGGTGCAGCAGCACCTGGACCACATCAAGGCCACGCTGGCCTCGCTCACCGGGGCGGCGGTCGGCCAGATCGAGCCCGAGGTGGCGGCCGCGGCCGCCGCGGCCGTCCAGGCCTCCGGTGCGGCCGCCACGACCCCCGCGCCGCGGGACGCCGTCGTCGACGCCGCGCCGGTGGACTCGGAGGCGGACACCGGGGAGATCCCGGTGGCGAACCTGCGCAAGGCCCTGGCCCCCGCGGCTCCGGCCGGGGCCAAGGCCCCCGCCGCCCGGGAGGGGGCGGCGACCGTGCTGCGGACGCCGGTGGTCGGCAGCAGTGCCACCAGGGCCATCGGCGGGCCCGTGGCGACCGGCCCGGTGCCGCCGAAGCCGGCCGCGCCGCCCGCCGAGGAGACGGTCGGCGGGACCGCCGACGGGACGGCCGCGGTGGAGAAGGGCGCCGGGAAGCCGTCGGAGGACGAGACCCGGATCGTCCCGAAGATCATCATCGTGGACGACGGCAGCGACTACGCGACCCCGCACACGGTGAGCTACAACCGCCGCTGACCGGGCGCCCGACCGCGCGCCGCGAAGGCCCCGACCGCCCCCACCGGGCGGGCCGGGGCCTTCGTCGTGCCGGGGTGCCGGTCGTGCCGGGGCGGAACAGGGGGCCGGGTTCGGGATAGGACGGCGGCCGACGGGGTAGGCCCCGGGAACGAAAGAGGCCGAGACCCGTGGCGCCCTCCAGGAAAGGGCGCCACGGTTCCCGGCGCTTGGGCGGGCGCCCCCACCCAGGGCCGCCCGGCCTCGCACCTCCGACCCCCATCGGGGGTGCGACAGTGCCCCCACAGCCATCCCCCACGGTTGGGTGCGGCGGGCACGTTCACCATGGTGCGCGATCTCCATGGACGGCCAGTGACAGGAGTATGTCCAGTTCGTGGCGGATGGCCGTGCCCGGTTCGGTGCGGGTTCCGGTCGGTTCGTCCACCGGCCGGACCGGTGGTCCGTCCAGCCGTTCGTTCCCGGATGTGTTCCTGACAAAACTTGGGGCCGGCCCGGGGCGGGGGCCGACGCCTCGGCCCCCGCCCCGGGCCGGTGCGGCCCCGGCGCGGTCCCCGGTCCGGCTCGGGTCCGGCCCCGCCGGAGCCGTGGACCGCGTGCGTGTCCGTGCCGCGGCGTAGGCTGGAGACCCCCGGCCGCTCGGCGTGCCGGGCCGTTCGCGTTGCCCCGGCGGGCCTTCGCCGCCCCGGGACAGCACCAGCCACGGGACGAAGAAGAGACCCCAGATGAGTCTGACCGGACTGCTCGATGTCGTCGCGCGGGACGCGGCGCTCGCCGAGGCCATCGAGGCGGCCACCGCCACCGGAGCCGCGGCCGGCGGACGCCGCCACCTGGACCTGGTCGGGCCGCCCGCCGCCCGGCCGTTCGCCATCGCCGCGCTGGCCCGCGCGCTCGCCGGGCAGGCCGCCGGGGAACGGGGCCGTCCGGTGCTCGCCGTCACCGCGACCGGCCGGGAGGCCGAGGACCTCGCGGCCTCGCTGCGCTCGCTGCTGCCCGCCGACGCCGTCGCCGAGTTCCCGGCCTGGGAGACCCTGCCGCACGAACGGCTGTCGCCCCGCTCGGACACCGTCGGGCGCCGGCTGGCCGTGCTGCGCCGGATCGTGCACCCGCGGGCGGACGATCCGGCGGCCGGTCCGGTCCAGGTGATCGTCGCCCCGGTCCGCTCGGTGCTCCAGCCGCAGGTCAAGGGGCTGGCCGAGCTGGAGCCGGTGGCCGTCCGGCGCGGTGAGTCGTACGACCTGGAGGAGGTGGCCCGCCGGCTCTCCGCCGCCGCCTACGCGCGCGTCGAACTGGTCGAGAAGCGCGGCGAGTTCGCCGTCCGCGGCGGCATCCTGGACGTCTTCCCGCCGACCGAGGAGCACCCGCTGCGGGTGGAGTTCTGGGGCGACGAGGTCGAGGAGGTCCGGTACTTCAAGGTCGCCGACCAGCGCTCGCTGGAGATCGCCGAGCACGGCCTGTGGGCGCCGCCCTGCCGGGAGCTGCTGCTCACCGACGAGGTGCGGGCCCGGGCCGCCGAGCTGGCCGCCGAGCACCCCGGGCTGGCCGAGATCCTCGACCGGATCGCCGAGGGGATCGCGGTCGAGGGCATGGAGTCGCTGGCGCCGGTGCTGGTGGACGACATGGAGCTGCTGCTGGACGTGCTGCCGCTCGGCTCCGTCACGGTGGTCTGCGACCCGGAGCGGGTCCGCACCCGGGCCGCCGACCTGGTCGCGACCAGCCAGGAGTTCCTGCACGCGTCCTGGGTCGCGGCCGCGGCGGGCGGGGACCGGCCGATCGACCTGGAGGCCATCGACGTCTCCGCCGCCTCGCTGCGCTCGCTCGCCGAGGTGCGCGAGCACGCCGCCGAGATCGGACTGCCCTGGTGGTCGGTCAGCCCGTTCGCGACCAGCGAGTCGACCGTCGACGGCATCCTGGAGTTCGACGCCAACACGCTGACCCTCGGCATGCACGCCGTCGAGGCCTACCGGGGCGACACCGCCCGGGCGATCGCCGACGCCAAGGAGCGGCTGGCCGCCGACTGGCGGGTCGTCATGGTGACCGAGGGCCACGGCCCGGCCTCCCGGCTCGCCGAGGTGCTGGGCAACGAGGGCATCCCGGCCCGCCTGGTCGCCGACCTCGCCGAGGCGCCCACCCGGGACGTCGTCCACGTCTCCTGCGGCTCGATCGAGCACGGCTTCGTCGACGAGAACCTGAAGCTCACGGTCATCACCGAGACCGACCTGTCCGGCCAGAAGTCCTCCACCAAGGACATGCGCCGGATGCCCTCGCGCCGCCGCAACGCGATCGACCCGCTGGCGCTGGTGGCCGGCGACTACGTCGTCCACGAGGCGCACGGCGTCGGCAAGTACGTCGAGATGGTGCAGCGCACCGTCCAGGGCGCCACCCGCGAGTACCTGGTGCTGGAGTACGCCCCGGCCAAGCGCGGCCACCCCGGCGACCGGCTGTTCGTGCCGACCGACCAGCTCGACCAGGTCACCAAGTACGTCGGCGGCGAGGCCCCGACGCTGCACCGGCTCGGCGGCGCGGACTGGGCGAAGACCAAGCAGCGGGCCAAGAAGGCGGTCAAGGAGATCGCCGCCGACCTGATCAAGCTGTACTCGGCCCGGATGGCCGCCCCCGGCCACACCTTCGGCCCGGACACCCCGTGGCAGCGCGAGCTGGAGGACGCCTTCCCGTACGCGGAGACGCCCGACCAGCTGACCACCATCGCCGAGGTCAAGTCCGACATGGAGAAGTCCGTCCCGATGGACCGGCTGATCTGCGGCGACGTCGGCTACGGCAAGACCGAGATCGCGGTGCGGGCCGCGTTCAAGGCCGTGCAGGACGGCAAGCAGGTGGCGGTGCTGGTGCCGACCACGCTGCTGGTGCAGCAGCACTTCTCGACCTTCGCCGAGCGCTACGCCAACTTCCCGGTGACGGTGAAGGCGCTGTCCCGCTTCCAGACCGACAGCGAGGCCAAGGCCGTCCTGGAGGGGCTGTTCGAGGGCTCGGTGGACGTCGTCATCGGCACCCACCGGCTGTTCTCCTCCGAGACCAGGTTCAAGGACCTCGGCCTGGTCATCGTCGACGAGGAGCAGCGCTTCGGCGTCGAGCACAAGGAGCAGCTGAAGAAGCTGCGCGCCAACGTGGACGTGCTCACCATGTCCGCGACCCCGATCCCGCGCACCCTGGAGATGGCGGTCACCGGCATCCGTGAGATGTCCACCATCACCACCCCGCCGGAGGAGCGGCACCCGGTGCTGACCTTCGTCGGGCCGTACGACGAGAAGCAGATCTCGGCCGCGATCCGGCGTGAACTCCTGCGCGAGGGCCAGGTGTTCTACATCCACAACCGGGTGGAGTCGATCGACAAGGCGGCCGCCCGGCTGAAGGACCTGGTGCCCGAGGCGCGGATCGCCACCGCGCACGGGCAGATGGGGGAGACCCAGCTGGAGAAGGTCGTCGTCGACTTCTGGGAGAAGGAGTTCGACGTCCTGGTGTCGACCACGATTGTGGAGTCCGGCATCGACATCTCCAACGCCAACACCCTGATCGTGGAGCGCGGCGACACCTTCGGCCTCTCCCAGCTGCACCAGCTGCGCGGCCGGGTCGGCCGCGGCCGCGAGCGCGGCTACGCGTACATGCTGTACCCGCCGGAGAAGCCGCTCACCGAGACCGCGCACGAGCGGCTGGCCACCATCGCCCAGCACACCGAGATGGGCGCGGGCATGTACGTCGCGATGAAGGACCTGGAGATCCGCGGCGCGGGCAACCTGCTCGGCGGCGAGCAGTCCGGGCACATCGCGGGCGTCGGCTTCGACCTCTACATGCGGATGGTCGGCGAGGCGGTGGCGGAGTTCCGCGAGTCGCTGGCCGGCGGCGGGGAGGCGGAGGAGGAGCCGCTGGAGGTGAAGATCGAGCTGCCGGTCGACGCCCACGTGCCGCACGACTACGCGCCCGGCGAGCGGCTGCGGCTGCAGGCGTACCGCTCGATCGCCGCGGTCAACTCGGAGGAGGACATCCAGCAGGTCCGGGACGAGCTGGTGGACCGCTACGGCAAGCTGCCCGAGCCGGTGGAGAACCTGCTGCTGGTCGCGGCGCTGCGGCTGTACGCCCGGCGGTGCGGGATCTCGGACATCACCCTCCAGGGCTCCAACGTGCGCTTCGGGCCGGTGGAGCTGCGGGAGTCCCAGCAGCTGCGGCTGAACCGGCTCTACCCGCGCAGCCAGGTGAAGGCGGCGGCCCAGCAGCTGCTGGTGCCGCGCCCGAGCACCGGGCGGATCGGCGGCAAGCCGCTGGTCGGGCGGGAGCTGCTGGGCTGGTGCAGCGAGTTCCTGTCGGCGATGTTCGACGACCTGGCGGGGGCGAAGAAGTAGCGTCCGCCCCTCGGGTGGTCCACGGCGGTCTCGGGCTCTGCCCGGGGCCGCCGTTCCGTTTCTGTCCGCCTGCCTGTCCGTCCGCCTGAGCGGGGCGGGGCTGCGGCTGTGAACAGGGCTGTCAGCCGATCTTCCACTGGCCGGTCTGCGGGGCGAAGCCGCTGTCCAGGCCGAACTGGGCCTTGTCGAGCTTGACGTCCTTCGGGACCTCGAAGGTGACGAAGCCGAGGGCGCTCTCGCCGGGGGCGATGGTGGCCGGGACCTGGAAGCTCGGGCCGGCCTTGGTGTCGGCGACCGTGGTGCCGAAGGCCTGGCCCTGGGCGTCCAGCACCTTGGCGCCGTTGCCCGGGGCGTCGCTGTAGGCCTTCTTGCCGCTGGCCTTGATCCGGAACTGGACCGCGACGAAGCGCTTGCCGTCGGCCGGGTGGACGTACTCGTTGTCGGCCTCGGCGTTGTCGACCACCTTCACCAGCGTCACCTCGGCGGTGTCGGCCGGGTCGTTGCCCTTGAGCGGGATGGTGTCGCCGACCTGCGCCACCTTGGGGGCGTCGGCCGGCTTGCCGCCGCCGGCGGGCGCGCTCGCGGCGGCGCTCTGCTTGGGCTCGGTGGCGACGGACGGGCCGCCGGTGGAGTTGCACGCCGTCGCGGTGAGCGTGATCAGGGCGGCGCCCAGCAGCAGGGAGGCGGTGCGGCGGCGGGTGGTCGCGGACATGGGTGTTCTCCCGGTGATCGGTGGTCTTCCTGGCGCCGCCCCCGTTCGGTGGCGACGGAGAGATCACACCACTCGGGCGTGAACCATGTCAATGCGATTTCACAAAAGAGCTCTGTTCACATGTGAACTGGGATTGAGAGGCTCGTCGCTATGCTGTGCGGTCACAGCCCCGAGCCGCCCGCCCCAGGCCCGGCGCCCAGCCCCCGCCCGCAGTGCGGTCGCAGCCCCCCACCGAAGGAGCCCCCGTGCCGGACCGTCCCGAAGTGACCGCCGCCGAGATCGCCCGGCTGGCCGGCGTCGGCCGGGCCGCGGTCAGTAACTGGCGCCGCCGCCACCCCGACTTCCCGCGCCCGGTCGGCGGCACCGACGCCAGCCCGGCCTTCGCGCTCGCCGAGGTCGAGTCCTGGCTGCGCGCCCAGGGCAAGATCGCCGAACTCCCGCTGCTGGAGCGGGTCTGGCAGCTCGTCGACACCCTCCGCGACCCGGCCGGCCACCCCGCCGCCCCGCTGGTCGAGGCGGGCGCCCTGCTCCTGCTGCTGCACCGCGAGCCCGGACAGTGGGCCGAACTCGCCGACCGGCCCGACACCCGGCTCGCCCTCGCACTGCCCCGGGCCGTCGCCGGCACCGCCGTGCACGCCTTCGGCCCGGACGGCGCCCGCACCCTCGGCCTCCCCGGCCTGCTCGGCAGCACCCAGCTGGACCTCGCCCGGCTGCTCGCCGAACTCGCCGCCCAGGCCGGCCCGGTCGGCGCGTACGAGCAGCTGCTCACCCGGTACGCCGAGGCCAACACCCGCCAGCTCAGCCCCACCCCGCCGGAGGCCGCCGAGCTGCTCGCCGCCGTCGCCGGCGTCCCCGCCACCGTGCTCGACCCGGCCGTCGGCCTCGGCTCCGTCCTGCTCGCCCACCCGCCGACCACCGGCCGCTACGGCCAGGACGCCGACCCGGTCGCCGCCGCCCTCGCCCGGCTCCGGATCGCCCTGCACACCCCCGCCGACGAGCCCGGCCCGCTGCCGCTCGACCTGCGGGCCGGCGACGCCCTGCGCGCCGACGGCTTCCCCGGCGACACCTTCGAGGCGGTGCTCTGCCAGCCCCCGTACAACGAGCGCGACTGGGGCCACGACGAGCTGCAGTACGACACCCGCTGGCCCGGCGGGCTCGTCCCGCCGCGCGGCGAGTCCGAACTCGCCTGGGTGCTGCACTGCCTCGCCCACACCCGCCCCGGCGGCCTCGCCGCGCTGCTGCTCCCGCCGACCGTCGCCGCCCGCCGGGCCGGCCGCCGCATCCGGGCCGAACTGCTCCGCTCCGGCGCGCTGCGGGCCGTCATCGCGCTGCCGGCCGGCGCCGCCCCGCCGTACGGCGTCCCGCTGCACCTGTGGGTGCTGCGCGCGCCCCTGCCGGGAAGCGACTTCCGCCAGGTGCTGATGCTGGACGCCGGGGCGTCGGCCTCCGGCCCGGCACCTACCGGACCGGGCGGGGCCGCCGGGGCGCAGGCCGCCGAGGGGGGCCGGGACAAGGTCGACTGGACCGGGCTGCGCCGCACCGTCCTGGACGCCTGGCGCGGCTTCGACCTCGCCGCGCGCGAGGGCCTGCCCGTTCCCGCCGACCGCCCCGGCGTCCACCGGGTGATGGCCGCCATCGACCTGCTCGACGACGAGACCGACCTCTCCCCGGCCCGGCACGTCCCGCCCGCCGCCCCGCTCGGCGGCGCGGCCGAACTCTCCCACCTCGGCGGCCGGCTCGCCGAACTGCTGGCCGACCTGCCCGACCCGGTCACGCTGCTGCCGCGGCCGGGCGCCGCGACCGACGGCGCCTCCGGTGTCGCGCCCGTCGGGGTGGTCACCATCGGCGAGCTGGTCCGCGGCGGCGCGCTGGAGGTGTACTCCTCCGGCACCGGCGCCGCCACCCGGCCGGCCGGTTCGGGCGGCACCCCCGTCGTCACCGACCAGGACCTCGCCACCGGAGCCGCCCCCAGCGCCGTCCTCGCCACCGGCCCCGGCCCGGCCGGGGACGTCCGCACCCGCCCCGGCGACGTCCTGGTCCCCGCCCTCGGCGGCGGCACCGCCCGGGTCGTCCCCGCCGAGGGCCCGCTGGTCGGCGCCGCCCTCGGCCGCCAACTCCACCTCCTGCGGCCCGACCCCGCCGCCCTCGACCCCGAGTTCCTGGCCGGCCAGTTCCGCTCCACCGCCGGCACCCGACGCGCCGCCAGCCACGCCACCACCACCGCCCGCCTCGACATCCGCCGCGTCGAACTGCCCCGCCTCCCCCTCCCCGCCCAGCACCGCCTCGGCACCGCCTTCGCCCGCCTCGCCGCCTTCGACGCCGCCCTCACCCAGGCCGCCGCCCTCGGCCGCGGCCTCACCCGGGCCGCCACCGACGCCCTGGCGACCGGCGCCCTGGCGCCGCCGGAGTAGGGCACACCTCCCAGCGGTGCACGCACCCCGAGGCGGCGTGCGGCTCCGACGTGGACGACCGGTCCCGCCCCGGGGCCCGTCCTCGGGTCGGCGTCGCGCCCCGCTCCGGTGGGCGGCGGTGTCCCCAGGTGGGGCGGGGTCCGTTCCGGAGGTGACCACGGCTCAGTACCGGCGCGGTACCGGCGTGATACCGATGCGGCAGCAGGCGGACGGAAGCCCTCCGGGGCGACCGGGCCTGGCGGTACGGTGGGCGCAGCCGTTCGCACCGTCCGTCGGTGCCGGTCCTCACCAGCTCAGGAGCGCGCATGTCAGGGCAGTACCCCGGGCAGTTCGGACCGCCGCCCGGCGGAGCGCCGTACGGGCCGGGGCCGGGGCCGGGGTACGCGCCGGGCACGGTGCCGGGCGGGCGGCCGGGTGGGCTGCCCCGGCCGGTGGCGGTGGCCGGACAGGCTCCGGTACCCGGGCGGTTCGGGGTGGTCGCGCGGGTGCTCTGCGCGCTGGCCCCACTGCTCACCTTCGGCCTGCTCGGGGCCGTCCCCTCGCTGCTGCTGGCGGTCCGGCGCCGACGGGCGTACGACATCCTCGGCGCGGCGGTGTTCTGCGCGCTGCTGCTCACCATGATCGTCTCCGCCGGGATCGCGGGCACCCTGAAGAATCCGGCCGCCGACACCACCGGCTCGATCACCCTGGCCGTGCTCTGGCTCCTGCCGACGGCGCACTTCCTGGTGATGGACAGCCGCGCGGTCTGGCTGGCCGGGCGGCCGGCGCCGCAGGCCGTACCGCCGGGCGTGCCGCTGGCCGTTTCGCCGTACGCGGTGCCCGACGTCTCGCCGTACGCGGCGACCGTACCGGGGTACGGCGTGCCCGCTCCCGCCGCCCAGGGCCCGGTGACCCCGGCCCCCGAGACCGCCCACGACCTGCGCGAGCTGGGCGAGTTGCTGCGCCGCCAGGCCCGCGAGGACCGGCCGTGACCGCCACCCGGCTGATCGCTGGCCGCTACCGGCTCACCGAGAAGATCGGCCACGGCGGCATGGGCCAGGTCTGGGCCGGCCAGGACGAACGGCTGTACCGCCCGGTCGCGGTCAAGCTGCTCCGCCCCGAGCACCTGGTCCCCGGCGGGACCGGCTCCGGCGGCGAACGGGCCCGCCACGGTGACGAGTTGCGCCGCCGCTTCCTGCGCGAGTGCCGGGTCACGGCCGCGCTCGACCACCCCGGGCTGGTCACCGTCTTCGACGCGGGCGAGGACGAGGGCGAGCTCTACCTCGTCATGCAGCGCATCCCCGGCGTCAGCCTGGCCGACCTCATCGCCGAGGACGCGCCCTTCCCGATCGAGCGCGCGGCGGCCGTCGCCGCGCAGCTGTGCACCGCGCTGGCCGCCGTCCACGCCATCCCGGTGGTCCACCGCGACCTCAAGCCGAGCAACGTCATGGTCCGCGAGGACGGCCGCACCGTCCTGCTCGACCTCGGTATCGCCACCGCCCTCGACACCGAGACCACCCGGCTCACCCTCACCGGCGTGCCCGTCGGCAGCCCCTCCTACATGGCCCCCGAACAGGCCCTCGCCGCCACCACCGACCCGCGCAGCGACCTCTACGCGCTCGGCTGCCTGCTGCACGAGATGCTGGCCGGGGAGGAGCCGTTCCGGGCCCCCACCGCGCTCGGCGTCCTGCGCCGGCACGTCGACGAACCGCCCGTCCCGCTGCGGGAGTTGCGCCCCGAGGTGCCGCAGCCGCTGGAACAGCTGGTGCTCGACCTGCTCGCCAAGCAGCCCGCCGACCGCCCGGCCGACGCCCGGACCGTGTACGCGCGGCTGCTCCCGCTGCTGCCCCAGGCCCACGGCGCCCCGCAGCCCCGCTACACCCCGCTGCCGGACCCGGCCCGGCCCTTCCGCTACCCGCACCAGCCGCAGCCGCCGGCCGAGGCGGCCGCCCCGGTTGCCCCGGCCGCCCCGCCGTCGGTGGTCCGCTCCGAGCCGCGACCCTTCCTCATCCCGCCCGCGCCCTCAACCCCTCCGACGCCTGCCCCCGTTCCCACGGGCCCGGACCTCGGCGCCGAGTGCGCCCGGCTCTCCGACCTGGTCGACGCCGGCCGCCACACCGAGGTACTCGGCCTCGCCGCCCGCCTGCTGTCCCGGGCCGAGGCCGAACTCGGCGACGCCGCACCCCTGGTGCGCACCATCCGCAGCATCTACGCCCGCACCCTCCTGCACGAGGGCCACCCCCAGCAGGCCCTCCCCGAGTACCGCCGCCTCGCCGCCACCGCCGACGGCGGCCCGCACGGCCCCCAGGGCCTCGACCACCGCTACCGCGCCGCCATCTGCCTCGACCGGCTCGGCCACGGCCCCGAAGCCCTCGCCGAGTACCAGGCCCTCCTCACCGCCCACACCACCCGCCTCGAATCCGGCCTCGACACCGACCCCGAGCGCGGCTACGACCTCCGCGAACGCATCGGCCTCCACCTCGCCGCCACCGGAGACCCCCAGAACGCCTGGCAGTGGCTCCTCCCCCTCCTCCTCGAACGCGAACGCCGCGACGGCCCCCACCACCCCACCGTCCGCCGCCTCCGCCAATCCCTCTCCACCCTCACCCCCACCGCCACCCCCTGGCCCCCATTCCGTCCCTGAGGGGCGGGGCATCGGACAGGCCGTGGAGAGGAGACCGTTCCACTCCCACTCCCACCGCCGCTTCCTGGACCGCGCCCCGTCTCTGAGGGGGCGCGGCGTCGGGTGGGCTGTGGGGAGGAGACCGCGCCACCCTCACCCCCACCGCCGCCCCTTGGCCCCCATTCCGTCCCTGAGGGGCGGGGCATCGGGCAGGCCGTGGGGAGGAGACCGTTCCACCCCCACTCCCACCGCCACCCCTGGCTCCCGCCCGCCACTGAGGGGCGGGCCATCGGGCAGGCCGTGGGGAGGAGACCGTTCCACCCCCACTCCCACCGCCACCCCTGGCTCCCATCCCGCCGCTGAGCGAGCGGGGCATTGGGCAGGCCGCGGGAAGGAGACCGCCGTGGTCGCGGCGGCGGCTCCAGGGATCCGGCCGCCCGCCGTTGGACGACCGGAGCCGTCTGCCGCAGGAGCGCGGCTTCGGGACTGGCACGCACTGGGACGGGGGAGCGGCCGCCGCAGCGGCTGCCCACCGGGCGGCACCATGCCGGTGACGTGGACCGGTCGCGGGCGGCGATCGACGGCTCGCATCGGCGGGCCAACCGTGGCGGCCCGCAACGGGAGCGGGTCCGGTCGGCCGTGCCGTGCCGTGCGGGGCTCGGAGCGGCATGCGGCGGCTGGTGGTCAGGAGCGTCATGCCGACCGGCGGCTCGCATCGTTGGGTTCGTCGCGATGGCCCGCACGGGGGTCGGGTCCGTTCGGCTGCGCCGGTTCGAATCCGGAGCGCCGTGTGACGGCTGGCGGCCCGGGGCGTGCCGTCGGCTGTCATGCCGGGAGGTGGCTCCGCGCTGTTGGGGCCGTCGCGGTGACTGGCAAGGCGGCTGAGTCCGTCGGCTGCGCCGGGCCGGGTTCGAGGCGCCGTGTGCATGCCGTCGGCTGTCACGCCAACCGCCAGCAACCGCCACGCCAGCACCCGGCGCCTTCCCCCTCCTGGACGCCGTCCTCCGTGGCCGGTTCGGCTCTGGCGCACCGGCCGCCGGATGACCGCGTGGGCGTGGCGTTCCCCCGTGCGGGCGCCGACCGGTGCGGTCCGGCTGGGAGTGGGAAGTCGGCCGGATCGACTTCCAGCGCTCCTCGTCCCCCGTGGCCGCTTACGGCTCTGGCCCACCACACGGTGGACGACCGCGCGGATGCGGCGTTCCCCCGTGCGGGCGCCGACCGGTGCGGGTGGGAGTAGGAAGTCGGCCGGGTCGACTTCCTGTGCTTGTACGGGCGTGGTGGGGGACGGCAGGGCTGGGGCGTCGGGTAGCGGCGGCTGAGGCTGGCTTTCCGCGCTGCCTGGGATGCCGTCTCCAGTAGCTGGTTGCGGCTCGGGCTCACCGGCCGCCGGACGACCGTGTGGATGTGGTGTTTCCCTGGGCGGGCGCCTCCCGGTGCGGGGCGGGGGTGCGGGAGTGGGAAGTCGGCCGGGTCGACTTCCTGTGCTCGTGTGGGCCTGGTGGGAGGCGGCGGGGCTGGGGCGTGGGAAGTCAGTAGGGCGGCGGCTTCCCGTGCTGCCCTGGACGGCGTCCGCCGTGGCCGGTTGCGGCTCTGGCTCACTGGCCGCCGGACGACCGCGTGGATGTGGTGTTTCCCTGGGCGGGCGCTTACCGGTGCGGGGTGGAGGTGCGGGAGTAGGAAGTCGGCTGGGTGACTCTGCTGGCGAAGTCGGTTGGGTTGGGCGTGGGACAGTAAGTGTGTGCCGGTCGGGGCGGGTTGGCTATCTGTGGGGGTGGGTCGTGTTGCG
>NZ_JBHJSJ010000102.1:0-15036 GCF_042268845.1 Kitasatospora sp. NPDC056273 | reverse complement strand
GGGGCTGGTCCGTACGGACCAGCCCGGGGGCCTCCTCCGTGCTCAGGCGCCGGCCGGCCGACGGCGGCCGAGCAGGCCGGTCTCGTGCAGCAGGAGCGCCTGGCCGCCCCACACCAGCACGGTGCCGACCAGACAGGCGAGCGCGACCAGGATGCCCATGCCGATCCTGACCGGCCGGTGCTCGGCCACCTCGCCGGTCGAACCGTCCGCCCACACCTGCTCCCGATGGCCGTCCGGGTGGTCGCCGTCGCGGGAGCGGCGGACCTGCTCCCAGTCCTGCCCGGCCGCCGTCCAGCGGTAGGTGCAGCTGTAGACGTCGATCGAGCCGATCGGGCCGCGGTCGCTCTCCAAGGTCTCCGAACCGGAGACGTGGCAGCCGCTCAGGGTGGCCGTCACCGCCTTGTCGGTGCGCATCCAGCTCCGGATGTCGTCCGTGGCGGACGCCGCCATCAGGACGCCGACCAGCGGCGGCACGAGCAGGAACAGGCCGATGCCCACGACCGCGCCGGGGGAGACCTCGTACCGCAGGAACGGTCCCGAGGCCGCCGCGCCCGCCAGCAGGGCGGCCCCGAACACCCACCCGTGCCAGGACAGCCACCCCGGGTCGTCGAACACCCACTGCCAGGCGGCCAGCCCGCCCACCACCGCCGCGACCAGGGCGGCCGCCAGGGCCACCAGGACGCAGGCCCGCTGCAACGTGCTCCACTTGGACACGCTCGTGCCCCCTCCGCACTCGGTTCCGCCTCCATCCTGGCGGAGGGGTGCGACACGATCCAGAGCCCGGCACCGGGACCGCTGTGCTCCGGGACCGCGCTGCCCCGGGACCGTCCTCAGGACAGTCCGAGCAGCGCCCCGGCCCCGGCCGCCGCCACCACCAGGAGCAGGGCGGCCCCGTGCGGGCGCCACAGGGCGAGGGCGGTGCCGACGGCCTCGCGCAGCAGGAGGTACGGGCCGTGCGCCAGCGGGCCGTCCGCGCCGAGCACGGCGGCGGGGGCGCCGGCCCGGCGGGCGGCGAGGGCGGAGCGGACGGTGTGGAAGCCGTTGGTGACCACCGTGCAGCGGTAGCCGGGGCGCTCGGCGGCCATCAGGGCGGCGCTGAAACGCAGGTTCTCGGCGGTGTTCACGGCCCGCTCCTCGCGCCGTATCCGCTCGGCCGGGACGCCCCGGGCGACCAGGTAGCGGGCCATCGCGGCGGCCTCGGTGCAGTCCTCGTGCGGGCCCTTCCCGCCGGTCACCACGACCAGCGGGGCGTACCCGGCGGCCTCCTCGGCGGCGAAACGTTCCAGCGCGGCGTCCAGCCGGGCCGCCAGCGGGGGCCCGGGCTCGCAGCCCTCCAGTGCGGCGCCCAGGACCACCAGGTAGTCGGAGCCGGCCGGCACGGGCCGGCGGCGGTGGTACAGCGCCAGGCCGAGGAAGCCGAGCAGCCAGAGCGGGACGGACCCGCAGAGCAGGACGGCGACGAACAGCAGGACGTGCATATACGTTCGAACGCCTGCGGCGGAACGACCGTTCCGGGGCGGTCCCGGAACGGCGGAACCCCCGTTCCGGGAGCGGAACGGGGGTTCCCGGGAACGATCGTTCCGCGGTGGGTGGTGGGGTGGCCTCAGCCGGCCTCAGCCGGCCTCGGCCGCCGGGGTGGCGCCCGCCACCGGGGCGGCCGGGGCGGCCGGAGCCGAGCCGGGGCGCCGGTCGCGCTTGTGCAGCGAGGCCAGGTAGGCGTTGTACGCCTCCAGCTCGGCGTCGCCGGTGCGCTCCTCGGAGCGGTCGCGGCGGCGGGCCTGCCGCTGTTCGGAGCCCATCCACTGGTAGACCAGCGCGATCAGCACGATCGCGGTCGGGATCTCGCCGAACGCCCAGGTGATGCCGCCGGCCAGCTTCTGGTCCTCCAGCAGGTTCGTCCCCGGTGGTGCGCCCTCCACGGTGAAGGTGGTGACCAGCGGGTGGCCCGCCATCATCACCGCCACGCCGAAGAAGGCGTGGAACGGCATCCCCATGAACAGCTCGATGATCCGCATCACGTGGCCCGGGCGGTGCGGGCCCGGGTCCACGCCCATGATCGGCCAGAAGAAGGCCAGACCGGTGAGCAGGAAGTGCACCATCATGAAGATGTGCCCGAGGCGGTACTGCATCAGGAAGTCGAACAGCGGGGTGAAGTAGACCCCGTACAGGCTCGCGATGAACATCGGGATGGTGAACGCCGCGTGCGAGACGATCCGCATGTACCGGCTGTGCAGCAGCGCCACCAGCAGCTCGCGCGGCCCGCGCGGACGGCCCTTGCCGGCCGGGCGCAGGGCGCGCAGCGCCAGCGTGATCGGGGCGCCCAGCAGCAGCAGGATCGGCGTCAGCATGGAGAGCACCATGTGCTGGATCATGTGCGCGCTGAACAGCACCATGCCGTAGTCGTTCAGCCCGGTGCAGGTGACCAGCAGCATGGTGGCGACACCCGCCGCCCAGCCGACCGCCCGGCCGATCGGCCAGCGGTCGCCGCGCCGGTACAGCCGCACCACGCCCGCCGCGTACAGCCCCAGGAGGACCAGTCCGCCGAGCAGGAACACCCAGTCGGGGGACCAGGTCCAGACGTTGGACAAGCTGAACGGGCCTAGTTGGGTCATCCCGCCGTGGTGGTGCATTCCTGACATTCCGTCGCCCATCGGCGGGTCCTGCTTTCCGTCCTCGTGGTCCAAAACGCGGGTCCGGTTCGCCCGTTTTGCTTGACATACAGCCTAGGTGGGCCTTACCCCGGGCCATCCCCCCACCCCCTCCGTACGGGTGTCTCCCCACCGGAGCGCCTCCTGGCTAGACTGACCGGCCGGTCGGCGGGGAGGCTCGGGGGCTCGGAGTCCGAGGGCTCGGGGATTCGGCAGGGAGGCTCGGAGATGGCGACGGAACACGGTCCCGCGGCGCCCACCACGGTCGCGCTGACCGGGGCGACCGGCTTCATCGGCTCCGGCGTGCTCGCGGCCCTCGCCGCGCGCGGCGTCCGGGTACGCGCCCTGGCCCGCACACCGCCCCAGGAGGCCGTACCGGGCCCCGCCTGGGTCCCGGGCGACCTGGCCGACCCGGCGGCGCTCACGGAGCTCTGTACGGGCGCCGGGGCACTGGTGCACCTCGCCTCCCGGGTCGACGGCGGAGCCGAGGAGTGCGAGGCGGTCAACGACCGGGGCACCGCCGCCCTGATGGCGGCCGCCACCCGCGCCGGGGTGCGACGGATCGTCCACCTCTCCACGGCCGCGGTCTACGGCGAGGGCCCGCACCAGGGCATCGAGGTGGACGAGGTGCCGCCCGCCCCGGTGTCCGAGGCCAGCCGCACCCGGCTGCTCGGCGAGGGCCACGCGCTGGCGGCCGGCGGGTGCGTGCTGCGCCCCGGACTGGTGACCGGCACCGGGGACCGCTGGGTGGTGCCCGCGCTGGCGGAGCTGGTCCGCCGGGTGCCGGTCCGCTGGGAGGGCGGCCGCACCCGGCTCTCGATGGTCGACCGCGCCGACCTGGCCCGGCTGATCACCGCGCTCGCCCTGGACGGGCAGGCCGCCCCGACGGGCGTCCACCACGCCTCGCACCCCGACCCGGTCCGCGGCGGCGACCTGCTCACGGCCCTGGCCGCCCTCGGCCTGCTGCCCGCCCCGGACGGCCCGGACACCCCCTGGGAGGAGTGCCGCCGACTGCTGGCCGCCGCGCCCGGCCGGGTCTCCGAGCGGCAGTTCGGCCTGATCGCCCGCGACCACTGGTACCGCAGCGACCGGATCTGGCACCTCGCCGCCTGCCCGCCCGGCCCCGGCCCCCTGGCCCGCCTCCCCGAGGCCGCCCCCTGGTACCGCCAGGCGCTCGGCCGGCCCTGAGGGGTCGCCGGGAGGCGGGCGTCGCGGCCGGGGTCCTCCCGGTCCCGGTTCAGGAGGCCGCGTCGGCGAGCAGCGCGGTGGTCAGCTCGTGGAGGCGCCGCGCCGCCTCGGGGTCGAAGGCGGGGCCGGTGAGCTCCAGCGGCGCGCCCGTCATGGAGGCGGAGAGGGTCTCGGCGGGCGGCGCGTCGAGCGCCGCCAGGACCGGCACGATCCCCTCCTCCACCGGCCTGGCGTTCCGCCGCGCGGCCTCGATCTGCTCGGCCATGACCGGGTCGTACTCACCCGAGAAACCGGTGCGGACGCTGCCCGGGTTCAGCAGCACGTACCGCACCGGACCGGCCGGCCGCCGCTGGGCGAACCCGACGCCGAGCAGGTCGTTGAGGCGGCTGCCCTGCATCAGGGCGTCGATGCCGCTGTAGTCGCGCTCACGGCCCAGGTCGTCCCAGCGGATCTCGCCGAAGTCGACGCCCGGGCCGCAGACGTTGACCACGACGGGCGCCGGTGCGGCGGCCAGCAGGTCGGCCAGTTCGTGGCTGAGGACGAAGCGGCTCAGGTAGTACAGCGCGAAGGTGTGCTCGAAGTCCTCGGCCGTGACCAGGCGCGACGAGCGGAAGTGCTGGGCGCACAGGACCAGTCCGTCGATCCCGGCGAACCGGTCCCGGATCTCACCGACGGCCCTGCGGGTCTCGCTGACCAGGCTGAGGTCGGCGGCGATGAAGTGTGCGCGGTCCCCGGCGCCGATGCGCTCGGCCTCCGCGAGCACCTCGGCGCCCTTCTCGGCGTTGCGGCCGAGGACGACGACCTCGTCGCCGCGCCCCAGGTACGTCAGGGCAACGGCCTTGCCGATGCCGTCCGTACCACCCGAGACAACAATCGTTTTCACGCTGGGACCTCCACGGAACGGTGAACACGGGAGAACTCGCGGCGGGCAACGCCGGTGCGGCGGGAACCGACCTGTGGGAAGGCATGCGCATACGCGCGCCGCCAAGTCATCGATTGATGACTCGGTCGAAGCTAATCGCGCCGGGATACCATGTCAACAGCTGATGACTTGATGCCGCAGCACCTGTCGATCCACCGGGAGAATGCCGTGACCGCACCGTCGAGCGGCCGGTCGCCGCGCCACAAGCGCGACCGGGAGGCCACCAGAGCCGCCCTGCTGGCGGCCGCCCGGGTCCACTTCGGCCGCGAGGGCTACGCCGGGGCGAACGTCCGCGGCATCGCCCAGGATGTGGGCGTGGACGCCTCGTTGGTGTTCCGGTACTTCGGTTCGAAGCGGAAGCTGTTCGAGGAGGCGTCGGCCGAGGACGCGCAGGAGGCCGGGGCCGTGCTGGCCGGCCCGCCCGGCCAACTCCCTTACAGGCTACTGGAGATGATCCTCCGCGAGGAACGGCCGGAGTCGGTGGGCGACCACCCGTTCATCGCCATGCTGCGGTCGGCCGGCGACGAGACGATCCGCGGTCAGCTGCACGACCAGGTGTGCGACACCTACATCGCGGGCCTGCGCGCCCTGGTCGACGGGCCGGACGCGGATCTGCGGGCGGAGCTGTTCAGCGCCTGGCTGCTGGGCATCAGCGTGGTGCGGACCGTGGTGCGCAGCGACGTGCTCGCCGCCGCGACCCTGCCCGAGGTGACACCGTACTTCGACCAGGTGGCCGCCGCCCTGCTCGGCGGGGGCGGCTCCGCCGATGACCGACGAGGTGGGCCCGATCGTTGAGGGGCCGCCGGTGCCGGGGTGATCCCGTTGCGGCGGCCGGCGGCCCCCATCGGGCGTGGGACCGTCAGGCCGTGGCCTGCCCGGCGCCGGGGCGCTGGTTCTTCGCGTCGACGACGGCCCGGGTGACGATGGTCGTGCGCTCCACGACGGTGCCGGGCTTGATGCCGTACTCCTCCCGGACCTGCACGCCACGGCTGCCGAGGTACTGGTGGCTCTCCCGATCGAAGATCCACTCCGATCGCTCGCCGGTCTGGGGGTCGAGCCGCGCCAACGCGATCCCGTCGCGGCCGGAGACGTCCTGCGCGTGCTCGACCACCACCACGCCCGGGATCTTGCCGGCGGCCTCGTAGAGCGCGGCGGCGAGGGCGGAGGGGACGAGCTGCTCGCGGATGATGGAGCCGATCTCGTTGAACGCCTGCTGGTCGTGGTCCCGGTCGCCGCTCACCGTCGAGTAGACGGACTTCAGCAGCGCGTCGGGGTCGGCGGGCTGGGCCGCGAGCCACTGGTAGGTCAGCTGCTCGCGGGGCTCCTTGGTGTCCAGCGTGATGCCGCCCTTCGACTGGTAGCCCGGCTCGTCCAGCCAGCCCTTGGTGCCGTCGGGGGACTTCCACACCTCGCGGTCGTGGAGCGGCTGGACCCAGGTGGCGGACTCCCCGGTGTCCACGTTGTGACGGGTGGCCATGAAGGAGACCTGGCTCTTGACGTAGACGAACTGGCCCGGTCCGGGCTGGGGCGTGGTGCGCGCCGTCGCGGCGGCGGCGATCGCGTGGACCGTCGAGGCGAGCTGGACGGTGCTCCCCTCCTCGATCCGCACGACGGGTGCCCTGACCAGCCGTGGGGAGCCGACGGTGTCGGCCGGGGTGTTCAGGGAGACGACCACGGCGAGGGCCGCGGCCGCAGCGACCGGCGCCGCGAAGAGGACGGTGCGGCGCAGCGGGCGCCGTACCGGGGCGGCCGCGGGGGCGGCCTGGTCGGGCCGGTGGATCTCGCTCATCAGGTGCTCCTCGAGCAGGTCCTGGCGGTCGGCCGCCAGGCGGGGATCGGCCGGCGCCGGCAGTAGACGGGCCAGTTCCGCGTGGTCGAGCGGTTCGGTGTGCCGCCGCGAGTTGCGGATCATCGGTGCGTCTCCTTGTGCGGCCGGGCCGCGGTGCTGCGGCTGCCCTGTACTTGTCCGGGGATCGGGAGCGGTTCCGTGTTCTGCTGCGCGGCGCGCAGTTCCTCGGCCGCGAGTCTGCGCAGTCGGGTGCGGGCGCGGGAGAGGCGCGAGCGTACGGTGCCGACGGGTATGCCGAGGGTGGCCGCCGCCTCCGCGTAGCCGATCCCGGACCAGACGCAGAGCGCGAAGACCTCGCGTTCCGAGCGCCGCAGGCGCCCCAAGGCCTTGTGGGCGGCGGCGAGTTGCTCGGAGTCGGCGATGCGGCCGACGAGTTCGTCGGCGAAGTCGGGGACCGGGTCGGTCGCGGGCATGCGGGCCAGGGCCGCGCTGTGGCGGCGGGCGGCGCGCGTCGTGTTGCGCAGCACGTTGACGGCGATGCCCATGAGCCAGGGGCGTGGACTGTCGCCCTCGTCGCGGAGTTTCCCGCGCAGGCGCCAGGCCTCGAGGAAGGTCAGCGAGACCACGTCCTCGGCGAGTGCCCAGTTCCCGGTCACGCGCACGGCGTGGCGGTACACCAGGGAGGCGTGGTCCCGGAAGAGGTCGCGGAACGCTTCGGGGTTCCCGGCCCGGAGCCGGGAGTGTGGATGGTTCACGTCATGCCTTGTCCGGGTGGGAGGACCGGTTCCCGTGACCCGGGTCACCATCCGCGGTGTCAGTTCCTGGGGACCAGGGTGTTCTCGTTGCGGCGGCCGGCGGCGTGGTCGTCGATGTTGCTGGCGGTGGCGTCGATGATCTGGCCGACGGCGGTGCGGGTGAAGTAGGCCTGGTGGCTGGTGACGAGGACCTGGGGGAAGGTGACGAGGCGGGCGAGGGTGTCGTCGGTGATGCCCTCGATGGAGCGGTCGGTGAAGAAGACGCCGGTCTCCTCCTCGTAGACGTCGAGGCCGACGCCGGAGAGGCGGCCGGCGCGCAGGGTCTCGACCAGGGCGGCGCTGTCGACGAGGCCGCCGCGGCTGGAGTTGATGAGGATGGCGTCGTCCTTCATGCGGGCGAGGGCGGCGCCGTCGATGAGGTGGTGGGTGGCCGGGAGGAGGGGGACGTGGAGGCTCACCAGGTCGGCGCGGGAGAGGAGTTCGGGCAGTTCGGTGTAGTGCATGCCGAGGTCGAGGCAGGCCGGGTTCCGCGCGATGTCCCAGCCGAGGAGTTCGGTGCCGAAGCCGGCGGCGATGCGGGCGAAGCACTCGCCGATCTTGCCGGTGCCGATGACGCCGACGGTCATGCCGTGGATGTCGCGGCCGAGGAGCCCGTCGAGGCGGAAGTCGAACTCGCGGGATCGGCTCGCGGCGCGGGTGAGGCGGCGGTTGACGGCCAGCGCGAGGGTCCAGGCGTGTTCGGCCACGGAGTACGGGCTGTAGTGGGAGACCCGGGCGACGGTGAGGCCGAGCTCGGCGGCCGCGTCGAGGTCGATGTTGTTGAAGCCGGTGGAGCGCTGGGCGATCAGCTCGGTGCCGCCAGCGGCGAGGACGGCGAGGGTCTCGGCGTCCAGGACGGCGTTGACGCTGCTGCTGACGGCCGGGTAGCCGGCGGCCAGCGGGGCGGTGTCGCGGTTGAGGAACACGTCGAGGCAGCGCAGCCCGTGGCGGCCGGCGAAGGCCTGCTCCAGCAGTGGCCGCTCGTCGGCCTGCACTCCGTAGGCGAGGATCTCCATGCCGGACACGCTAACGGCGGGGGCCGCCGCACGCCCGCCGGGTGCGGCAAGCGCCCCTGGGACGTACGGAGGCCTGGGACGTACGGAGGCCCCCGGGCTGCGCGGGGCGGGCCGGGGGCCTCCGGGGAGGGCAGGGGGCGGTCAGAGGACCGTCTCGGCCTCCAGGTAGCGGTCCTGCGGCACGGTCTTCAGCTCGGCGACCGCCTCGGCCAGCGGCACCAGGTTGATGTTGGTGCCCTGCAGCGCGGTGATGTGCCCGAAGGCGCCCTTGTGGACGGCCTCGACGGCGTGCCAGCCGAAGCGGGTGGCGAGCACCCGGTCGTAGGCGGTCGGGGTGCCGCCGCGCTGGGTGTGGCCGAGGATCACCGGGCGGGCCTCCTTGCCGAGGCGGTGCTCCAGCTCGCGGGAGAGCTGGGTGGCGATGCCGGTGAACCGCTCGTGGCCGTAGATGTCCTTGGTGCCCTCCTCCCAGTGCATGGTGCCGGGCTCGGGCTTGGCGCCCTCGGCGCAGACCACGATGGCGAACTTCTTCTGGCGGTCGAAGCGCTCGCGGACGACCTCGGTGAGCTTGTCGATGTGGAACGGGCGCTCCGGGACGACGATGGCGTGCGCGCCGGCGG
Organism: Kitasatospora sp. NPDC056273; assembly: GCF_042268845.1. Taxonomy (NCBI): domain Bacteria; kingdom Bacillati; phylum Actinomycetota; class Actinomycetes; order Kitasatosporales; family Streptomycetaceae; genus Kitasatospora; species Kitasatospora sp. NPDC056273. The sequence continues at coordinate 6,059 of NZ_JBHJSJ010000102.1, read as the reverse complement.
CCATGCCCGCGTTCAGCGCGATCCAGCCGGTGTGCCGGCCCATGACCTCGACGACCATGACGCGCTGGTGGGACTCGGCGGTGGTCTTCAGCCGGTCCAGCGCCTCGGTGGCGACCGAGACGGCGGTGTCGAAGCCGAAGGTCACGTCGGTGGCGGCGATGTCGTTGTCGATGGTCTTGGGCACGCCGACGATCGGCAGGCCCGCGTCGCTCATCAGCTTGGCGGCCTTCAGGGTGCCCTCGCCGCCGATCGGGATGACCGCGTCCAGGCCGAGGTCGGCGCAGTACTTCTTGGCCCGTTCGACGCCGTCCCGCAGGTGGCTCGGCTGGACCCGGGAGGAACCGAGGATGGTGCCGCCCTGGGCCAGGATGCCGCTCACCGAGTCCAGGGTCAGGGGGCGGTGGTGGCCCTCAAGGAAACCGCGCCACCCGTCCTCGAACCCGATGATCTCGTCGCCGTGGTCGACCACCCCCCGGTGGACCACGGAGCGGATCACCGCGTTCAGGCCGGGGCAGTCACCGCCGCTGGTCAGCACTCCGATACGCATTAGCTTTGCAACTCCCGAGCAGAACCGAGGAACGGCCGGACTACAGGCTGGGACGACGAGCCGTCACCGTAACGGGGCGCTCCCTCGCCGTGGTGGCAGGGAGGTGGCCGCGGGGTGAAGGACCGGCCGATCCGGACAGAACGCCCGAAAACGGCCGCGAAGTCGAGCATACGGCCCCTGGTCCGGCCGGGCAGGAGCCGACGCGGGAGCGGCGCCGTCGGCGCCCCCGCGCGGAATTGCAGCCTGCTGCCGAGGAGGGTGTGCAGTAGGCAGCCCCATTGTGGTACGTCCGGGGCCGCCCGCGGACCGGGTGACCGCATGGCGGGCACCCGGCCGGGGCGTACGGATGTACTACTGGGGACGCGTCGCGGCCGCGATGCGCTCGGCGCGCAGCGCGTCGTACCAGGTGGTGTCGGCCGGCGGCAGCGCGGCGACGTCCAGCGCCAGCTTGAGCAGCATGTCGGCCACGGCGGGGTTGCGGGCCAGCACCGGGCCGTGCAGGTAGGTGCCGAACACGGTGTCCCGCCAGGCGCCCTCGGTGCCGTCACCGGTGCCGTTGCCCCGGCCGACGCTGACGGTGGCGAAGGGCTGCACGCCCTGGCCGAGATGGGTGACGCCCTGGTGGTTCTCGAAGCCGGTCAGCTGCGGCAGGCCGAGCCGGGGGTCGACGTCGGCGAGCACGTCGCCGACGCAGCGGGCGCCCTCGCCGCGGGTGGTCCAGACGTCGAGCAGGCCCAGGCCCGGCTCGCGCTCGCCGAGGTCGTTGATGAACTCGTGGCCCATGATCTGGAAGCCGGCGCAGACGCCGAAGATGATCGCGCCGTTCTCGGCGGCCCGCACCAGGCCGCTGTCGGCGCGCAGCCGCTCGGCGGCCAGGCGCTGCGGGCGGTCCTCGCCGCCGCCGATCAGGTAGATGTCGCCGCTGGTGGGGATCGCCTGGTCGGAGCGGACGTCGATCCGGGTCACGTTGAGGTGGCGCTGGCGGGCCCGGCGCTCCACGACCAGGGCGTTGCCCCGGTCGCCGTAGGTGCTGAGCAGGTCCGGGTAGACCCAGACCACGCGCAGGCTGCTCTCACTCATCCTCGAAGGCCTTCCGTCACGTAAAGACTGGTGTGCGGGCGCGGCATCAGCCGGCCACGACCTTCCGCAGCTGCTGGAAGGCGGTGTAGTTGGCGATGGCCTCGATCCGGCCGGGCGGGGCCATCCGGACGGCCTGCTCCAGCGTGTCGACCACGTGGAACTGGAGTCCGGCGACCTCCAGGCGGACGGCCAGGTCCAGCTTGCGCTGGCCCATCACGAAGACCGGGTGCCCGGCGAGGCGCTCGTAGTCGACGTCCCACAGCCAGGAGGTGTCGGTGCCGTCGGCGTCGAGGGCGTTGACGGAGAGGATCACCGGAGCGGGCGGGCCGTCGATCAGCGAGAAGGTCTCCAGCCAGCCGGCCGGGTTCTTGGCCAGCAGCAGGCGGATGTCCCGGCCCTGGTACTGGACCACGTCGTAGCGGCCGGCCACGGCGGCCACCGAGCGCATCCGCTCCAGGGCGACCTGCGGGGCGACGCCGAACACGGCGGCGACGGCGGCCGAGCTGGTGGCGTTGGCCAGGTTGGCCCGGCCCGGCAGCTGGAGCTGGATCGGCCAGGCGCCGCGCTGCGGGTCGATCACGTGGGTGCCCTGGAGCGCCCAGTGCGGGTTGGGCCGGCGGAAGCCGCAGTCCTGGCAGAACCAGTCGTCGCCGGGGCGCTGCATCACACCGCCGCAGGCGGGGCAGGACCAGGCGTCCTCCTTCCAGGCCTGTCCGGCGGCCACCCAGACCACCTTCTTGCAGGAGGAGGCGGCCCAGGTCACCAGCGGGTCGTCGGCGTTGGCGATGACCACGGCCTCGGTGTTCTGGAGGCCCTCGCGCCACTTCTCGGCCATCATCCGGGTCTCGGCGGCGCGGTCGAGCTGGTCGCGGGAGAGGTTGAGCAGGGCGATCGCCTTGGGGCGGGTGTCGCGGGCGACCATCGCCAGGTACTTCTCGTCGACCTCGATCACGCCGAAGCGGGCGTCGTTGCCGCCGGCCAGGGCGGAGGTGATGCCGGCGGGCATGTTGGCGCCCAGGGCGTTGGAGACCACCGGACCGGCGGCGCGCAGCGCCTCGGCGATCAGGCGGGTGGTGGTGGTCTTGCCGTTGGTCGCGCTGACCAGGACGACGTCGAGGTTCTCGGCGAGGGTGGCGAGCAGGTCGGGGTCGAGCTTGAGGGCGACCTTGCCGCCGATCACCGAGCCGCTCCCGCGCCCGGCCTTGCGCGACACGGCGGCGGCGACCCGGCCGGCGGTGACCGCGATCTTGGCGCGGGCCGGCAGCGAGGCGTCGCGTGCGCCTGTGGGCTCCGATTCGGTGCCTGCCATGCTCAGTGGTTCCTCCTTGCTGCGGCACCACCCGTGGCCGAATAACGGGCCGTCGGGCGGCGGGGACGGGGGTCAGCCTACCGACTCCGTCGCCCGACCGGACGATCCGGACCCCGTGCCGCCTGCTGCGACGCGCTCGCGGGTGCTGCTGACGGCCTGTCGGGGAGAGCGGTGTACGGAGCAGCCCCAAGGGTTCGGCTCCGAACCCCTACTGCTTTGACGACGCTCGACGACCACCGTCGGGTTCCCGACCTGGCCGGGTAAGGATCTGGTGAAGAAATGATCAGCGTCCCGGATGGTGGGCGCAGCCGGCCGGATCCCCGGCGGCCAGCGTGGCGGTGATCACCAGGGTGCCGTCCTCGGCCCGGAAGTCCAGCGGCGCGTCCAGCCGTCGCATCGCGGCGATCAGCCCGGTGTTGCCGCCCTGGGTCACCGCGTACACCGTGCGGACGCCGGCCGCCCGGGCCGTCGCCGACAGCCGCCGCAGCAGCGCCGCGCCCAGCCCGTGCCGCTGCCAGTCGTCCTCGACCAGGACGGCCAGCTCGGCCTCGCCGTCGTCCCACATCAGGTGCCCGAGCGCGAGGATCCGCCCGTCCGGGGCGGCCACCGCGTAGCTGCGGCCGTGCCGCGGGTCCAGCAGGTGGTCCAGGTAGCGGCCGGCGTCGCGGACCGGGCCGTGGTAGCGCAGCCGCAGCGCGGCGGGGGAGCAGCGCCCGTGCATCGCCAGCGCCGCCGCCCGGTCGGCCGGCCCGGCCGGGCGCAGCAGCAGCCCGGTCCCATCCGGCAGGGACAGTCGGGACGGGGCCTCCGGCGCCGGACCGGCGGCGCGGACGGCGGGCGGGTGCGGCCGCACGGTCCGGTACGGGCCGCCGGTGAGCGCGGGCGGCCGGGTGGCCTGGCCCTCGGGCGCCGCGCACCTGCGGTCGGACCTGCGGAAGGGCCGGTGCCAGAGCCGTTCGGGGCGAGTGCGTGATGCCTTCATGCCGCCGACGCTACCGACGGTGCGCTTCCGTTCGGTTACGTGATCGTGAACGGGCGAATGCCCGGGTGCGCGGCCGGGCGGGGTGGGACAGGGCGGGCCCCCGCCCGGGACGGCGGCACGGGTGGCCGGGACGGCATCGGCGCAGGTCGCGACCGGTGCCTCAGGCGGGTGGGACAGCGGGCGGCCGACGGTGGATGGCGTTCCCCGGTGCTCCTGGTGAGCAGGAGGCCACGCCCCGTACGGCCACACCCGTACGTCCACGCACCGAAGGCCGTTTCCATGCGCGACACCCCGTCCGTCCCCACCACCGACACCACCGCCACCACCGGCACCATTGGCACCACCGAGACCGCCGCCACCACCGGCGCCCCCGCCGTCCCGCGCGCCCGCCGGGCCCCGGTCGGCACCGCGCTCACCGGGCTGCTCGACCGGCAGGCGCAGACCCGGCCCGGCGCGCCGGCCGTCCTCGGCGAGGGCGGCGGCCTCACCTTCCAGGAGCTGGCCGGGACGGCCCGCCGGCTGGCCGCGCTGCTGCGCCGCCTGGGCGCCGTCCCGGACGGCTGCGTCGGCCTGTACGTCGAGCCCTCCGTCGAGCTGGTCGCCGGGGCCTGGGGCGTGCTGTACGCCGGGGCCGGCTACCTGCCGCTGTCGCCGGAGTACCCCGAGGACCGGATCCGCTACATGGTCGAGGACAGCGGCACCCGGATCGTGCTGACCCAGGCGCACCTGCGCGAGCGGCTGGCCGCGCTGGTCCCGGCCGGGACCGCGGTCGTCACCTTCGAGGCCTGCGAGGACGCCGCTCCGCTGCCGGAGGCGGCGGCGGAGGAGGCACACGAGGAAGCGCCCGAGGCGGCCGCCGAGCCGGAGTCGCTGGCCTATGTGATCTACACCTCGGGCAGCACCGGCCGCCCCAAGGGCGTCATGATCGAGCACCGCTCGGTGGTCTCCCAGCTGCGCTGGATGCACTCCGCCGGGCACCTCGCCCCCGGGACCACCGTGCTGCAGAAGACCCCGATGAGCTTCGACGCCGCGCAGTGGGAGATCCTCGCCCCGGCCGTCGGCGCCCGGGTGGCGGCCGGCACGCCCGGCCTCTACCGGGACCCGGAGGCGCTGGTCGCCGCCGTCCGGCGGCACGGGGTGACCGCGCTCCAGTGCGTGCCCACCCTGCTCCGGGCGCTGCTGGACACCGAGGGCTTCGCCGACTGCACCGGCCTGACCCGGGTGTTCTCCGGCGGTGAGGCGCTCTCCCGGCGGCTCGCCCGCGACCTGGGCCGCGCCCTCCCGGAGGCCGCGCTGGTCAACCTGTACGGCCCGACCGAGTGCACCATCAACGCCACCTGGCACCTGGTCGACCCGGCCGATCCGGCCGACGGCGCCGGCTCGGTGCCGATCGGCCGACCGGTGGCCGACACCCAGTGCCACGTCCTCGACGAGGAGCTGCGGCCGGTCGCCGCCGACGGCGTCGGCGAGCTGTACATCGGCGGCGTCCAGCTGGCCCGCGGCTACCTGAACCGGCCGGAGCTGACCGCGGAGCGGTTCGTCCGCTCCCCGTTCGCCCCCGGCGAGCGGCTGTACCGCACCGGCGACCTGGTGCGGTGGAACCCGGACGGCACCCTCCAGTTCGCCGGCCGGGTGGACAACCAGGTCAAGCTGCGCGGGTACCGGGTCGAGCTGGACGAGATCGCCCGCGCGATCGAGGAGCACACCTGGGTGCGTCGCTCGGCCGCGGTCGTCACCGGGGACGACCGCACCGGGCACCCGAACCTGGTCGCCTGTGTCGAGCTCAACCCGCGCGAGGCCGCCCTGATGGACCAGGGCAGCCACGGCGGCCACCACCAGTCCAAGGCCAGCAAGCTCCAGGTCAAGGCCCAGCTGTCCGACCCGGGCCTGCGCGACCGGGCCCGGCTGGCGGGCCGCGAGCGGGTCGGGCTGCCCGGCCGGAAGGAGACCGACGCCCAGCGCCGGGAGGCCTTCGCCCGCAAGAGCTACCGCTTCTACGACGGCGGCGCGGTCACCCGGGACGACCTCACCGCGCTGCTCGCCCATAGGGCCTGTCTTCGAACTCGCGTCTGCGGGGCGACGCCGGGGCACGCACCTCGCCGCGTTGTCGTCGGTCGCCAATGCTCCGCAGTGGCTCCCTC
>NZ_JBHJSJ010000101.1:0-15151 GCF_042268845.1 Kitasatospora sp. NPDC056273 | reverse complement strand
ACCCGTGACCGTACGGGTGCCGCCCCTCGGCGTTTCCGGCCTCCCGGCCGTGCCAGGAGTCGGGTCAGCGCCCCGGCAGCCCCGACAGCACCGCCGCCGTCGCCGCCAGCAGCTCCTCCGCGGCCGCGCCGCCCGCCGCCGTCCGGGCCAGCACCCCCTCGCGCGCCGCCAGGACCACCGCCGCGGCCTGCCCGGCGCTCGCGCCCGGGGGCACCAGCTCCGGCAGGTTCCGCTCCAGGACCCCGGCCAGCGCGGCCGCGACCGCCCGGTCGTGCGCGGCGACCTGCTCGGCCAGCGCCGGGCTCCGGGCCGCGACCAGCCGGAACTCCAGGAACAGCAGGATCCACCCGGTCTCCGCCGGCTCGACCCGCAGCAGCGCCTCCACCAACCGCCGGGCCCGCTCCCGCGGCGCCAGCGACTCGCAGGCGGCGGCCAGCTCCGCGAGCTCGGCCAGCCGCTGCCCCGCCTGGTCGTCGAAGAGGGCCAGCAGCAGGTCCTCCTTGCTGCCGAAGTTCGAGTAGAAGGCGCCGCGGGTGTAGCCGGCGGCGGCGCAGACGTCCTCGATGCTCGTCCGGGCGAAGCCGACGGAGAGGAACAGCTCGCTCGCCGCGGCCAGCAGCCGGGCCCGGGTGTGGATGCGGCGTCTGGGTGGTCGGGGGGCGGTGTCGGCGGGGGGCGGGTTCACGGGAGAACGATACATGGTGTATTCAGTACGAGTCGTATTCAATACGAGCCGTACTGAACGAGGAGCCGCTCCGTGAGTCGACTGCTGATCACCAACGCCCACCTGCTCCACCCCGAGGACGGCACCCGCACCGACCTCGGCTGGCTGGAGGCCGCCGACGGCCGGATCGCCGCCACCGGCACCGGCCGCCCGCCCGCCGCCGGCGAGGACGTCCGGGTCCTCGACGCGGCCGGCGGCACCGTGCTGCCGGGCCTGATCGACGCCCACGTCCACCTGCTGATCACCTCGCTCGACCTGCCCGACTTCGCGAACTGGACTGCCGGCTACGCCACCGTGCGCGCCCTCGCCGAGGCCGAGCGGATGCTGCGCCGCGGCTTCACCACCGTCCGCGACGTCGGGGGCGCCGACCACGGGATGGCCCGGGCCCTGGACGAGGGCCTGGTACCCGGCCCGCGGCTGCTGCACGGCGGCAAGGCGCTGTCCCAGACCGGCGGCCACGGCGACCTGCGCCCGCTCGGCGAGGACGTGCTGCCCTGCTGCGAGTCCCGCCCGAACTTCGCCCGGATCGCCGACGGCGTGGACGCGGTGCGCACCGCCGCCCGGGACGAGTTCCGCAAGGGCGCCCACCACCTCAAGGTGCTGCTCTCCGGCGGCGTCGCCTCCCCGCACGACGAGATCGGTGCCGTCCAGTACAGCGAGGAGGAGATCCGCGCGGTCGTCGAGGAGGCCGAGAACCACAACCGCTACGTCACCGTGCACGCCTACCACCCGCGCGCGATCGACCGCGCCCTGCGGGCCGGCGTGCGCTGCGTCGAGCACGGCAACCTGCTGGACGACGGCACGATCGCCCTGCTGCTGGAGAAGGACGCCTTCCTGGTGCCCACCCTGGTCGCCTACGAGGAGACCGCCAGGCTCGGTGCCGCCTCCGGCCTGCCGGCCGCCTCGCTGGGCAAGCTCGCCGAGGTCCGAGACCGGGGCCTGGAGGCCTTGGAACGCGCCCACCGCGCGGGCGTCGACCTCGTCTACGGCAGTGACCTGCTCGGCCCGCTGCACCCGGCCCAGCTGGAGGAGTTCACCCTGCGCGCCCGGGTCCAGCCGGTCGCGGACGTGCTGCGCTCGGCGACCACCACGGCGGCCCGGCTGCTCGGCATGGCGGGGGAGATCGGCACCCTCGCCCCGGGCGCCCACGCGGACCTGCTGGTGCTCGACGGCGACCCGCTCGCCGACCTCACCGTCCTCACCCGGTCCGACCTCCACCCGAAGCGGGTGGTCAAGGCCGGCGTCCCGGTCTGACGGACCAGCCGTACAGCCGTACAGCCGAACGGCCGCACGGCGAAACGGCGGGCGGGCGCCCGGGGAAGACCCCGAACGCCCGCCCGCCGCGGAGGACCCGCGCGCTACCGCGCTTCGCCCGGCCGTGCCTACTTGGTGCCGCGCTTCGCGAGGAAGGCCTCGACCTCGGCCCGGATCTCCGGCGTGTCCAGACCGCGCACCGTCATGGTGGTGCGGCGGCGCAGCACGTCGTCCGTGGTGTACGCCCACTCGTTGTCCGCCGCGTACGCGACCTGCGCCCAGACGTCCGGACCGTCCTCGTGGATCGGCCGGCCGAGCTCCGGGTTCTCGTCGATCATGCGGGCGATGTCGAAGGACAGGGTGCCGTAGTGGCTGGCCAGGTGCTTGGCCACCAGCGGCTCCATCCGCGAGCCCGGGTCGCGGTCGATCAGCAGGCGGTGCGCCACCGCGTTCGGCGCGCCGACGCCCGGCAGCGGGACGGTCGGGGCGATCGGGGACATGTCCTCGCCGAGGCTGGTGCCGGGCACGTGGGCCAGCTTCTCCAGCACGGTGCGGCCGATGTGCCGGTAGGTGGTCCACTTGCCGCCGGAGACCGACAGCATGCCGCCGCGGCCCTCGGTGACGACCGTCTCGCGCTTGGCGGCGGCGGTGTCGCCCGGGCCGCCCGGGAGCACCCGCAGGCCGGCGAAGGAGTAGGTGATCAGGTCGCGGTCGAGGTGCTCGTCGCGGATCGCGTGCGCGGCCTCGCCCATGATCTGGTCGATGTCCGCCTCGGTGGCCCGGACGTCCTTCGGGTCGCCGGTGTACTCCTCGTCGGTGGTGCCGAGCAGGACGTGGTCCTCCCACGGGATGGCGAAGGAGACGCGGTACTTGTCGATCGGGATGGTCAGCGCGGCGCGCCACGGCGCCCGGCGCTTGACGACCACGTGGGCGCCCTTGGAGAGGCGGATCGACGGCGCGGCGCCCGCGTCCTCCATCTTGCGCAGGTGGTCCACCCACGGGCCGGTGGCGTTCAGCACCAGGCGGGCGTCGATGCCGAACTCGCTGCCGTCCAGGCGGTCGCGCAGCTCGGCGCCGGTGACCCGGCCGCCGGTGAAGCGCAGGCCGGTGACCTCGGCGTGGTTGAGCACCACGGCGCCGGCGTCGACGGCGGCGCGCACGGTCATCACGGCGACGCGCGAGTCGTTCATCTGGTGGTCGCCGTAGACGGCCACCGAGCGCAGGCCCTCGGTGCGCAGCGCGGGCACCTGCTGGGCGGCGTGCGCGGCTGTGGAGACCCGGCCCATGCCGTCGCGGAAGGCGGACAGCGCCGAGTACAGGAAGACGCCGGCGCCGAGCTTGGCGGCGCCGTGCGGGCCGCCCTTGTAGACGGGCACGAAGAAGGTCAGCGGGTTGACCAGGTGCGGGGCCACGTCGGTGGAGAGCGCGCGGCGCTCCTTGTGGTTCTCCGCGACCAGCTTGACCGCGCCGGTCTGCAGGTAGCGCAGACCGCCGTGGACGAGCTTGGAGGAGGCGCTGGAGGTGGCACCGGCGAAGTCGCCGGCGTCGACCATGGCGACCTTCAGGCCGGCCTGGGACGCGGTCCAGGCGACGGCCGTGCCGAGGATGCCGCCCCCGATCACCAGCAGGTCGTAGGTGGCCTTGCCGAGCAGTTCGCGGGTCTCGGCGCGGGAGGCGGTGTGGCCGGCGGTGCGCTCGGCGCCCAGGGTCGGGATGGTTGCCATGGTGGTTGTGTACGGCGCGCGGGTCGGGCGGCGCCGTTACTCCTCTCGTGTGCGGTGCGGCCTCTGCGGGAGAGGCCGGTCGGCCCGGTGCGGCGGGCCGGTGAAACGCGGTGACACCCGCTGCCGGAACGGCGGGCGGCCGGTCGGGGCACGGGGCCCCGACCGGCTGTCGGTCAGTTGTTCTCTTCTTCCTCCACCCAGCCCATGGTGCGCTCCACGGCCTTGAGCCACTTCTTGTACTCACGCTCCCGGGTGGCCTCGTCCATGCGGGGGGTCCACTCGGCGGCGCGGTGCCAGTTGGCCCGCAGGGTGTCGAGGTCGTTCCAGAAGCCGACGGCGAGTCCGGCCGCGTAGGCGGCGCCGAGGGCGGTGGTCTCGGCCACGTAGGGCCGCTCGACCGGGGCGTCCAGGACGTCGGCGATGTTCTGCATGAGCAGGTTGTTGCTGGTCATGCCGCCGTCGACCTTGAGGGCGGTGAGCTCGACCCCGGAGTCCTTCTGCATGGCGTCGACGACCTCGCGGGTCTGCCAGGCGGTGGCCTCCAGGACGGCCCGGGCCAGGTGGCCCTTGGTGACGTACCGGGTCAGACCGGCGATCACACCACGGGCGTCGGAGCGCCAGTACGGGGCGAACAGGCCGGAGAAGGCCGGGACGAAGTAGGCGCCGCCGTTGTCCTCGACGGTGTTGGCGAGGGTCTCGATCTCGGCGGCGGTCGAGATGATGCCGAGCTGGTCGCGCAGCCACTGGACGAGCGAGCCGGTGACGGCGATCGAGCCTTCCAGGGCGTACACCGGGGCCTGGTCGCCGATCCGGTAGCCGACGGTGGTCAGCAGGCCGTGGTACGAGTTGACGATCTTCTCGCCGGTGTTCAGCAGGAGGAAGGTGCCGGTGCCGTAGGTGGACTTGGCCTCGCCCTCGTCGAAGCAGGTCTGGCCGAACAGCGCGGCCTGCTGGTCGCCGAGCGCGGAGGCGACCGGGACGCCGGCCAGGTCGCCGACGGCCTCGCCGTACACCTCGGCGGAGGAGCGGATCTCCGGCAGGACGGACATCGGGACGCCCATCGACTCGGCGATCTTGTCGTCCCACTGCAGGGTGTGCAGGTTCATCAGCATGGTGCGGCTGGCGTTGGTGACGTCCGTGACGTGCTTGCCGCCGTCGACACCACCGGTGAGGTTCCAGATCACCCAGGTGTCCATGGTGCCGAACAGGATGTCGCCGGCCTCGGCGCGCTCGCGCAGGCCCTCGACGTTGTCCAGCAGCCAGCGGATCTTCGGGCCGGCGAAGTAACTGGCCAGCGGGAGGCCGGTCTCGCGGCGGAAGCGGTCCTGACCGACGTTGCGGCCCAGCTCGCGGCAGAGGCCCTCGGTGCGGGTGTCCTGCCACACCAGCGCGTTGTGCACGGGCTCGCCGGTGTTCTTGTCCCACAGGACGGTGGTCTCGCGCTGGTTGGTGATGCCGATCGCGCGGATGTCGTCCTTGGTCAGGCCGGCCTTCTCCAGCGCGCCGCGGACGACCGACTGCACCCGGGTCCAGATCTCGGCGGCGTCGTGCTCGACGTAGCCGGGCTGGGGGAAGATCTGCCGGTGCTCCTGCTGGTCGACGGCGACGATCCGGCCGTCGGCGCCGAAGATGATGCAGCGGCTGGAGGTGGTGCCCTGGTCGATCGCGGCGATGTAGTTACCGGTGGAGGTCATGGGGAGGGTCCTCGGCTCGGGTTCGGGGGTTACGGGGTGGGTGGGCCTGACGCGTCGGTCGGTCAGTCCCCGTGTGCGGCGGGGTCGAACCCGTCCTTTAGAAGATGGCGTTGTAGAGGCCGCCGGCCGCGAGTCCGCCCAGGATCGGGCCGACGACCGGGATCCAGGCGTACGACCAGTCGGAGCCGCCCTTGTTCGGGATCGGCAGCAGGGCGTGCGCGATGCGCGGGCCGAGGTCACGGGCCGGGTTGATCGCGTAGCCGGTCGGGCCGCCCAGCGAGAGGCCGATGCCGACGACGGTGAAGGCGACCATCAGGGTGCCGGTGCCGGACTGGGAGAGGCCGCTGTTGGTGCCGATGGTGAGGATCGCGAAGCAGAGCACGAAGGTGCCGATGACCTCGGTGATCACGTTCTGGACCGGGTTCCGGATCTCGGGGCCGGTCGAGAAGATGCCGAGGGTGGGCTCCTTGTTCGCGTTGAACTGGCCCAGGTAGGTGGCCCAGACCAGGACGGCGCCGATGATCGCGCCGAGCAGCTGGGCGCCGAGGTAGAGCGGCACCTGGCTCCACTCGCCGCTCTTGACCGCGAGGGCGATGGTGACGGCCGGGTTGAGGTGGGCACCGGACTTCGGGGCCGACATGTAGGCGGCGATGAGGACCGCGAATCCCCAGCCGAAGGTGATCGCCAGCCAGCCGGCGTTGACGGCCTTCGACTTCTTGAGGGTCACGGCGGCGCAGACGCCACCGCCGAGAAGTATCAGGGCGGCGGTGCCGAGGGTTTCGCCGACGAAGACGTCGCCGTTGGAGAACGCGGACACAAAGACTCCCTTGTCCATATGGCCCGGAGGGTGGGTGGGGGCAGGCGGCCGGTCGATCGTTGTGCGGGTGAGCGCACTGTGGGAGTGATCTCTCCGGCCATCGTTCGACAATGTCGACCGTCATGCGGAAGCTTCCTCCCCAGGTCGCCCCCGCGTCAAGGCAGGGTTACGGAGCTGTGACCCTGACCCCGACAGGTCCGTCGACGTTACCGAGCGGAGCGCCCCGAAACAGGACAAAACGCCAGAGGCGCGGACAGGCCTACGCCCGTCCGCGCCTCAGCGTGACGAATCGACGGCCCTCCGCGAGCCGCCCGTGGATGTGCTCAGAACCGCCCGGCGCCCAGGTCGCGGGAGATCGCCCGCGCCGCGCTGCGCACCGAGGCCACCAGCGAGGGCTTCACGAAGCCGTCCTCGCAGACCCGCTCGACCGCCCCGCTGATGCAGACCGCGCCCACCGGGTTGCGCCGCCGGTCCTGGATCAGCGCGCCGATCGAGGCCACGCCCTCCCAGGTCTCCTCGATCGAGTCCGCCCAGCCGCGCTCCCGGACCAGCGCGCACTCGGCGTCCACGTCGGCCGCCTCGGTCAGCGTGCGCACGGTGTACGACTCGTACGGGCCGTCGCCCAACTCGCCGCGCGCGACCGGGTCGTAGGACACCAGCACCTTGCCCAGGGCGGTGCTGTGCAGCGGCTGCATGGAGCCCACCTCCAGCACTTGCCGGGTGTCGTCCGGCCGGAACACGTGGTGCACGATCAGCACGCCCTGCTGGTGCAGCACGCCCAGGTAGACCGTCTCCCCGGCCGCCCGGGCCAGGTCGTCCGCCCACACCAGCGCCCGCGCCCGCAGCTCGTGCACGTCCAGGTAGCTCTGGCCCAGCCGCAGCAGCTCGGCGCCCAGCTGGTACTTGCCGGTCTCCGGGTCCTGCTCGACGAACCCCTCCTGCTGCAGCGTGCGCAGGATGCCGTGCGCCGTGCCCTTGGCCAGGTCCAGTGCCGTCGAGACCTCGGACAGGCCGAGCCGGCGCTCGCCGCCGGCCAGCAGGCGCATGATCGCGGCGGCCCGGGAAAGCGACTGGATCGGGCCGGGCATGGGAACCTCCGCGCTGACAGGCGGTCGACATTGTCGACCACAGTGGTGACGGGACGAGTCTGCCAGGCCGCCCCGACTCCGTGCACCTTCCCCCCGGGTAACCCGCCCTCGACCCCGTGTTCACCTGCCGTGCGCCCAGGTCCGGGCCGGGGCGTGCACACGTGACCCCGCGCCGGTCCTCACCGCCCCGCGCCGGGCCTCACCCCGCCCGCGAGGTCAGCCCACCGCCTCCGCGCACTGCGCCCGCAGCACCGTCACCTCCGCCGCCAGCGCCGCGATCCCGTCCGTCCCGACCCGGCAGCAGCCGCCCACCAGCCGCGCGCCGTCCGCCAGCCAGCCGCCCACCCGGGCCGAGCGGAAGGTCGGCTCGCCGCGCCAGCCCCGACGGCCGGCGTCCCAGCTCTCCCCGCTGTTCGGGTAGACCACCACCGGCTTCCCGGTCACCTCGGCGGCCACCGCCACCGCCCGGTCCGCGTCCTGCGGCGTGCAGCAGTTGACGCCCACCGCGACCACCTCGTCCACGTCGGCGGCCAGCGCGAACGCCTCCGCCAGCGGCTGTCCGGCCCTGGTCCGGTCGCCCTCGATGCTGTACGACAGCCAGGCCGGCACCCCCAGCCCGCGCACCAGCCCCAGCAGCGCCCGCGCCTCGTCCACGTCCGGCACCGTCTCCAGCGCCAGCACGTCCGGCCGGGCCGCCGCCAGCACCTCCAGCCGCGGCCGGTGGAAGTCCGCCAGCTCCGCGACGCCCAGCCCGTACCGGCCCCGGTACTCCGAGCCGTCCGCCAGCACCGCCCCGTACGGGCCCACCGAGGCCGCCACCCAGCGCCGCCGCCCGCCCGGCTCCGGGCGCGCCGCCTCCCGGGCCAGCTCCACGCTGCTCGCCAGCAGCCGGGCGGCCTGCGCCCGGCCGACCCCGCGGCGCGCGAAGCCCTCGAAACTCGCCTGGTAGCTCGCGGTTATCGCGACGTCCGCGCCCGCCGCGAAGTACGCCCGGTGCGCCGCCACCACCGCCTGCGGGTCGTCCGCCAGCAGCCGCGCCGACCAGAGCCCGTCCGAGAGGTCGTGCCCGGCCGCCGCCAACTGGTTCGACATCCCTCCGTCGAGCACCAGCGGACCGGCGGCCAGCGCGGCGGCGAAGTCCGGCGGGGGAGCAGTGGGCATGGCGTCCTCCTCGGGCAGAGTTCCTGGTCACAGCCTAGAGGCGGAGACCCCCGCCGGGCAGGAAAACCATTTGCCGCCGGGGAACGCACTCGCTACGTTGTGCTCAGCCCGAGAAGAACGGCCTGATCACAACGGCCGGAACGGACCTCGGACGACGATCCAGCACCGGCACGGCAGGCCCGGTGGCACCGGCGACGACGGAAAGGAGCCCGGCGATGGCAGCGGACGACCAGCCGCCCCCCACCGGGCCCGGGGCCGAGGAGGAGTGGCTCGCCGCGTACGACCCGCGCGCCTACACCCCGGTCGCCGTCACCGTGGACGTGGTCGCCCTGACCTTGCGCCACGGCGGCCTGCACGTCCTGCTCGTCGAACGCGGCGCCCCGCCCTACCAGGGCTGCTGGGCGCTGCCCGGCGGCTTCCTGCGCGCTGGCGAGGAGGGCCTGGACGAGGCCGCCGCCCGCGAGCTCGCCGAGGAGACGGGCCTGCAGAGCGCCTCCGAGGCCGAGACCAGGCTCTGCCGCCTCCACCTGGAGCAGCTCGGCACCTACGGCACCTCCGAGCGGGATCCGCGGATGCACGTCGTCTCGGTCGCCTACCTCGCCTTCGCCCCAGACCTGCCCGACCCCCAGGCCGGAACGGACGCCGCGGCCGCCGCCTGGCACCCCGTCTCCGACCTGGACCTCCGGCCCTGCGGCCGGTCCCGAACCGCCGGTGTGCCCGCCGACACCCACGGGGGTGGCGTCGACGGGCGCACCGGCCCCGGCCCGCTCACGCTGGCCTTCGACCACGCCCGCATCCTCGCCGACGGCCTCGACCGGGTGCGCGCCAAACTCGAGTACAGCCCGCTGGCCACCGCCTTCCTGCCGTACGACTTCACCATCCCCGACCTCCGCGCCGTCTACGAGGCGGTCTGGGACGAGAAGCTCCACCCCGGCAACTTCCACCGCAAGGTGCTGTCCGTGCCCGGCTTCGTCGAGAGCACCGGCACCACCACCGAGCGCGGCGGAGCCCGCGGCGGCCCCCGCGCCCGCACCTACCACGCCGGCGACGCCCGCCTGCTGCACCCCGCGCTGCTCCGCCCCGCCCGCGAAGGCACGGCCGACGACGACGCGACCGACAGCACAGCCGACGACGCGGGCTCCCGCTGAGGGTCCGCGGCCCCCGGCGGCACCCTCGGCCGATCGGGCTACCATCCGGCCATGACCACTGACGAAGCGACGACCGCCGACGAAGCCCAGCAGACCGCCCACCGGCCCTTCTCGCACTGCCACTTCTGCGGTACGCCCTACCCGGCCGACACCCGCGCCTGGCCGCGCACCTGCCCCGGCTGCGCCGAGATCAGCTACCGCAACCCGCTGCCCGTCGCGATCACCGTCCTCCCCGTCACCCGCCCCGACGCCGACCCGGCCCTGGTCGTCATCCGCCGCACCATCGAGCCCGGCTACGGCGAACTCGCCTTCCCCGGCGGCTACATGGACTACGGCGAGAGCTGGCAGCAGGCCTGCGTGCGCGAGCTGCACGAGGAGACCGGCATCACCGCCGACCCGGCGGAGGTCACCCTGATCCACACCGCCTCCGACCCCGACGGCCGCTTCGTGATGCTCTGCGGACTGCTCCCGGCCCGCCCGCTCGCCGACCTCCCGCCCTCGCGCCCCACCGACGAGACCGACGGCTGGCTGCTCGCCACCGCCGAAACCCCGCTCGTCTGGGACTTCCACAACGGCGTCCTGCGCCGCTGGTTCAGCGGCGAGTTCACCCCCCGCTGACCCACCGGCCGACCCTGGCGCGGCGGGCGATCACATGGCATGGTCTGCACCGACAGCCCAACCGGACGGGTCTGCCACGAGCGCTCCCGTCCCCACCACCGGCCGGGAGACCACCACCGTGAGCACCCCACCGCAGGACCAGCCGCTCTGGCGCCCCAACCCCGCTCGCGCCGCCGCCACCACCCTGGTGGCCTTCCAGGCCTGGGCCGCCGAACACCACGGCGCCCCGGCCGCCCCGCTCGCCCCGGCCGCCGACGACCAGCAGGCCGCCGAGCGCTACGCGGACCTGCACGCCTGGTCCACCGAGGACCTCGACCGGTTCTGGACCGCGATCACCCAGTGGTTCGACGTCCGCTTCACCCGGGCCCCCGAAGCCGTCCTCGCCGACGCCGCCATGCCCGGCGCCCGCTGGTTCCCCGGCGCCCGCCTCAACTACGCCGAGCACGCCCTGCGCGCCGCCGACGACCCGGCCAACGCCGACCGCCCCGCGATCCTCCACCTCGACGAGACCACCGAGCAGCCGGCCGTCCTCACCTGGTCCGAGCTCCGCCGCCAGGTCGGCTCGCTCGCCGCCGCCCTGCGCGCCCGCGGCATCGGCCCCGGCGACCGGGTCAGCGCCTACCTGCCCAACGTCCCGCAGGCCGCCGTCGCCCTGCTCGCCACCGCCGCCGTCGGCGCGGTCTGGACCAGCTGCGCCCCCGACTTCGGCGCCCGCAGCGTCCTCGACCGCCTCCAGCAGATCGAGCCCGCCGTCCTCTTCGCCATCGACGGCTACCACTACGGCGGCAAGGACCACGACCGCACCGAGGTCGTCGCCGAGCTGCGCCGCGAACTCCCCAGCCTGCACACCGTCGTGCACGTCCCGCTGCTCGGCGCGCCCGCCCCCGAGGGCGCCCTGCACTGGGACGACCTGGTCGCCGACGACGTGGAGCCGGTCTTCGAGCCCGTCCCCTTCGACCACCCGCTCTGGGTCCTCTACTCCTCCGGCACCACCGGCCTGCCCAAGGCCATCGTCCAGAGCCAGGGCGGCATCCTGCTCGAACACCTCAAGCAGGCCGGCCTCCACCTCGACCTCGGCCCCCGGGACCGCTTCCTCTGGTACACCTCCACCGGCTGGATGATGTGGAACTTCCTGCTGGCCGGCCTCCTCGTCGGGTCCACGATCGTCACCTACGACGGCAGCCCGGGCCACCCCGACACCGGCGCCCTCTGGTCCGTGGCCGCCCGCACCGGCGCCACCGTCCTCGGCACCTCCGCCGCCTACGTGATCGCCAGCCGCAAGGCCGAGCTCCACCCCGGCCGCGACCTCGACCTCTCCGCCGTGCGCTGCATCGGTACCACCGGCTCCCCGCTCCCGCCGGACGGCTTCCGCTGGATCTACCAGGAGGTCAAGGAGGACGTCTGGCTCGCCTCCGTCAGCGGCGGCACCGACGTCTGCTCCTGCTTCGTCGGTGGCGTCCCCACCCTCCCGGTGCACCTCGGCGAGATCCAGGCCCCCTGCCTCGGCGCGGCCGTCGAGTCCTGGGACGTCCAGGGCTACCCGCACACCGACACCGTCGGCGAACTCGTCGTCACCAAGCCCATCCCCTCGATGCCCACCGGCTTCTGGAACGACCCCGAGGGCACCCGCTACCACGACAGCTACTTCGACATGTACCCCGGCGTCTGGCGCCACGGCGACTGGATCACCGTCACCTCCCGGGGCACCGTCGTGATCCACGGCCGCTCCGACTCCACCCTCAACCGCCAGGGCGTCCGGATGGGCTCCTCGGACATCTACGAGGTCGTCGAGCGCCTCCCCGAGATCGCCGAGTCCCTGGTCATCGGCCTGGAGGAGCCCGACGGCGGCTACTGGATGCCGCTGTTCGTCGTCCTCGCCCCCGGTGCGGAGCTGAACGACGACCTGATCGGCCGCATCCGCACCTCGCTGCGCACCGAGCTCTCCCCGCGCCATGTGCCCGACGAGGTCATCGCCGTCGACGGCCTCCCGCACACCCTCACCGGCAAGCGGATCGAGGTCCCGGTCAAGCGCATCCTCTCCGGCACCCCGCTGGAGCAGGCCGTCAACCCCGGCTCCGTCGACCGCATCGAGCACCTGCGCTTCTTCGAGCGGCTCCGCCTCGACCGCCAGGCCTGACCGGCCCCGGGGCACACGAAAGGGGCGCCCCCACCGTCCTGGTGGGAGCGCCCCTTCTCATGTCGCTACGTCGGCTGCCCGCCCTACTCGCCGGAGAGCACCTGCTGCGCGGCGGCCCGCGCCTCCTCGGCGCTGTCCGCGGCCCGGGCCGCCTCGGCCGCCCGGCGGCACTGCGCCAGCGTGTACTTGGCGAGCGTGGTCCGCACGTAGGGGATCGAGGCCGCGCCCATCGACAGGCTGGTGACGCCCAGACCGGTCAGCACCACGGCCAGCAGCGGGTCGGCGGCCGCCTCGCCGCAGACCCCGCAGCTCTTGCCGCTCACCCGCGCGGCGTCGGCCGCCGCGGCGACCAGGTCCAGCAGGGCCGGCTGCCACGGGTCCTGGAGCCGGGCCAGCGCACCGACCTGACGGTCGGCCGCGAAGGTGTACTGCGCGAGGTCGTTGGTCCCCAGCGACAGGAACTCGACCTCCTGGAGGATCGACCTGGCGCGCAGCGCGGCCGACGGGATCTCCACCATCGCGCCGAACTTGGCGTCCAGCCCGGCCTCCCGGCACGCGGCCGCGAAGTCCTTGGCGTCCTTGCGGTCGGCCACCATCGGGGCCATCACCTCGAGGTGCACCGGCAGGCCCTCGGCCGCCTTGGCCAGCGACCGGAGCTGGGTCCGCAGCACCTCGGGGTGCTCGAGCAGGGTGCGCAGACCGCGCACGCCCAGCGCCGGGTTCGGCTCGTCGGCCGGGGTCAGGAAGTCCAGCGGCTTGTCCGCGCCGGCGTCCAGCACCCGGACCACGACCCGGCCCTCGGGGAAGGCCTCCAGCACCTTGCGGTACGCCTCGACCTGCTTCTCGGCGCTGGGCGCCTTCGCCGAGTCGTCCAGGAACAGGAACTCGGTGCGGAACAGGCCGACGCCCTCGGCGCCGTTCTCCAGCGCGGCCGGCACGTCGGCCGGGCCGCCCACGTTGGCGAGCAGCGGCACCCGGTGACCGTCCGAGGTCTGCCCCGGGCCGGAGGAGGCGGCCAGCGCGGCCTTGCGCGCGGCGGCGGCCGCCCGCAGCTCGTCCTGCTTCTCCTGGGACGGCTCCAGCAGGACATCGCCGGAGCTGCCGTCCACCGCGACGACGGTGCCCTCGGCGACCTCGATCGCGCCGGGCAGCGCCACGACGGCGGGCACGCCCATCGCCCGGGCCAGGATGGCGCTGTGGCTGGTCGGCCCGCCCTCCTCGGTCACGAAGCCGAGCACCAGCGTCGGGTCGAGCAGCGCGGTGTCGGCCGGCGCCAGGTCCCGCGCGAACAGCACGTACGGCTCGTCGCTGTCCGGCACGCCCGGCATCGGCACGCCGAGCAGCCGGGCCACGATCCGGTTGCGCACGTCGTCCAGGTCGGCGACCCGCCCGGCCAGGTACTCCCCGGCGGAGGCGAGCAGCGCCCGGTAGGCCGCGAACGCGTCGTAGACGCCGCGCTCGGCGCTGCTACCGACGGCGATCCGGCGGGACACGTCGGCCATCAGCTCGGGGTCCTGCGCCATCAGCGCCTGGGCCTCCAGCACGGCCTGGGCCTCGCCGCCCGCGAGGTTGCCGCGCGCGACGAGGTCGGCGGCGACCGCCTCGACGGCGGCCTGGGCGCGGGCCTGCTCGCGCGGGGCGTCCTCGGTCGGGATCTGGGTGGCCGGGGGCTCCAGCACCGCCGTCCCCATGTGCCGCACCTGGCCGATCGCGACCCCGTGGCTCACGCCCACGCCGCGCAGCGTCTTCTCCATGTCACTGTCTCCGCTGAGATGAGCGGCCCCGCCGGGAACCGCTGTGTGTGGGGGCCGCCCCGTCATCTCGTCCGGGGCGGGTGTCGGAAGGAAGGGGTCAGCTCCAGCTGAACAGCTGCTCGCCGGCCTTGGCCTCGCCGTCCTCCCGCAGGTCGCCGAGCGAGTCGGCGGTGGCCTCCAGTGCCACGATCGGCGAGATCGGCGACTTGCCGGCGGCCTCGACGGCGGCCGGGTCCCACTTGATGACGGCCTGACCACGGGTCACCGTGTCGCCCTTGTTGACGAGCAGTTCGAAGCCCTCGCCGTTGAGCTGAACGGTGTCGATCCCGAGGTGGGTCAGCACACCGTGGCCCTCGGCGTCCACGACGACGAACGCGTGCGGGTGCATGGAGACGACGACACCGTCCACCGGAGCGACCGCCGTGGTCTGCTCGCGAACGGGGTCGACCGCGGTGCCCGGGCCGACCATCGCACCCGAGAACACCGGGTCGGGCACGCCCGCGAGCCCCACGATCTTGCCGGTCAGCGGCGACGTCACAGTGGTCATGGTTGTGCCTCCCAAGTGCAGTACAGCGAGCGGCCGCGAGGAGCGGCGCGACGATCAACTGAAGCCTAATTCATGTCAACTTCGGACAACTGCTGACATTCCCGGGCGAAGACCCCGCCCTTGCCTACCTAGCCGGCCGGCGACTCACCGGCCCGCTAGTGGTCTAGTCCTCTGGCCGATGCGCCGCACTCTACAGGCATCTTGGCGAATCGAGACCATTGCTGTATATGCTCGCGAGAGCAACAAATCATGCCGCCGTCCGAGCGACCCCGGGTGCGCCCCGGTTCGCGCTCCGGCTGCCGACCCGCTATGGTTGGGCGAGTCGCCGCAACTCGGCGGTTAACGCCAGATTTCAGATGCAAAAACCCCCGGTAAACGGAACGGAAAGCATCTGGTAAGCTGGAAACACGAAAGAACGAAGCCCGGAGGGTCCGCTGGAAGGCGGTCCGAAGGAAGCGTCCGTTCCTTGAGAACTCAACAGCGTG
>NZ_JBHJSJ010000100.1:0-15325 GCF_042268845.1 Kitasatospora sp. NPDC056273 | reverse complement strand
TTTCGCCCGGGGGGGGGTGGGGTTTGGCGGGCGGGGGGCCGCCCACCCCCCCCCCGCGGCCGCGCCCCCGCCCCCATCCGGCGCCGGCCCCGCGGCCGGCGGGGTCCGCCGGATCGTCCTGCTCTCCTCCCAGGGCGTGGCGACCAGGCCCTTCGGCCCGACGCGGATCGCGATGCGCGCGGTGGAGGACGCGCTGCGGGACTCCGGACTGGACTGGAGCATCCTGCGGCCGGGCGGCTTCGCCTCCAACGCCCTGTGGTGGGCCGAGTCCGTCCGCGCGCACCGGGTCGTCGCCGCACCCTTCGGCGACGTCGGTGTGCCGATCGTCGACCCGGCGGACATCGCCGAGGTCGCGGCGGCCTGCCTGGTGGACGACCGGCACACCGGCGCCGTGTACGAGCTGACCGGTCCGGAGGTGATCACCCCGCGCCGGCAGGCGGAGGCCGTCGCCGCCGCGCTGGGCACGCCGGTGCGGTTCCACGACCTCACCCGCGAGGAGGCCGGGGCCGCCATGGCCCGGAGCATGCCGGTGGAGCTCGCCGAGGACACCCTGGACATCCTCGGCTCCCCGAACCCCGCCGAGCTGCGCGTCAGCCCGGACGTGCGGCGGGTCCTCGGCACCGCCCCGCGCACCTTCGCCGACTGGGCCGCCCGGCACGCCGCCGCGTTCCGCTGAACCCGGTCGGCACCGCCGGAACGTCCAGGGCCCGTCGGTCCACTACCGGCACCGGATGCGGGAGTTCACGACGCGTCCTCCTCCGGCACAGCGCACCGGACCGCGGCACCTCCACGCTGGGTGGGAAGGCCGGTGCGCTCGTTCTGCAGGTCCCACAGTTCCCTGAACCGGCCGCCCTCCTCGGCCACCAGCTCCGCGAACGTGCCCTCCTGGAGGACCTTTCCGTCCTCCAGGACGACGATCCGGTCGGCGACGGCCACGTTGGTGAGCCGGTGGGTGACCAGGACGACCGCCCGCTCCCGCGCGACCGCCCGCAGGTTCTGGAAGATCCTGTGCTCGGCGCGCGGGTCGAGGGCGGCGGTCGGCTCGTCCAGGACGAGCAGCCCGGCCTCGCGGTGGAACGCACGGGCGATGGCCAGGCGCTGCCACTGGCCGCCGGACAGCTCCTCACCGCCCATCCACTCCACCGCGAGCAGGGTGGACAGGCCCCGGCGGAGCCGGGCGACGACGTCGGCCGCCCCGGAGGCGTCGGCGGCGCGCAGCACCGCCGCGTCGCCGTCGGCGGTGGGCTGGCCCAGGGTGATGTTCTCGCGGCAGGTCAGCGGCCAGCGGGCGTAGTCCTGGGGGACGACGGCGACCTGGCGCCACAGGGCGTGCGGGTCGAGGTCGCGGGTGTCGGCCGCGTCCCACCGCACCGCTCCGGCGTCGGGCAGGTAGAGCCCTGCCAGGAGCTTGGAGAGGGTGGTCTTGCCGGAGCCGTTCTCCCCCACCAGGGCCAGGATCTCGCCGCGTTCGACGTGCAGGTTCACCCCGTCCAGCGCCTTGCGGTCGGAGGCGGGGTAGGCGTAGTCGAGGTTCTCCACCGCGATCCGGCGCGGGGCCTCGGGCGTCCCGGTGCCGCGCTTGGGCCGGTGGCCGCCGGCGGTGTCGAGGAAGCTCGACCAGTCGTCCAGGTACATGCCGGTGCGGAAGAGGTCCGCGCCGTAGCCGACGATGCCGCGCAGGCTGGTGCTGACAGCGGTCAGGGCGAACACCGCCGCGCCGCCGCGCGGCAGGCTCATCCGGCCGGTGCTGACCAGCCACAGCATCGCCGCCCACACCACCGCGGTGCCGAGGCCGGAGGCGGCGGCCCCGATCACCGACACCCGGGCGCTCTGCATCGCCGCGCGGCGCGAGGTGGCGTCCAGCCGCCGGCCGACCTGGTCGTACTTGACGAGCAGGAACTCGCCCATGGTGTCGGAGCGGACCTGGTCGGCGTTGCGTTTGAGGTGGATGTACCAGCGCAGGTTCGCCATGATCCGGCGGTCGCCGACGGCCGCCCGGTTCGCCAGGAACTGCACCCGGGCGGCGTGCACCGACGCGATGCCCTGGGGCAGCGCCGCCAGCACCAGCAGCGGCAGGAGGGCGGGGTGGAGCACGGTCAGCACGCCGGCCGCGCCGAGGAGCGAGGCGAGGGAGGCGAGCAGGTTCTGCGCCTCTCCGACGATGTCCACGCAGACCTCGGCGCCGCGGTCGGCGGCCTCCAGTTCGTCGTTGTAGCCGGCGTGGTCGTAGGCGGTCAGTTCGGCCGCCACGGTGGCGCGCAGCACCGCGGCCTCCGCCTCCCGGGAGATGCGGGGCGACAGGTGGATGGTGATGGTCCGGATCGTGATGCCCAGCAGGGAGCGGGCGCCGGCCGCCGCCGCGATGACCAGGATCGACGGCGCCGCGCGGGTGAGCTTGTCGCCGACCTGCCCGGGGCCGAACAGGGCCGAGATGGTGCCGGTGGTCGCGAACAGGCCGGCCGCGCCGAGCACCGCGGAGACGGCCTGGCAGGTCAGGAGCAGCGCGACGGAGGTGCGGTCGATGCGCCAGCCGAGGCGGAAGGCGCGGACGACGAGCGCGGGCAGGCGGCGGGCCATCGCGCTGACGCTGATCGCCTCGATCGCCGCGATGCGGCGTCCGTCGGCGAGCCACTGCAGTTCCTCGTCGGCGGCCTCGGCCGACGCCGTCGTGGTGCTCAAGCGTTCGCCTCCTCGCGCGGAGCGGGGGCCAGCGGCAGGCGGGCCACCAGGGCCCCGGGGACGGGTGGGACGTGGATCGACGGGGCGGGGGAACAGGCCACAGATCCTCCAGGAGCGGAGCGGTGCGCGGACGTGCGGACTCACCGGTCCCGGCCGACAGGAAAGCTCAAGTGGCCTTTCCTCAGGCCGAGTTGACCGGTCCGACGGAGTCGTTACGGGCGGCTGGGCGTCCGATGATGGTGCTGTTCGAGCGCGGCGTTCAAGTGGATTCGCCTCCGGGCGAGCCCGGGTCGAACGGGGACTTTTCGAGCACGTTCCGGGCATGGTTCAGCGCATATGCCAAGCGGACGGGCGGCGCACGGCCGTCGCCGGATTCACCCGTTCGGCTGGTCTGCTGCCCGAGGGGCTGCCGCGCCGCCAGGCCCCTGAGGCGGGTGGGGCGGCAGGAGTTGAGTACGGATACTCATGTCCCGGGCCAACTGGATCGGGCACGATGCTCACCGTCAGTGAGCTTGTGCGGAAGGGTTCTTGTGTCCATGGTCCGAAACAACGTCAGGATTCCCCTCGTGGTCGGCGCGGCCGCGATGGCCGCGGCCGTCGTCGCCGGGTGCTCCTCCGACCCCGGAGCGGGGTCGGGAACCGGCCCGGGAGCCGTCCCCGACAAACCGTCCGCGACCTCGGGCGGCGCCGGCTCCCCGGGTGCCGCCCCGACGTCCACGCCGACGCTCCAGGCGTCCGGCGCCCCGGCGTTCGGCTCGCCCAGCAGTACGCCGACCGGCCCGCCGATCCCCACCGGAGCCGCCCTGCGCGAGCTGCTGCCGACCGCCGCCACGCTGCCCACCGGGTGGCGGATCGAGGGCAACGGCAGCGAGAACGACTCCGGCACCTACGTCCTGGAGGAGCCGGCCAAGCCGGTCCTGCCCCAGGAGCCGTGCACCCAGATGCGCCTCGCCGGAAGCGTCCTCTCCCTGGACTACAGGGCCTCGGGCGCGACGAACGAGGTCTACGACGGCGAGAACAGGGTCGAGGTCTACCTGGGCGCCTACCACGCCGGCGACGCGGCCAAGCTGCTCGGCGAGATCCGGGCGTACGCGGACCGCTGCACGTCCTTCACCGGCAAGGGGATCGACGGGAAGGCGATTCCGCTGACCGTGACGCTGCAGCCGGTGCCGGGGCTCGGCGACGAGGCCGTCGACGTCAAGAAGGTGCCCCAAGGCCCGTACCACAGCGAGGAGATCGTGGTGACGCGGATCGGCGACCGGCTGCTGTTCCTCAGCGGCGACAACATCCTCGGCCGACTGCCCAACCTCATGCAGCTGGCGGTGCCGCTGTCGAAGACGGCCAGGTGAGCGTCGGATGAGCGCCGGGTAGTCGGCCCGCCCGGGACGACGAGCCCCCGGGGCGGTGGCGCCGGCGGCGACCTCGGCGTCACCGCCCGCGGCGGAGCGCGAGCCCGGACAGGCGCGCCCGCCGCGGCTCAGGGCAGCCGGGAGTACGGGGGCCGGGCGTCGTCCGGAGCCCCGTGGTCGCTGGAGACCAGCAGGAGGACCGTGGCGCGCCGGGTCCCCAGCGAGCGCAGCCGGTGGGGCGTCGTGGCCTTGAGGTAGACGCAGTCGCCCGGGTCGAGCGTGATCGCGCGCGACGGGAGGACCAGTTCGACCCGTCCCTCGTGGACGAAGACGAACTCCTCGCCGGGGTGGTCCCGGAACGGGGCGGGGCCGTCGTCGAGCGGCGGGTAGAGCATGAACGGGGTCATGCCCTTGGCGCCGGCGTCGAGCGCCATCCCCTCGTAGCGGGTGCCGGGCTCGTCCGGGGCGGTCAGGGCCTGGCGCTCCGCGGCCCGGGTGACGGTGACCTCGCTCAGCTCCTCGGCCTCGGCGAAGAGGCTGTCCAGGGGGACTTCGAGGGCCTTGGCGAGGGAGGCGCAGACGGCGATCGAGGGAACGCTCTGGCCGCGTTCGACCTTCGACAGGTAGCTCTTGGTGACGCCGGACCGCTCGGCCAGCGCCTCCAGGGTCATCAGCCGTTCCTTGCGCAGCTGCCGCACCCGGTTGATCACTGGTTCTTCCTCTCCCGTGCCATCCACCTCCGATGACACACCGTGTCCTCTGGCGGGCCATGCTACGCCGCGGCGCCGCCGGTACGCCCGGGAGGCCCCGCCGGCCGTCGCCCCGCCCACCCTCGCGACCCGTATCGCACTCGCCGCTCTTGTCCCAGGAAACCTTGTGTCCTATGGTGAACAACGTTTCCTCCGGAGCCGCGGCTCCGGACACAGGCCTGGCCGCCGGGGCGAGGCCGGAGAACCGGAGCACACATGGCGAACACCCTGCAGGACTCGAAGGACGTCCTCGTCGACCGCGCCGCGCGGCAGATGGACCGGCACTTCGGGGACTCGACACTGACCACGCGCCAGAAGCTGGCGCTCACCTGCCGGATCGCGTACGACGGCGGCCACGACTCGGGGCTCGCCGGGCAGATCAGCTCCCGCGGGCGCGAGCCGGGCACCTACTACACCCAGCGCCTGGGCCTGGGCTTCGACGAGATCACCGAGGACAACCTGCTCCTGGTGAACGAGGACCTGGAGGTCCTGGAGGGCACGGGCATGCCCAACCCCGCCAACCGCTTCCACTCCTGGATCTACCGGGCGCGCCCGGACGTCAACTGCGTCATCCACACCCACCCGCTGCACACCGCCGCACTGGCCATGCTCGAAGTCCCGCTGGTGGTCTCCCACATGGACACCACACCGCTGTACGACGACTGCGCCTTCCTCAAGGACTGGCCGGGCGTGCCGGTCGGCAACGAGGAGGGCGAGATCATCACCGCCGCCCTCGGCGACAAGCGGGCCGTCCTGCTGGCCCACCACGGCCAGCTGGTGACCGGCTCCACGATCGAGGAGGCGTGCACCCTGGCGCTGCTCATCGAGCGGGCCGCCCGCCTGCAACTGCTGGCGATGTCGGCGGGGACCATCCAGCCCCTGGACCCGGCGCTCGCCCGCGAGGCCCACGACTGGACCTCCACCGACCGGCGCAGCCGGGCGAACTTCGCGTACTACGCGCGCAAGGCACTGCGCACTCACCCCGACTGCGTCAACGGACAGGTGGACCTCTGATGACCAATCCGCCCCTGCAGGGCATCATCTCCTACCCGGTCACCCCCTTCGACGCCGCCACCGGCGAGGTCGACCTGGCCGCACTGCGCGGGCTCACCGGCGACCTGGTCGCCGCCGGCAGCCACGCCGTCGCCCCGCTGGGCAGCACCGGCGAGAGCGCCTACCTGACCGGGAAGGAGTGGGACGCGGTCTGCGAGACCACCCTGGACGCGGTGGCCGGGCGGGTGCCCACCCTCGTCGGCGTCTCCCACTGGAGCACCGAGGGCGCCGTCCGCCGCGCCCGGGTGGCCGCCCGCCACGGCGCCACCGCGATCATGGTGCTGCCCCAGGTGTACTGGAAGCTGACCGCGGACGAACTCGCCCGGCACTACGACGAGGTGGCCCGCGCCACCGACCTGCCGATGATGCTCTACAACAACCCCGGCACCAGCGGCGTGGACCTGCGCCCGGAGACGGTGGTCGCGCTCGCCCGGAAGATCCCCAACCTCACGATGGTCAAGGAGAGTTCGGGCGAGGTGTCCCGCTTCCGCGCCATCCGGGAGCTGTCCGACGGAGAGCTGTCCGTCTACAACGGCAGCAACCCGCTCGCCCTGGACGCCTTCCGCGCCGGAGCCGCCGGCTGGTGCACGGCCGCCCCCTGCCTCGTCCCGCAGCCGGTGCTTGAGCTCCACGCCGCGGCCGTCGGCGGACAGCAGGAGCGCGCGGACGCGCTGTTGCGGGAGCTGCTGCCCTTCCTGCGGTTCATCGTCCGGCACGGCCTCCCCCGGACCGTCAAGGCGGGCCTGGAGATCCGGAACCGCCCCGCCGGGCCGCCCCGGCCGCCGCTGCTGCCACTGCCCCCGGAGGAGACGGCGCAGCTGCGGGAGCTGCTCACCGGCCTCCTCCCGCCCTCCGCCGCCTGACGGTGCCCGCCCCCACCGGCTCCCCTGTGCGAGGACACCCGTCCCCGCACAGGGGAGCCGGCACCACCAGGGCCTACTGGTCGAGCCGGACGGTGGCGACGGTGTCCCAGCAGATCCGCCACCCCGGCAGGTCCGCACCGGGCACCGGGACGCGCCGCCAGAACACCTCGTTGACGATGATCCGGTTCACGGTGAACGGGGCGTGGCCGGGCCGGACCCGGTGGATGGCCTGCGCCAGCTCGTCGCTGTCGGTGTCGGCGGCCGCGTAGGCGGCGGTGGTGTGGAGCACACCGAGCGGGTACGCGGTGGAGTCGGGGCCGAAGACCCGGTGGACGGCGCCGCGGACGCGGTGCTGGAGGGCGGCGAGGTCGCCGTCGGGGTGCAGGTCGAGGCGGACGCCGGTGCGGTAGGCGAGCGGCGAGCCGGCCTGGAGGGCGATCGGCCCGCTCCCGGCCACCGCGGCCCGCAGCCGGTCGGCGAGGTCGCGGCGTTCGGCGTCGGTGACGGCGTCCGCCGGGGCGGAGGTGAGCATGTCGAGGGTGATGTGCGTCCGCTCGTCCGGCACCGGCAGGACGGGGAAGCCGGCCAGGGCCTCGCGCAGGCCGGCGAGGAGCGTGTGCAGGGCCGAGCCCGCCGGCAGGTCGGGCAGGGCGTACACCTGGAGGGCACGCAGGCCACCCGGCCAGGGCCGCTGTCCGAAGGTCGGGTGGAACGCTTTCACGTCGCCTCCTGCTGATCCGGTTCGGTGGCGGCCCGGCGGGGCGGCGGCCCGTCCGGGGTGAGGCTGTCGACCGTACGACGGGGTTCAGCGTACGGGCGGATCCCCCGCTCCGTACCGGCCCCGGCGTCAGGCGTCCCGGCGGGACAGGCCGAGGGCGGCCAGGGTGAAGGCGACGGCGAGGTAGCCGGCCAGGGCGGCGAAGCAGCCGACCGGGCCGAGGCGGTCGGCGCCCGCCGACGCGACCGTGGTGCCGAGGCCCTCGAAGACGCTCTGCAGGCCGAACCGTGACACCCCGTCGCCGAGCGGTGCCAGCAGCACCGGGGAGAGGAAGAACAGGCCGAACAGGGCGGCGACCGCGCCCGCCGTGTGACGCAGGACGAAGCCGAGCGCGAGGCCGAGCAGGGCGAAGGCGGACAGGAACAGGCCGCAGCCGACCACGGCGCGCGCCACGCCCGGGGCGCCGAGCGGGACGGCGAGGTGCCGGCCGCTCAGGGCGCGCCGGCCGAGCAGGAAGGTCAGGAAGGCGAGCAGCTGCCCGAGCAGCGCCGAAACCCCGCCGACCACCAGGGCTTTGGCGACGAGCACCTGGCCGCGCCGGGGCACGGCCGCGAGGGTGGTGCGGATCTGGCCGGTGGTGTACTCGCTGGAGGCGGCCAGCGTGCCCAGGGTGCCGACGGCCAGCACGGCGACGTAGAAGCCGCCGGAGAAGCCGTAGCGGACCGGATCGAAGCGCTCGCGTTGCTCGGCGCTCCAGGAGGCCCAGTTGTCGGCCGCGCTCGCGTAGTCGATCAGGCCGATGAACAGCGCGGCGGCCAGGGCCACGACCGCCGCGAGCGGGGTCGCGCGGACGCTGCGCAGCTTGACCCACTCCCCGGCCAGGGCACCCCGGGTGGTCGGTGCGGTGCTCATGCGGTCCTCTTTCCGGGAGACGTGACGGAATCCGTGGCGGGAGTCGTGACGGAAGGCGTGGAGGTGGCCCGGTAGTCAACCGCGCCGCCGACGGCGTCCATGAAGGCCTGCTCCAACGAGGCCTGCCGGACGGCGAGTTCGTGGACACCGATACCGTGCCCGGCGGCCAGCTCGCCGATGGCGGACGGCTCCAGGCCGACGACGGCCAGCGCTCCGGCGGGCTCCTCGCCGACGGAGGCCGCCCCGGCCGCGCGCAGCAGCCGGGCCAGCTCCGCCGGACGGGCGCAGCGCACCAGGACGTCGGTGCGGGCGTACTCGGCGAGGAAGTCGGCCGTCGAGCCGTCCGCGACGAGCCGTCCGCGCCCGATGACCACCAGGTGGTCGGCGGTGAGGGCCGTTTCGCTCATCAGGTGCGAGGAGAGCAGGACGGTCCGTCCTTCGGCGGCGAGGTCGCGCAGGAGGGTGCGGATCCACTGGACGCCTTCCGGGTCCAGTCCGTTGACGGGTTCGTCGAGCAGCAGGACGGGCGGGTCGCCGAGCAGGGCGGCGGCGATGCCCAGGCGCTGCTTCATGCCGAGCGAGAAGCGCCCGGCCCTGCGCCGGGCCGCCGTCGCCAGACCGGTGAGTTCCAGCACCTCGCGGACCCGGCGGGGGCCGATGCCGTTGGTGACGGCGAGGCCGAGCAGGTGGTGGCGGGCGGAGCGGGCGGGGTGGACGGCACCGGCGTCCAGCAGCGCGCCGACCTCGCGCAGCGGCTGGCGCAGCGAGGCGTACGGGCGGCCGTTGACGGTGGCCCGCCCCGCGGTCGGGGCGTCCAGGCCGAGGATCATCCGCAGGGTGGTGGACTTGCCGGAGCCGTTCGGTCCGAGGAAGCCGGTGACCCGGCCGGGGTGGACGGTGAAGGTGAGTCCGTCCACGGCGAGGGTGCCGCCGTAGCGCTTGCTGAGGTCGCGTACCTCGATCATCGTGCTGCCTTTCCTT
Organism: Kitasatospora sp. NPDC056273; assembly: GCF_042268845.1. NCBI lineage: Bacteria > Bacillati > Actinomycetota > Actinomycetes > Kitasatosporales > Streptomycetaceae > Kitasatospora > Kitasatospora sp. NPDC056273. Next base: position 6,021 of record NZ_JBHJSJ010000100.1, on the reverse strand, counting down.
GTGGCGTGCCTCCACGCTCCCGTCCGCGCCGGGGGCCCGGCCTCCCACCGTGGGCGGAATCCCGGCATCGGACGGGGGCCGGTCTCTGCCCGTGGTCGTAGGCCTGGGGGGCGATGCCCCGGCGGCGGGCCGCCGCTAGCCTGGGGCGATGTCCGACATCCCGCGCCCGCCGGTGACCGGAAGGCTCCGCCCCGGCCACTGGGTTCTGGTCGACCTGGCGGTCTCCCTGGCCCTGACCGTGCTCACCTGGCTGCGGGTGCTGGACGCCTACCGGGTGTTCGACCCGCACCACCGGGGCTACGCCGAGCCGACCGCGACCGAGCTGGTGACGGTGCTGGGGTGCGTGGTCGTCGTCGGCGCGGCGGCCGGCCTGCGGCGGCTCGCGCCGGTGGCCGCCGCCGGGGTGGTGTTCGCCGCCTGGGTGGTGGTCGTGGCGGTGGCCGGACGGCTGACCATCGCCAACCTGGCCGGGTTCCAGGTGGTGTTCGCCGCCACGATGACGGTCTACCTGGTCGCGGCGGTCGGCGCGCCGCGGATCGGCGCGGCCGCGCTGGCGTTCGGGCTGGTGGGCGCCGGGCTGAGCGGGTTCGGCTCGCGGGAGCTGTGGAACAACCTGGTGTTCGCCGCGCTGGCGGTCGTCACCGCCTGGGCGCTCGGCAGCGCGGCGGCCCGCTACCGCGCGTACGGGGCGGAACTGCGCCGCCACCAGCTGGACCTCGCCAGGGCCGAGCTCGCGGAGGAGCTCGCCGAGGAGCGCATCCGACTGGCCCGGGAGCTGCACGACGTGATCGCGCACAGCATGAGCGTGGTCAACGTCCAGGCGGGGTACGGCCGTTTCGTGATCGGCCGGGATCCGGCGAAGGCCGAGCAGGCACTGGACGCCATCCAGGCGGTGAGCCGGGACGCGATGGTGGAGATGCGCGGCCTGCTCACCGTCCTGCGCGGGGCCCCGGCCGAAGGCGCCGACCGTGGAGCGGGCGCCGAGTTCGCCCCCGCGCCCCGACTCGCCGACCTGGAACGGCTGGTGGCCAGCAGCGCGGAGGCCGGGGTGCGGGTCGAGCTGCGGGTCGGCGGCCGGGTCCGGACGCTGTCGGACGGCGTCGAGCTGTCGGCGTTCCGGATCGTCCAGGAGGCGCTGACCAACGTGGCGAGGCACGCGGGCACCGACTCGGCCCGGGTGGACGTGGCGTACGAGGAGGACCGGTTGGTGCTGGAGGTGACCGACCCCGGGTGCGGCACCCTGAACGGTGCCGGGACAGGCGAGGGGCACGGCCTGGCCGGGATCGCCGAACGGGTCGGCCTGTACCGGGGCCGCCTGGAGGCCGGGCCGGGCCCGGACGGCGGCTTCCGGGTCCGGGCCGTCCTGCCGCTCGCCGAGGCCGCGGTCGAAACCGTCGTCGAGGCCGCGTCATGACGGCGGCCGGGGAGCGCCCCGCCCCGCCGATCCGGGTCGTGGTCGCCGACGACCAGGCGCTGGTCCGGGCCGGCCTGGCCGGGATCGTGGCCGCCGCCGACGGGTTCACCGTGGTGGGCGAGGCCGCCGACGGCGCGCAGGCCGTCCGGCTGGCCCGCACCGAGCACCCGGACGTGGTCCTGATGGACATCCGGATGCCGGGCACCGACGGCCTCGCGGCCACCCGGCGGATCACCGCCGAGAGCGGCGTACGGATCCTCGTCCTCACCACCTTCGACCTGGACGAGTACATCTACGGCGCGCTGCGCGCCGGAGCCTCCGGCTTCCTGCTCAAGTCCACCCCGCCCGAGGACCTGCTGACCGCGATCCGGGTGGTCGCCGCCGGGGAAGCGCTGCTCGCCCCGAGCGTCACCCGCCGGCTGATCCGCGCGTTCGCCGCCGCCTCCACCGGCCCCGCCGAACCGCCGGCGGACCGCGACGGCGAGCGGCAGCGGGTCCTCCAGGCCGTCACCGGACGGGAGTTGGAGGTGCTCACGCTGATCGGCCGCGGGCTCACCAACACCGAGATCGCCGAGCGGCTGTGCGTCAGCACGGGCACGGTCAAGACCCACGTCGGCCACCTGCTGGCGAAGCTCGCCGCCCGCGACCGCGTCCACCTGGTGATCACCGCCTACCGGGCCGCCCTGGTCTCCTGACACCCGCCCCGGGCTCCTGGACCCCGCCACCCGTGACAGCGGGTGATGACGCTACTCGGCGCAGCGGGTTTGCCGCCCGTCAGCGGGCCCGGAACGCTGGGAGCCCGGGGGGAGCCACCCGCCACACCAGGAGTCCCCGCAGATGTCCCCGAAAACCGTCGCCGCCCTCGCCGCGGGCCTCGTCGGCACCATAGCCCTCGCCCACGTCGCCTTCGCGGGCGCCCCCGTCACCCTGAACATGGCCACCGGCAGCGCCGAGTGCACGCTCACCTGGGCGAAGCCCGGCATCACCTTCAAGGCCCTGACGCCCGGCGGCAACGCCGCGTCCTTCCGGGACGTCGACGCCACCGGGACGGTCACCATCGACCTCACCTCCGTCGGCAACCCCGTCACCCTGGCGAACTCCGTCTACATCCGGACGGCGGCCAAGGGCGGCTTCACCCTGACCGACGCCTCCGGCCACTACGTGCAGGTCTCGAACCTCGAAGGCAGCCTCTCCGGCGACAGCACGTTCGTCGTGCAGACCAGCAGCGATCCCGCCGGCACCCGCCTCCCGGTGTACAACATCCCCACCCGGCCCCGGATCAGCCCGGACGTGCAGTCCGTGCTGCCGCCGCGCGTCAACCTCGCGCTCTCCGACATCTGGATGAGCGTCCTGCCCGAGTTCGCCACCGTCATGAACCAGACCTTCGGCGACGGCACCCTCCGGCCCGGCGACCAGCTCGGCACCTGCACCGCCCGGACCACCTCCTGACCGGGGCGCCGACCGGGTACGGGTGACGGTGTCGGCCCGGCCCCTGACCCGGCGTCCGAGAGGATCCCGCCCGATCGGCCCCGGCCTCGGCTGACGCCGGTCCAGACGGGCGTTCATCGTTTGTCTACCGCCATCGCGCATGATCGTTCCTGCACAGCGCGCCCCACCCGTTCGGGGGCGCGAACGGACGAGAGAGGCACACGGGGAAATGAAGACGACGAAGAAGCTGCGGAACACGGCCCTGGGGATGGCGGCCGGCCTGCTGGCCCTGGTCGGGACGGTGACGTCGACAGGGACCGCACACGCCGACGTGCCCACCGCGTACCTGGACGAGCCCGGCATCCTCTACCGCGGCGGCCACATCGAGGCGGGCGACACCCAGCTGGTCCTGCAGAACGACGGCAACCTCGTCCTCTACCGGGCCTACCAGGACCCGAGTCTCGTCCACGCCGTCTGGCAGGCGCCCAAGACCTGGGGCTGCGGCTACAAGGCGATCATGCAGGGCGACGGGAACTTCGTCGTCTACGACGTCAACAGCCACCCCTGCTGGAGCGCCGACACCTTCAAGCCCAGCTCCCTCGCGAACGCCAGCCTCGCGGTCTCCGCCCTCGGCGGCCTCAAGGTCGTCTTCGTCAACCCCAGCGGCGGCCGGAGCATCAGCTGGGCGACGATCCGCAGCTCCGACCTGTACTAGGCACGGTGTCGGCGGTCTGCCGGTGGTGACGGTGATCCATCAGCGGTCTGTGGGTGGCGCGTTGTTCATTGGCCGGGCGGTGCGTCGCCGACGACGCACCGTCCGAGCCGAAGGAGCCCCCGTCATGTCCTCCACCTACCCCAGCCGGCTGTGGGACGTCCACCGGCTGCCCTCCGCCGCCGGCAGGTCCTTCCTGGTCACCGGGGGCAACGCCGGGATCGGCTACTTCGTCGCGGAGCAGCTCGCCGGGACCGGGGCCGTCGTGGTGCTGGGGAGCCGGGACGGGGCGAAGGCCTCGGCCGCCATGGCCTCGATCCGCTCCCGCGTCCCCGGTGCGCGGCTGCGCCACCTCCGGCTGGACCTCGCCGACCTGGCGTCCGTGCGGACCGCCGCGGACGGTCTCGGACTCGACCGCCTCGACGCGGTGGTCCACAACGCCGGTGTCGCGCTCGACGATCCGCCGCGGTGCACGACGAAGGACGGTCACGAGCTGATGTTCGGGGTCAACCACCTGGGGCACGTCGCGCTGACCCGGGCCCTGGCGCCCCTGCTGTCCGCGGCGCCCGCCGCCCGGATCGTGACGGTGGGGAGCTTCGCGGCGCGCTCCGAGCGGCTGGACCCGGACGACCTCCAGTCGGCCCGGGACTACCGCCCGAAGCGCGCCTACGGCCGGTCGAAGCTGGCGCAGATGTCCTTCGCCTTCGAGCTCGACCGCCGCCTGCGCGCCCGCGGCAGCACCGTGCTCAGCCTGGTGGCGCATCCCGGCGGCGCCCTGGACTCGCTGACCCCGGCCCGCCCGGGGGTGCACGCGGCGACCCGCGGCAGCCGGCTGCGGGGCGCGCCCGCCGGGCTGCTGCTCCAGGGCAAGGACCGCGGCGCGTGGCCGATCGTCCGGGCCGTCCTGGACCCGCGGGTGCGCGGCGGACAGCTGTGGGGGCCCAGGGCCTTCGGCCTGCGCGGCGCACCGGAGCTGGAGCCGGTCCGCGCCCACATGACCGATCCGGCCCTCGCCGCACGCCTGTGGGACGCCAGCTGCGAAGCGGCCGGCGTCGAGCCCGACCTGGCCCTCCTGTAGCGGCGGCTTCGTCCCGGCGGCTCCCCCGGTGCCCGTCCCTCCCAGGAGGTGGCAGGGCGCGCGCGCCGGGGGGACCCTGGAGGGGGCGGCCGGCTGCCCCGCGCGGAGCCGAGGAGGTTGACCCGTGAGGTTCATCCAGATCATCGAGTACCGGACGAGTCGGATCGACGAGTTCAACGCCCTGATCGACAGCTGGGTCGAGAAGAACGCGGGCCACCGGCTGGCGACCCGCTCGCTGCAGACCCGTGACCGCGACGGCGAGAACGTGTACCTGAACATCGTGGAGTTCCCCTCGCACGAGGCGGCGATGCGGAACTCCGACCGCCCTGAGACCTCGGAGTTCGCCGCTCGGGCCGCCGCCCTGTGCGACGGGCCGCCGGTGTTCCGCAACCTCGACCTGGTGAACGAATGGACCTTCCAGGCCTGAGCCGACGCACGGACGCCGTACGGACAGGCGGCGGGGACGGCCGGATTCCGGTCGGCCGGTAGATTCGCTCCCTCACCACCGACCGAGGGAGCCCCCGTGCCCGACCGGCCCAGCCTGCTGTACGTGACCGACCTGGCCTACCCCGCCCGCGGCCGGCGCTACGGCGACGAGGACGTCCTCCTCACCTCCCGGCTGCGGGAGCACTTCGACCTGGCCCTGTGCCACCCGCTCGACGCCCGGTCCCTGATGGGCCGCTTCGACGGGGTCGTGGTGCGCAACAGCGGCCCGGTGCTGCACTACCGGGAGGAGTACGCCCGGTTCCGCTCCCAGGCACTGGCCGACGGCGTACGCGTCTACAACCCGCTGACCGGGCGGGGCGACATGGCCGGGAAGCGGTACCTGCTGGACCTGACCGCGTCGGGCCACCCGGTCATCCCCACCGTCGACCGGCCGCAGGACCTCGACCGGCTGCCCGCCGCCGAGCGCTACGCGGTCAAGCCCGAGGAGGGCGCCGACAGCATAGGCCTGCGCTTCCTCACCCGTGAGGAGCTGGACGGCGTCGAGTGGGGCGAGGTGCTGGTCCAGCCGCGGATCGACTTCCGGTACGAGGTCTCGTTCTACTTCGTGGACGACGCCTTCCAGTACGCCCTCCACACGCCCGACCCGGCCCGGCGCTGGGTGCTGGAGCCGTACGAGCCGAGCGCCGCCGACCTCGCGTTCGCCCGCGGCTTCGTCGACTGGAACACGCTCGCCCACGGGATCCAGCGGGTGGACGCCTGCCGCGCGCCGGACGGGCGCCTGCTCCTGGTCGAGCTGGAGGACCTCAACCCCTACCTCTCCCTCGACCTGGTCTCCGAGGACGTCCGGGAGGGCTTCGCCCGGGCCATGGCGGACTCGCTGCGCCGCTTCCTGGATTGACCCCGACCGGTTACGCCGCCGCCCCGGGAATCGCCTCCCGGGGC
>NZ_JBHJSJ010000099.1:0-16095 GCF_042268845.1 Kitasatospora sp. NPDC056273 | reverse complement strand
GGGCTGGTCCGTACGGACCAGCCCGGGGGCCTCCAGTGCCTCAACTCGCCTGGATTCAGCCGAGGTTGGCGAGCGCCTCGTTGAAGGTCTTCGACGGGCGCATCACGGCGGCGGCCTTGGCCGGGTCCGGCTGGTAGTAGCCGCCGAGGTCGACCGGCGAGCCCTGGACGGCGATCAGCTCGTCCACGATGGCCGACTCCTGCTCGGTCAGCGTCGCGGCCAGGCCGGCGAAGGCCTGGGCCAGCTCGGCGTCGTCGGTCTGCTTGGCCAGCTCCTGGGCCCAGTAGGTGGCCAGGTAGAAGTGGCTGCCGCGGTTGTCGATGCCACCGAGGCGGCGGCTCGGCGACTTGTCCTCGTTGAGGAAGGTGCCGGTGGCGCGGTCCAGGGTGTCGGCCAGCACCTGGGCGCGGGCGTTGTCCGTGGTGGTGGCCAGGTGCTCGAAGCTGGCGGCCAGCGCGAAGAACTCGCCCAGGCTGTCCCAGCGCAGGTAGTTCTCCTTGACCAGCTGCTGGACGTGCTTCGGGGCGGAGCCGCCGGCGCCGGTCTCGAACAGGCCGCCGCCCGCCATCAGCGGGACGACCGACAGCATCTTGGCGCTGGTGCCCAGCTCCAGGATCGGGAACAGGTCGGTCAGGTAGTCACGCAGCACGTTGCCGGTCACCGAGATGGTGTCCTCGCCGCGGCGGATGCGCTCCAGCGAGAACGTGGTGGCGTCGACCGGGGACTTGATCTCGATCTGCAGGCCGGTGGTGTCGTGCTCCGGCAGGTACTTCTTGACCTTCTCGATCAGCACCGCGTCGTGGGCGCGGTTCTCGTCCAGCCAGAACACCGCCGGGACGCCGGTGGCGCGGGCGCGGGTGACGGCCAGCTTGACCCAGTCCTGGATCGGCAGGTCCTTGGTCTGGCAGGCGCGGAAGATGTCGCCCGGCTGGACGGCCTGCTCCAGCACCACGTTGCCCTCGGCGTCGACCAGGCGGACGGTGCCCGCGGCGGCGATCTCGAAGGTCTTGTCGTGCGAGCCGTACTCCTCGGCCTTCTGGGCCATCAGGCCGACGTTCGGCACCGAGCCGATGGTCGCCGGGTCCAGGGCGCCGTGGGCGCGGCAGTCGTCGATGACGGCCTGGTACACGCCGGAGTAGCTGCTGTCCGGCAGCACGGCGAGGGTGTCGGCCTCCTTGCCGTCCGGGCCCCACATGTGGCCGGAGGTGCGGATCATGGCCGGCATCGAGGCGTCGACGATGACGTCGCTCGGCACGTGCAGGTTGGTGATGCCCTTGTCGGAGTCGACCATGGCCAGGGCCGGGCCCTCGGCCAGCTCGGCCTCGAAGGAGGCCTTGATCTCGGCGCCCAGGTGCGGCACGTTGTCGAGGCCGGCCAGGATGCCGCCGAGGCCGTTGTTCGGGTTCAGGCCGGCGGCGACGAGCACCTCGCCGTACTTCGCGAAGGTCTTCGGGAAGAAGGCGCGGACCACGTGGCCGAAGATGATCGGGTCGGAGACCTTCATCATGGTGGCCTTGAGGTGCACCGAGAACAGCACGCCCTCGGCCTTGGCCCGGGCGATCTGCGCGGCCAGGAACTCGTTCAGGGCGGCGACGTGCAGCACCGAGGCATCGACGACCTCGCCCGCCAGCACCGGCACCTTCTCGCGCAGCACGGTGGTGGTGCCGTCCTCGCCGAGCAGCTCGATGCGCAGCGCACCGTCACCGGCGATCACGGCGGACTTCTCGGTCGACCGGAAGTCGTTCTCACCCATGGTGGCGACGTTGGTCTTGGAGTCGGCCGTCCAGGCACCCATGCGGTGCGGGTGGGTCTTGGCGTAGTTCTTGACCGACTGCGGGGCGCGGCGGTCCGAGTTGCCCTCGCGCAGGACCGGGTTGACGGCGCTGCCCTTGACCTTGTCGTACCGGGCGCGGACGTCCTTGTCCTCGTCGGTCTGCGGGTCGTCCGGGTAGTCCGGCAGGGCGTAGCCCTGGGCCTGGAGCTCGGCGACGGCGGCCTTGAGCTGCGGCACCGAGGCCGAGATGTTCGGCAGCTTGATGATGTTGGCGTCCGGGGTCTTGGCCAGCTCACCCAGCTCGGCCAGCGCGTCGCCGATCCGCTGCGCCTCGGTCAGACGCTCCGGGAAGCTCGCGATGATCCGCCCGGCCAGGGAGATGTCGCGGGTCTCCACGCGCACACCCGCGGTCGAGGCGTACGCCTGCACCACGGGCAGGAACGAGTAGGTCGCCAGGGCCGGAGCCTCGTCGGTGTGCGTATAGATGATGGTCGAGTCAGTCATCGGTACTCCGCTTCACGTCTCCAACGTCTTGACGTCAAGATATCTCGTCACGGGCCTCCGACTCCACCTCCCCCCGTTTCCGGGCGCGCACCGGCCCGGCCGGCGGGCGCCCCGGCCCTCCCGGAGGGGCGTTCCGACGGGCGGCGTGGAGGACGGAACGGAGGTCGTGACGGGGGACGGGTTCCACGGTCGTCCGGGTCGGGGCGCTCGGCAAGCGGAGCGCCCGACCAGTGGTTTGGTCCACTCGGGTGAGCCGAACGTCAGGAGTGCGTCAACGCACGACCGCATTCGGTCAACGGCGCGTCAGGACCGGAGCCTCCCGGGCCGGGTCGACCTAGCGTCGAGGCAGTAGTTCCGGCAGGCACCACCACCCCACTCGGGAGCATTCGCATGGCCCGCGCCGTCTGGCACGTTCCGGTCACCGTCTCCGGCACCGGAAGCACCACCGCACTCCGCCTGTTCCGCCTGCGCGACGGCCGCCGCTGTGCGGTCGGATTCTCCAGCCCCGAGGCCCTCGCCGCCCTCCTCGGGCCCGACCAGGCCCGCACCGAGCTCGGCGAGCCCGCCCTCCGCGACCTCACCGCCCCGCTCGGGATCGACACCCTGGTACTGGACCCGCGGCTGGTCGCCCCCTCGGTCGCGGCCCCCTCCGCCGCCACTCCCTCCGCCACGGCCCCGTCCAGGACCGCCCCGCCCGGCCGCGCCCCCGTCGCGGCGCCCTCCGCCCCGGCCCCGACCGTCCAGTTCCAGCACCGGTGACCGCCCCGCTCCGGCTCGTCCCGGACGAGCCGGACCCGGCGGGGCGGGCCCGCCCGGCCCGGGCGCTGCACGCGATCGCCCGGATCAGCCACGGCCCCGTCCCGCTCGACTTCGACCGCCTCGCGGCGGAGTTCCCCGCCGTCCAGAGCGGCCTGGCCCTGGCCGGCGAGGCCGACCTCGAACTGCGCCTCGCCTGCACCGGCCCCGAGGAGTTACGGACGATCTCCACCGCCCTGTACCGCGCGGGCGCCGCCAAGGTGCGCGTCGACCTCGTCCTGCGCGCCCTCACCCCGGCCCCGGTCACCCTGCGCCCGGTGCCCTGACCGACCCCGTACGGGCTTCGCGCCGCGCTCCCCTGCCCGGGAGCGGGGCGCGGGGCCCGTACGGCGCTCACTCCTCCCCGGGCCGCGGGTTCGGGTTGACCGCCTGGCCGTCGATGGGCTCGCCCCAGGCGTCCTCGCCGTCCGCGTCGACGCAGTAGCCGCTGCCCTCGACGTGCCCGCCCGCGCTCCGGCACTGGTCGGCGGTGACGTCCCGGCGCCCGGTCGCCGCCGCCGGTCCGGCGGCGGCCACGGTCCCGGCCGCGGTGAGCGGGAGGAGCAGGAGGGCGGAGGCGGTCGCGGCGGCCACCCGGGCCGGCAGTGAGCTGTTCATGCGGACCACGACAGCACGCCACCGGACCCCCGGCGACCACAGGACGCCCGCCCGGGTGGCCCCCGCCCTCCGCCGCTCCCGCGCCGGAACCGCTGACTCCCGCGCCGGAGCCGCTACTCCCGCGCCAGCGCCGCGATGGCCGCGAGCAGCAGCGCCGAGCCCGCCAGCAGGCCCGCCGTCAGCGGCTCGCCGAGGCAGAGCACGCCGATCACCGCCGCGGTCGCGGGCTCCAGCAGGACCAGCACCGCGGCCGTCGTGCTGGGCACGGTGGTCAGGCCGGTGAAGTACCAGCGGTAGGCGAACAGAGTGGGCACGGTGCCGAGGAAGAGCAGCGCCACCGCGGTGACCAGCGGGTCCCCGTCGACCGGCAGGACGCCCTGGACGCCCTGGACGGCGACGAGCGGAAGCAGGCAGAGCAGCCCGGTGGTGAAGGCGCCGGTGCCGGCCCGGGCCGAGCCGCCGCCCCGGGCCCAGAGGGTGAGGCCGCTCTGGCCGGCGCCCGCGAGGACGGCCAGCGCGACGCCGAGGGCCGGGCGCGGGCCCGCCGCCGGGGCGGCCACCAGCAGGGCGAGGCCGGCCAGGGCCAGGGCGACCGCGGCCGCCGTTCGACGGGTCAGGCGTTCGCCGAGCAGCAGGTGGGCGCCGAGGCTGGTGAACACCGGGCCGGCGCCGATGGTGATCAGGGTGCCCAGCCCGAGGCCCGCGTACCGCACCGAGCCGAAGTAGGCGCACTGGCTGACCGCCAGACCGAGCCCGGTCAGCGCGGCGGCGCGCCACCCGGCGGCGCCCCGCCCGGCGCGCGGCCGGCGGCCCGGCAGCAGGGCCAGGCAGAGCGCGGCGACGCCGAAGCGCCAGCAGGAGACGCCCGCCGGGCCGAGTCCGCTGGTGCTCATCAGCAGTGCGGAGACGGCGCCGCCGACGCCCCAGGCGACGGCGGCGGCGGAGATGGACAGGAGGCCGCGCCGGAAGGGCACGGCGGTGTACGAGGTCATGCGTCGGTACTCCACGATGAGTTGCCGGTTCAGGTCCGCTGGGTACGCGGGCGGCAGTCATCGCCCCGGCTGCGGGCAGTCCCGTCGGGCCGGAGGAGGTGGAGTGGGCCGCCCGCTAGCGGGCCGGCGGGGGGAGGATCACGAATCGCACGGGGCCAGCCTACGCGCGGTCCGGCCCCGGCGTTCGTGATCTTTCCTTCGCCCACGGACGGGACGTACGGTCGTCCTGGCCGGGACTCCCGGCGGCACGTCCCACTCGACGAAGGAGCGGAACACGATGGACCAGCTGACGTACGACGAGGTCGAGGCCGCCGGGAAGCGGATCGCCGGGCGGGTGCGCCCGGTGGCGGTGGCACCGGGGGACGACGGCGGACGGACCTGGCTGGCGCTGGAGTTCCTCCAGCACACCGGCAGCTTCAAGGCGCGCGGCGCGCAGAACTTCCTGCTGGCGCACGCCGAGGCGGGCACCCTCCCGGACGCCGGGGTGACCATCGCCTCGGGCGGCAACGCCGGGCTGGCCTGCGCCTGGGCGGCCCGCGAACTCGGCGTCCGGGCAACGGTGTTCCTGCCCGAGACGGCCTCCCCGGTGAAGCTGGCGCGGCTGCGCTCGTACGGCGCCGAGGTACGGCTGGCGGGCCGGGAGTACGCGGAGGCACTGGCCGCCTGCGAGGAGTTCGCGGCCGGCAGCGGGGCGCTGTCCTCGCACGCGTACGACCACCCGCTGATCGCCGCCGGCGCCGGGACGGTCCTGTCGGAGATCCGCGCCGGGGTGCCCGGGCTGGACACGGTGGTGGTGTCGGTCGGCGGCGGCGGGCTGTTCGCCGGGGTGGCGGTGGCGGCCCGCGAGCACGGCATCCGGGTGCTCGCCGTGGAGCCGACGGGCAGCCGCGCGCTGAACGCCGCCCTGGCCGCGGGCCGCCCGGTGGACGTCCCGGTGGACTCCGTCGCCCAGGACTCGCTCGGGGCCCGTCGGGCCACCGCCCTCGCCGTGGACGCCGCCGCGCACGAGGGCGTCCGGTCGGTGCTGGTCGACGACGAGGCCATCGTGCGCGCCCGCCGGCAGCTCTGGGAGGACCGCCGGATCGCCGTCGAGTACGCGGCCGCCACGGCGCTCGCCGCCGTCGACCGGGCCGAGGGCGAGCGCGTCGCCGTGCTGCTCTGCGGTGCCAACACCGACCCGTCCGATCTGGTGGACTAGCGCCGCTCCGCTATACGGAGCCCACTATTCCCATCCTCGGGAATTTCCCCTATCATGCGACCCCGCACAGCGCGGCCCGAATTTCGGTCGGATCGATCGGATACGTAATATGCCGGGCGCCATAACGCCCCCTACCTGCAAGGATGTCCGGAAAAGAATGTAAACATTCAGTAATGAAATCTGTGCAGAGGGGGCTGAAAAGTCCTAGTGTGTGGCAACTCTCATCGCTCCGCCCACCCCGGAGTCCCCACACACAGAGAGATCGTTCATGGCTTCCCTCAACCAGATCTCGCCGCCCGGCCAGGGCACCGGTTCCGAAACCGGCACCGCCCAGCGGTCACTGCGCCGCCACGTCGGCCTCGTCGGCCTCATGTGGGCCTCGGTCGGCTCGATCATCGGCTCCGGCTGGCTGTTCGGCGCCAAGGAGGGCGTCGTGGCGGCCGGCCCGGCCGCCGTCGTCTCCTGGGGCATCGGCACGGTGGCGATCGTGCTGCTCGCGCTCGTGCACGCCGAGCTCGGCAGCATGTTCCCGGTCTCGGGCGGTACCGCGCGGTACCCGCACTACGCCTTCGGCGGCCTCGCCGGAATGTCCTTCGGCTGGTTCTCCTGGCTCCAGGCGGCCACCGTCGCGCCGATCGAGGTCGAGGCGATGATCGGCTACGCCCGGCACTGGCCCTGGGCGGGCGGCCTGCTCAACGACAACAACACCCTCACCGCCAGCGGCTTCGCCGTCGCCACCGTGCTCATGGCGGTGTTCGTCGCGGTGAACTTCCTGGGCGTGCGCGTCCTGGCCCGCACCAACAACGTCGCCACCTGGCTGAAGATCTTCGTCCCGCTGTTCACGATCTTCGTGCTCGCCATGACCAACTTCCACGGCTCCAACTTCACCTCGCACGGCTTCGCCCCGTTCGGCGCCCAGGGCGTGCTCGCGGCGATCAGCACCAGCGGCATCATCTTCGCCCTGCTCGGCTTCGAGCAGGCCATCCAGCTGGCCGGCGAGAGCCGCAACCCCAAGCGCGACATCCCCCGCGCCGTCCTCGGCTCGGTCGCCATCGGCGCCGTGGTCTACACCCTGCTCCAGGTCGTCTTCATCGGCGCGCTGCCGGTCAGCTCCTTCGCCAACGGCTGGGACAAGCTCGACTTCCCCGGCATCGACGGCCCCTTCGCGGGCCTCGCCACCACCGTCGGCCTCGGCTGGCTGGCCTGGGTGCTGTACGCCGACGCCGTGATCTCCCCCGGCGGCAGCGGGCTGATCTACACCACCTCGACCTCGCGCATCTCCTACGGCCTGAGCCGCAACGGCTACGCCCCGCAGCGCTTCGAGGAGCTGGACAAGAACGGCGTGCCGTGGTTCGGCCTGGTCATCGCCTTCGTCACCGGTGTGATCTGCTTCCTGCCCTTCCCGAGCTGGCAGGAGCTGGTCGGCTTCATCACCTCCGCCAGCGTGCTGATGTACGCCGGCGCCCCGCTGGCCTTCGGCGCGATGCGCCGCCGGCTGCCCGACCGCGAGCGCCCCTACCGGCTGCCGGCGGGCGGCGTGATCTCCCCGGCCGCGTTCGTGGTCTCCAGCCTGATCATCTACTGGTCCGGCTGGCACACCCTCTCCCGCCTGGGCGTCGCGATCGTGCTCGGCTACGTCCTGCTCGGGAGCTACGCCGCGTACGCGATCAGGAAGGGCCTGCCGAACGCGCCGCGACTGAGCTGGAAGGCCGCCCAGTGGCTGCCGCCCTACCTGATCGGCCTCGGCCTGATCTCCTGGCTCGGCGGCTTCGGCGACGGCATCGGCCGGATCCCGCTGTGGACCGACATGGCCCTGGTGTCGGTGTTCTCGGTGGCCATCTACTACTGGGCGATCCGGGTGGCGCTGCCGGCCGAGGAGATCGAGCAGGAGGTCGCCGACGTCGAGGTGGTCGACGAGGGCGGCCACTGACCGCCGACGAACGACAGGACGGGCCCGCCGGCCGTGCGACCGGCGGGCCCGTCCGCGTCCGTCAGAGGCTCAGCACCGTCCGCAGCGCCGCGGCGAACTCGGCCTCCGCGTCCCGCGGCGGGCCGGGCGAGCGCCAGGCGACGAAGCCGTCCGGGCGGACCAGCACCGCGCCCAGCGGGCCGATGCCGTGCAGGGCGGCGAAGTCCGCGCCGGGCTCCGGCGCCAGGTCGTCCTCGGCCCCGTCGCCGATCCGGAAGCCGTCCAGCGGGACGGCCAGCCGGTCGGCCGCACGCCGGGCGCCCGCCTGCCAGGCACCGCCCTCGGGGCCGGTGAGCAGCACCATCGCCTGCTCGTACAGGTCCAGCGTGGAGAGCCTCACCCCCGCCCGCAGCAGCCACTGGTGCGGGGCCCGGCTGCCCGGCTCGCCCGCCGACTCGAACTGCTCGGGGACCACCGGGCCGTCCCGGTCCGCACCGACCACCGCGCCCACCGGGTACCGGTAGCCGAGCGCCACCGCCAGCACCCCGGCCTGCCGGCCCGCGCCGGGCACCACCGCGTAGCCCGGGTGGCTGTGCTCGGCGGACCGCGCCGAGGCCCGCTCGCCGGTCACCCGGGCGACCGGGCGGCGCTCCTGCCCGTACGTCTCCAGCAGCCCCGGCCCGGCCCAGCCGCAGAGCACGGCGGAGATCTTCCACGCCAGGTTGTGGGCGTCCTGGATGCCGGTGTTGGAACCGAACGCCCCGGTCGGGGACATCTCGTGGGCGGAGTCCCCGGCGAGCAGGACCCGCCCGGCGCCGTACCGCTCGGCCACCCGCTCGGCGGCGTGCCAGGGCGCCCGGCCGGTGACCTCGACGTCCAGTTCCGGCAGGCCGACGGCGGTGCGGATGTGCCGTTCGCAGCGCTCGTCGGTGAAGGCCTCCAGCGGCTCGCCCTGCTCGGGGTGCCAGGGCGCGTGGAAGACCCACTCCTCCTGGTTGTCCACCGGCAGCAGCGCGCCGTCCGCCTCCGGGTTGGTCAGGTAGCAGGCGATGAAGTGCCGGTCGCCGACCACCTCGGCCAGGCGCTTGGCCCGGAAGGTGATGCTGACGTTGTGGAACAGCTCGCCCTTGCCGGACTGGCCGATGCCCAGCCGCTCGCGGACCGGGCTGCGCGGGCCGTCCGCGGCGATCAGGAACTCCGAGCGCACCACCCGCCGCTCGCCGCTCTCCCGGCTGCGCAGCACCGAGGTGACGCCCTCCGCGTCCTGCTCGAAGGAGACCAGTTCGGTGCTGAACCGCAGGTCGCCGCCGAGCTCGCGGGCGGCCCGCCGCAGCACCGGCTCCAGGTCGTTCTGGCTGCACAGGCACCAGGAGCTGGGGCTGAACCGGGCCAGCCGGCCGCCCGGGTCGATCTCCCGGAACAGCCACTCCTGCTCGGCGCCGGTCAGCGACGGCGCTTGGAGGATGCCGTGGTTGGGGGCCAGGATCGAGGCCGCCTCACGGATCGCGGGTTCGATCCCGGCCACCCGGAACAGCTCCATGGTGCGGACGTTGTTGCCGCGCCCCCGCGGGTGGTGCGAGGTGTCGGCGTGCTTCTCGACCAGCAGGTGCCCGACCCCGAGCCGCCCGAGGAAGAGCGAGGCCGACAGCCCGACCAGCGAGCCGCCCACGATGAGGACCGGCACCCGGTCGTCAACCTTCGGATTCATCAATTGCTCCACCCTGTCAGGGGATTCCGCGGCCCGGAGACTGGGCTCGGCGCCGCCCTCGGCGGGCCCGCTCGACCGGGGGCCCCGCTCTTCCATCCCCCGCCGGAGGGGGCCCGTGGCGCCCCTTCGCCCGGATGGCCCGCAAATCTCGCGCCGCGCCCGCCGCGCCGCCCACGATCGACCTCAGGCCTGGCGCCGACGCGCCCGGCCGACCCGCCGTCGCACCGCCCTCCCAGGCCGGGGAGCACCCGCCGGGCACGGCCGACACGGCCCGCAGCGTGCGGCCCAGAGCAGAAAGTGGATCATGACAACTCTGTCCGAACCCCAGCCGAAGCAGCACGACGAGGCCGACACCCGGCTGCGGGTCGTGCTGATGCTGGAGATCCAGGACGGCGCCCAGCAGCGCTTCCTCGACGTGTACGAGCAGCTGCGCCACCAGGTGGCCTCGGTCCCCGGACACGTCAGCGACCAGCTGTGCCAGTCGATCAACGACCCGCGCCAGTGGCTGATCACCAGCGAGTGGAAGGACCAGGAGACCTTCCTGGAGTGGGTGGACAGCCCGGCCCACCGGGAGATGGTCAAGCCGATGCACGGCTGCGTCAGCGACAACTTCCGCTCGCTGCGCTACGCCGTGCTGCGCGAGACCTCCGCGGCCGGCTCGACCGGCACCCGGGCCCCGATGGAGGTGCCGCCCGGGCTGCCGCGCACCACTCCCGCCGGGCACGTCGGCCCGCCCAGGGTCGACCCCGGCCCGGACGGGGTGGTGCGCCACGCGCTGACCTTCACCGTCAAGCCCGGCAGCGAGCCCGAGGTGGCCCGCATCCTCTCCGGCTACGCCTCCCCCCGGGCCGAGGTGGACGAGCACACCCGGCTGCGCCGCACCTCGCTGTTCATGCTCGGCAACCGGGTGGTCCGCGCCGTCGAGGTGATCGGCAACCTCGGCGACGCGCTGCGCCACGTGGCGATGCAGCCCGAGGTGCGGGCCGTCGAGGAGGCGCTCAACCCGCACCTGGAGGAGAGCCGCCAACTGGGCGACCCGCAGGCCGCCCGGGCGTTCTTCGCCAGGGCCGCGCTGCCCGCCCGGCACCAGGCGATCGCCAGCTCCCCCGCCTCCGCCCGGCTGCACCGGCACGCCGTGCTCTACCCGGTGCGCCCGGACCGCGGGCAGGAGGTGGCCGAGCTGCTGGCCGAGCACGACAACCTCGCCACCGCCGACCCGACCGGGCCGGTCGCGGCGGCCACCGTCTTCCACCGCGAGGACGTGGTGGTGCGCCTGGTCGACCTGCGGGTGCCGGCCGAGGCCGACCCGGCGGCCGCCCTCGGCGTGGCCGACGACCGGCAGGCCGCCGTGCTCGCCGGGCTGCTCGACCTCGGCCCGCAGGGCGACCTGCGCACCGCCGCCGGGCTCGGCGCCTTCCTCGCGGCCCGCGCCATGAACCCGGTCACCGACCGCAGTTCCGCCGACCCGATCAACAACTGACGTTCCGTCATCTCACGGGAGATCTCCATGACCACGCAGTCCCCACGGATCGTCAGCGTCCACGAGGCACCGGAGAACCGCCGCCACGGCGCCGAGCTGCGCACCATGCTCACCCCCACCAGCTGCGGCGCGACCAGCGGCTTCATGGGCCTGGCGATCGTCCGGCCCGGCGAGCGGATCGGCGAGCACTACCACCCGTACTCCGAGGAGTTCGTGTTCGTCGTCTGCGGCGACCTGGAGGTGGACCTGGACGGGAAGCCCCATCCGCTCAAGCCTGACCAGGGCCTGATGATCCCGATCAACATGCGCCACCGCTTCCGCAACGTCGGCGACACCGAGGCCCGGATGGTCTTCCACCTCGGCCCGCTCGCCCCGCGCCCCGACCTCGGCCACGTGAGCACCGAGGGGACCGCGGCCTCCGGCCCGCCGGAACACGCCAAGGTGGTCTCGTGACCCGGCGCGTCGCCGTCACCGGGATCGGCGTGGTCGCCCCCGGCGGGGTCGGCGTCCCGGCGTTCTGGGAGCTGCTGACCTCCGGCCGCACCGCGACCCGGGGCATCACGCTGTTCGACCCCACCGGGTTCCGCTCCCGGATCGCCGCCGAGGTGGACTTCGACCCGGCGGCCCACGGGCTGGGCCCGCAGGACGTCCAACGGGCCGACCGCTACGTGCAGTTCGCGATGGTCGCGGCCGACGAGGCGATCGCCGACGCCGGCCTGGACCTGGCCGCCGAGGACCCGTGGCGGATCTCCGTCTCGCTCGGCACCGCCGTCGGCGGCACCACCCGGCTGGAGCACGACTACGCCCTGGTGAGCGCGGCCGGCGCCCGCTGGGACGTGGACCACCGGCAGGCCGAACCGCAGCTGCACCGGGCCTTCGCGCCCAGCACGCTGGCCTCCGCGGTGGCCGAGCGGACCGGCGCGCACGGCCCGGTGCAGACCGTCTCCACCGGCTGCACCTCCGGCCTGGACGCGATCGGCTACGGCTTCCAGGCGGTCGAGGAGGGACGCGCCGACATCTGCCTCGCCGGCGCCTCCGACTCCCCGATCTCGCCGATCACCGTCGCCTGCTTCGACGCCATCAAGGCCACCAGCGAGCGCAACGACGACCCGCGGCACGCCTCCCGCCCCTTCGACGCCGACCGGGACGGCTTCGTGCTCGGCGAGGGCGGCGCCGTCCTGGTCCTGGAGGAGCTGGAGCACGCCCGCCGCCGCGGCGCCCGGGTCTACGGCGAGATCGGCGGCTTCGCCACCTTCGGCAACGCCTACCACATGACCGGCCTCACCAAGGAGGGGCTGGAGATGTCCCGGGCGATCGACCACGCGCTCGCCCACGCCCGGGTGGACCGCACCGAGGTGGACTACGTCAACGCGCACGGCTCGGGCACCAAGCAGAACGACCGGCACGAGACCGCCGCGGTCAAGCGCTCGCTGGGCGCGCACGCCTTCAGGACCCCGATGAGCTCGATCAAGTCGATGGTCGGGCACTCGCTCGGCGCGATCGGCGCCATCGAGGTCGTCGCCTGCACCCTGGCGCTCGCCCACGGGGTCGTGCCGCCGACCGCCAACTACGAGACTCCGGACCCGGAGTGCGACCTCGACTACGTGCCGCGCACCGCGCGCGAGCTGCCGCTGAGCCGCATCCTCTCGGTCGGCAGCGGATTCGGCGGATTCCAGTCCGCCGTCGTGCTCAACAGAACGGGGTGAGTTCCATGACGTCACGTCAGCAGGGCCGCCGGGCGGTGATCACCGGGCTCGGCGTGGTGGCTCCGAACGGGGTCGGGGCCGACGCCTTCTGGAAGGCCACCAGGCAGGGCGTGAGCGTCCTCGACCGGATATCCCGCGAGGGCTGCACCGGGCTTCCGCTCCGGATCGCGGGCCAGGTGAACGGCTTCGATCCGCAGTCGGCGATCGACAACCGCTTCCTGGTGCAGACCGACCGCTTCACGCACTACGCGATGGCCGCCGCCGACCTGGCGGTGGCGGACGCCGGGTTCCGGCCCGACCCGGAACAGCCCTTCGCGGTCGGCGTGGTGACCGCGGCCGGCTCCGGCGGCGGCGAGTTCGGCCAGCGCGAGCTCCAGCAGCTCTGGGGCCAGGGGCCCCGGTTCGTCGGCCCGTACCAGTCCATCGCCTGGTTCTACGCGGCCAGCACCGGCCAGATCTCGATCCGCGGCGGCTACAAGGGCCCGTGCGGGGTGGTCGCCAGCGACGAGGCCGGCGGCCTGGACGCCCTCGCGCACGCCGCCCGCACGATCGAGCGCGGCACCGACGCGGTGGTGGTCGGCGCCGCCGAGGCCCCGCTGGCGCCGTACTCGATGGTCTGCCAGCTCGGCTACCCCGAGGTCAGCCTGGCCGGGCGGGCCGAGCGGGCGTACCTGCCGTTCACCGCGCTGGCCTGCGGCTTCTCCCCCGCCGAGGGCGGCGCGATGCTGCTGCTGGAGGACGAGCAGGCGGCCCTCCTGCGCGGCGCCCGCATCCGGGCCCGACTGGTCGGCCACGGCGCCACCTTCACCGGGGCCTCCCGCTGGGCGGAGTCCCGGGCGGGGCTGGCGGCCGCGATCCGGATCGCGCTGGACGAGGCCCGCATCGCGCCCGAGGAGATCGACGTGGTCTTCGCGGACGCCCTGGGGGTGCCGGAGGCCGACCGGGCCGAGGCCCTGGCGCTCGCCGACGCGCTCGGCCCGGCCGCCGAACGCGTCCCGGTCACCGCGCCCAAGACCGGTACGGGGCGCGCCTACTGCGGCGCCCCGATGCTCGACGTGACCGCCGCCGTGCTGGCCATGGAGGACGGCGTGCTGCCGCCCACCCCCAACGTCACCGAGGTCTGCCACGACCTCGCCCTGGTGACCGGCCGCGCCCGCCCGGCCGAACTGAACACCGCCCTGGTGGTCAGCCGCGGGCTGATGGGCTCCAACTCCGCGCTGGTGGTCCGGCGCTGGCGGCCCTGAACCGCCGCCCGGACCACCGCCCCGCACCACCCCGTCACACCTCCGAAAGGGACACCCGTGAGCAACACCCTCAGCTATCCGGAACTCGCCGTCCTGCTCCAGTCCCGGGCCGGCGTCACCGTCGACCCGGGCGACCTGGCGCGGCCGGGCGCGGAGTTCGACACGTTCGGCGTCGACTCGCTCGGCCTGCTCGGCGTGGTCGGCGAGCTGGAGAACCGGCACGGCCTCAAGGTCACCTCGGGCGCCGAGTCGGCCAAGACCCCGGCCGAGTTCCTGGAACTGGTCAACTCCTCCCTCGCCACGAAGGCTGGTGCCTGAGATGCCCGGACACACCGACAACGAGATCGTCATCGCCGCCCCGCTCGACCTGGTCTGGGAGATGACCAACGACCTGGAGAACTGGCCGCAGCTGTTCAGCGAGTACGCCTCGGTGGAGGTGCTGGACCGGCAGGGCGAGCTCGTCCGGTTCCGGCTCACCATGCACCCCGACGAGAACGGCCAGGTGTGGAGCTGGGTCTCCGAGCGGGAGACCGACCGGGACGCGCTCGCGGTGCGCGCCCGCCGGGTCGAGCCCGGCCCGTTCGAGTTCATGGAGATCCGCTGGGAGTACGCGGAGGCGCCGGCCGGCACCAGGATGCGCTGGATCCAGGACTTCGCCATGAAGCCGACCGCCCCGGTCGACGACGAGGGCATGACCGGCCACATCAACCGCAACTCGAAGATCCAGATGCAGCTGATCCGGGAGAAGGTCGAGAAGCGGGCGGCGGAGCTGTGACCGGCCTGCACCGGGCGCTGATCGTCGCCCGGATGAAGCCCGAGGCCGCGCCGGACATCGCCGAGGTGTTCGCCGAGTCCGACCAGGGCGAACTGCCGCACCTGATCGGCGTCACCGGCCGCAGCCTCTTCCAGTTCGGCGACGTCTACCTCCACCTGATCGAGGCCGACCGCCCGCCGGGCCCCGCCGTCGCCAAGGTCGTCGGGCACCCGGAGTTCCGGACCGTCAGCGACCGCCTGACCGCCTACGTGCAGGCGTACGACCCGGCCACCTGGCGGGAGCCGAAGGACGCCATGGCACGGGAGTTCTACCGCTGGGACCGCTGACCCGGCGGCTCCCCGACGGGCCCGCTGATCCAGCCCCCGATGGGCCCGCCCCCGGCCGTGCGCCGGGGGCGGGCCCACGTGCGTCCGGCCGGACGGCCCCCCGGGTGGATTCACCCGGATCACCCGGCCAGCCGGGTGAACACACCCGGGACTCCACCCGAAGGGCGCACGCCGCGCACCGGCGCTGCCACACTCCGGTGGCAGGCGGCCGCACGGTGGATGACGGTGGATCAGGCGCACCCCCCGCGAGTCCCCTTGTCCGGCACCGTGTCGGCAGTCGCGGTCCTGCGCGCCGGAAGGATCATCCTCATGCGTTCTGCACGCACGCTGCTCGCCGGGGCGGCCGTCGCCGCCGTCCTGACCGTCGGTACCCCCATCGCCTTCGCCGACGGTGCCGACCAGGGCAAGAACCTGACCTGGCAGGAGAAGCAGGAGAAGACCGAGAGGGCCTCCGACAACTCCAAGGGCAACGACGACAGGAAGGGCGGCGCCTCCGAGGAGCACAAGGGCTCCGACGATCGGAAGGGCGACGACGAACACAAGGGCGGCGACGAGCACAAGGGTTCCGACGAGCACAAGGGCGGCGAGGCCAGGGGGGACGAGGACCACAAGTCCCCGCACGGCGGCGTGCACACCGGTGGCGGCGGCCTGGCGCTGTCCGGCGGCGGGCTCGCCTCCGGCGCGGTGCTGCTGCTCGGCGGCCTCGGGGCGGGCGCGTACGCCCTGCGCCGCGGCCGCCGTGCCTCCGGCGCGGTCGCCTGACGCCGGGCACCCTGCTTCCGCCGCCTCCGGGCGCCCGCCCGCACGGGGCGGGCGCACCGGGGGCGGCGGGCCGTCGCGGAACCGGTTGAGCGGAGGAGAGGAATGACGGGCGGTCCCGCCTCTGGAATGCCCCGGCTGCTGCGTGCGGGGATGGGCACGGCAGCGGTCGGGCTGCTGCTGATCTACAACTCGGTGGACACCCGGTCGGACGCGGGCGCGGAGGACGGCAGGCCCGCTCCCCCGGCGGCCGCCGCGCCGGCCGTCCCCGGGCCGGCGGGTGCCGGCGCCCCGGACCCGGCGGCCC
>NZ_JBHJSJ010000098.1:0-16100 GCF_042268845.1 Kitasatospora sp. NPDC056273 | reverse complement strand
GACGGGTGCTCAGCTTCCGCGGCTCGTGGACGGGCGTCGCGCGGGGGGTGGCCCAGCGGGTCTCGTACCACCCGCCGCCGGACTGCCCGGGGGCCCGTACCCGCGGGGCGCGCGGATCGAACCCGCGCGCCCCTCTGGTACGTCCACAGGCCCTCTCCGGGCGGCCGCCTCACTCCATCGGCCGCCGGGCGGGCCCTACTCGGTCGGGGTGCCGTGCAGCGCGTCGGCGGCCTCGACCTCCTCGCGGGTGATGCCCAGCAGGTACAGCACGGTGTCCAGGAACGGCACGTTCACCGCGGTGTCGGCGGCCTCCCGCACCACCGGCTTGGCGTTGAACGCCACCCCGAGGCCGGCCGCGTTCAGCATGTCCAGGTCGTTGGCGCCGTCGCCGATCGCCACCGTCTGCTCCAGCGGCACCTTCGCCTGCTCGGCGAAACGGGCCAGCCAGCGGGCCTTGCCCGCCCGGTCCACGATCTCGCCGACCACCCGGCCGGTGAACCGGCCGTCCACCACCTCCAGGGTGTTCGCGGCCGCGAAGTCCAGCCCCAGCTGCTCCACCAGGTGGTCGGTGACCTGGGTGAAGCCGCCGGACACCACCGCGACCTGGTAGCCGAGGCGCTGGAGCGTACGGATCAGGGTGCGCGCGCCCGGCGTGAAGCGGACCTCGGCGCGCACCTTCTCGGTCACCGAGGCGTCCAGCCCGGCCAGCAGCGCCACCCGGGCCCGCAGCGACTCGGCGAAGTCCAGCTCCCCGCGCATCGCCGCCGCCGTCACCGCGGCGACCTCCTCCTCGCAGCCCGCGTGGGCGGCGAACAGCTCGATCACCTCGTCCTGGATCAGCGTGGAGTCGACGTCCATGACCACCAGGCGCTTGGCCCGGCGCTCCAGACCGGCGGCGACCACCGCGACGTCCACCCGCTGGGTGGCCGCCTCCTGGGCCAGCGCGGCCCGCAGCTCGTCGGTGGCCACACCGGAGACGGCCAGCTCGACCGCCGTCACCGGGTACTTGGCGAGCCGGAAGACACGGTCGATGTTGCCGTCCGAGGCGGTGATCCGGGAGGTGAGCGCGGAGACGGCGGCGGCGGTCAGCGGGTTGCCGAGCACCGTGACGTGCGAACGGCCCTCACGGCGCGGCCGGTTGTCACCGATGCCGGAGAGGATCTCGGCCTGGAGCTTCTGCTCGTCGGCCCAGCGGTGGACGGTGGCCCGCAGCCCGCCCTCGGCGCCGGGTGCGGTGGGCGGGGTGACCAGGGCGCACAGCGTGATGCGCCCACGGGTGACGACCTGCTCGATGTCGATGACGTCGACGCCGAAACCGGCCAGCGTCGTGAAGAGGCCGGCGGTGATGCCGGGACGGTCCTTGCCGAACACCTTGACGAGCAGGGTGCGCTCGTCCGCGGTCCGGTGCTGGGCGGCGGGGAGGGGCTCAGCGGCCAGGGGCGATGCGTTCATGGTGCCTCCCACGCTACCGGGCGCCCGAGGGCCCGGGAGCACCCGTCCCACCTCGCGGGACGCCGCAGGTCCGGGCTCGGTAGCAGCCTGGTCACAGTCGCCCGGGCCGACTTTCACCGGCGGTCGGAGGGCTGGAATGATTCCCCCGGCAGTCACAGGAACATCGCGGCCCCGGCCGGGGCCACAATTCGGGGGAACCGAGAGAGCGGGGCAGGCGAGCAGTGCCGCAACTCGTCATCGAGATCAACGGACAGCAGCGGACTCTGGAGCCCGGGCGGTCCTACACCATCGGGCGAAACCCGCAGTCGGACTTCACGTTCGACGACGCGAGGGTCTCCTGGCAGCACGGGACCATCGGCTTCAACGGCAGCGGTTGGCAGCTGGACGACCACGGCAGCACCAACGGAACGTACGTGGCCGGCGCCCGTACCCTCCAGGCCCAGCTGTTCCCCGGTGCCGTGGTGAACCTGGGCAACCCGGAGAACGGCCCCCGGCTCGGCTTCTCCGCGCCCGCGCAGGCCGCCGCCCCGCACGCCGCGGCCCCGCAGGCCACCCCGATGCACGAGGCCGCCACCAGTCGCGGCCCGGTGCCCACGCCCCAGCAGCCCGCTCCGCAGCAGGGCTGGCCGCAGCACGACCCGTACCAGCAGCAGCCGCCGCAGCAGGCCTGGCCCGGCCAGCAGCAGGCCCAGCCGCCGTTCCCGCAGCAGCAGTACGCGCCGCCGCAGGACCGGCCGGCCCCGCAGCAGCAGCCCCAGCCCCAGCACGGCGGCTTCCCGCAGCAGGGCTTCCCGCCCCCGCCGCACGACGGCGGGCCGCAGCCGACCATCATCCGCAACCTGACCTCGGCGATGCGCACCGTCCGGATCGGCCGCGCGCTCGACAACGACATCGTGGTGTCCGACCTCCAGGTCTCCCGCCACCACGCCGAGCTGCGCCAGCTCCCGGACGGCCGCTACGAGATCGTCGACCTCGGCAGCCACAACGGCATCTTCCTCAACGGCCAGCGGGTGCAGCGTCAGCTGATGGGCCCGCAGGACCGGCTGACGGTCGGCCACTCCGGCTTCGTCCTGGTCGGCGACCAGCTGCAGGAGTTCGTCGACACCGGCGCCGTCTCCTTCTCCGCCCGCCACCTGACCGTCGAGGTCGACCACAAGGGCGGCAAGAAGGTCCTGCTCGACGACGTCAGCTTCGGCGTCCCGGAGAAGTCCCTGGTGGCCGTCATCGGCCCGTCCGGCTCAGGCAAGTCGACCCTGCTGCGCGCCCTCACCGGCTACCGCCCGGCCGACCGCGGCGAGGTGCTGTACGACGGCCGCAACCTCTACAAGCAGTTCGCCGAACTCCGCTCGCGCATCGGCCTGGTGCCGCAGTCCGAGATCCTGCACCGCGAGCTCACCGTCCGGAAGGGCCTCAAGTACGCGGCCCGGCTGCGCTTCCCCGGGGACACCGAGGCGAAGGAGCGCGAGGCCCGGATCGACGAGGTGCTGTACGAGCTGCGCCTCGACAAGCGCGCCGACAACAAGATCACCGCGCTCTCCGGCGGCCAGCAGAAGCGCGTCTCGGTCGCCCTGGAGCTGCTCACCAAGCCCTCGCTGATCTTCCTGGACGAGCCCACCTCGGGCCTCGACCCGGGCATGGACCGCGAGGTCATGCAGATGCTGCGCGGCCTGGCCGACGACGGCCGCACGATCCTGGTCGTCACCCACTCGGTGGCCGAACTCGCGCTCTGCGACCGGCTGCTGGTGATGGCGCCGGGCGGCTCGGTGGCCTACTTCGGCCCGCCGGACGAGGCGCTGCACTTCTTCGGGTACGAGACCTGGGCGGACGTCTTCCAGGCCTTCGAGAACTACCCGGACCACGACTGGGCCGGCCGCTACCGCGGTTCGGTGCACTACCAGCAGTACTCCGCCCCGACCGTCGAGGCGGGCGAGGTGCAGCACGTCCAGGTCGCCCAGGAGGCCGTCAAGCCGCCCAAGCCGCAGAGCTGGGGCTCGCAGCTGTGGACCCTGATGCGCCGCTACATGTCGGTGCTCGCCTCGGACCGCGGCTTCCTGGCGCTGTCGGTGCTGCTGCCCGCGGTGATCGGCGCGGTCAGCGTGCTGATCCCCAACGAACCGGGGCTCGCGCCCAACCCGAACACCCAGCTCCACCTCAACAACGGGGCCGCGACGATCCTGCTGATCCTGGCGATCGGCGCCTGCTTCTCCGGAGCGGCCAACTCGGTCCGCGAGCTGATCAAGGAACGGGCGATCTACGAACGGGAACGGGCCACCGGGCTCTCCCGCTCGGCGTACATGATGTCCAAGATCATCGTGCTGGGCTTCTTCAGCGTGATCCAGGGCGCGATCATCTCCGCCGTCGGCTTCCTGCCGCGCAAGCTCCCCGAGCACGGCCTGCTCGTCAAGAACCTGCCGATCGTCGAGATGACCGTCGGCATGATCCTGCTCAGCTTCGCCGCGATGATGTTCGGCCTGATGATCTCCGCGCTGGTGAAGACCGCCGAGAAGACCATGCCGCTGCTGGTCATGTTCGCCATCGTCCAGGTCGTCTTCACCGGCTGCCTCTTCCAGATCTTCAGCAAGCCCGGCCTGGAGCAGGTCGCCTGGCTGATGCCGGCCCGCTGGGGCACCGGCATCGTGTCCACCACGCTGGACCTGTCCACGCTCATGGGCCCCTGGAACAAGGACTTCCAGAACCCCAACTACGACCCGCTCTGGAAGCACAGCGTCGCCCAGTGGGCGATCGACGCGGGCGTGCTGGTGGCCATCTCGGTCGTCATCGGCGTCCTCGTCACCCGGCTCCAGCGCCGGCACGAGCCCGAGGTCATGCAGAAGGGCTGACCCCTTCCCCGACGTCGCGGACGGCAGTCCGAGGGGCGGTCCTCCCACCCGGGAGGGCCGCCCCTCCGCGTTTCCGGACGGGCCCTCCCGGGGCGCGGGTCCTAGGTCCCCGGACCCGGGCCCGGGGCGGCCGGGGACGGACGCGGCGGCCGTCACGGCGGCGGTAGTTTGACCGTATGCCCAGCACCACCGGAGACCACGCGGCCCACCACGGCCCGCTGCCCGCCTGCGAACCGTGCCTGGCCGGGATCGAGGCCGTCAGTCAGGCGCTGCTCGCCATGAGCCGGCACCTGGAGGTCCGCGAGGTGCTGCGCCGCATCACCGCCTCCGCCCGCGGCCTGCTCGGCGCCGAGTACGCCGCCCTCGGCGTGCCCGACGACCACGGCGGCTTCGCCCAGTTCGTCGTCGACGGCGTCACCGACGAGCAGTGGCGGGCGATCGGCCCGCTGCCCCGGCAGCACGGCGTGCTCGCCGCGATGCTGCACGAGACCGGCCCCACCCGGCTGGTGGACGTCCGCAAGGCGCCCGCCTTCGAGGGGTGGCCCGAGGCCCACCCCGACATGGACGCCTTCCTCGGCATGCCGATCCTGGACACCGACGCGGCCGAGGACGAGCCGCAGGTGATGGGCGTCATCTTCCTCGCCAACAAGCGCGGCGGCGGCCAGTTCACCGACCACGACGAGGAACTGCTGCGGATCCTCGCCGCGCACGCCGGCCTCGCCCTGTCCAACGCCCGGCTGTACGAGCGCAGCCGCGAGCTCACGCTGGCCGGCGAGCGGGCCCGGATCGCCCACGACCTGCACGACGCCGTCTCGCAGAAGCTCTTCTCGCTCCGCCTCACGGCCAAGGCGGCCGCCAAGCTCGTCGACCGCGACCCGGCCCGGGCCCGCGCCGAACTCGCCGAGGTCGCCCGGCTGGCCGCCGAGGCCGCCGACGAACTGCGCGCCGTCGTCGTGGAACTGCGCCCCGCCGCCCTGGAGGAGGACGGGCTCAGCGCCACCCTCGCCTCCCAGGTGCAGGTCCTCGACCGGGCGCACACCGCCGACGTCGCCTTCGCCGCCGACGGCGTCCGGGCGCTGCCGCCCGCCCAGGAGGCCGCGCTGCTGAGGGTCGCCCAGGAGGCGCTGCACAACGCGCTGCGCCACTCCGGCGCCCGCCGGGTCACCGTCACCCTGGCCGGGACGCCCGAGCGCGGCGCCGTGCTGCGGGTGCACGACGACGGGCGCGGCTTCGACCCGGAGTCCGTCCGACGGGCCGGCCGCCACCTCGGCCTGGCCTCGATGCGCGACCGCGCGGCCGCCGTCGGCGGCACGCTCACCCTGGAGTCGGCCCCCGGTCGGGGGACGCTCGTCGAGATGGAGGTCCCCGGTGCCTGAGAGCACACCGTCGATCCGCGTCCTGCTGGTCGACGACCACCAGGTCGTCCGGCGCGGGCTGCGCACCTTCCTGGAGGTCCAGGACGACATCGAGGTGGTCGGGGAGGCCGCCGACGGGGCGGAGGGCGTCGAACGGGCCCGTGAACTCGACCCCGACGTCGTCCTGATGGACCTCAAGATGCCCGGCGTCGACGGCATCGAGGCGCTGCGCACCCTCAAGGGGGAGGGCAGCCGGGCCCGGATCCTGATCGTCACCAGCTTCACCGAGCACCGCACGATGGTCCCCGCGCTGCGGGCCGGCGCCGCCGGGTACGTCTACAAGGACGTGGACCCGGAGGCGCTGGCCGGCGCGATCCGCTCGGTGCACGCCGGCCACGTCCTGCTCCAGCCCGAACTGGCCGCCGCCCTGCTCTCCGACGACAGCCCGCGCGCCCCCCAGGGCCGCGGCGGCACGCTCACCGAGCGCGAGCGCGAGGTGCTCGGCCACATCGCCGACGGCCGCTCCAACCGGGAGATCGCCCGCAGCCTCCACCTGTCGGAGAAGACCGTGAAGACCCACGTGTCCAACATCCTCATGAAGCTGGACCTGGCCGACCGCACCCAGGCGGCACTCTGGGCCGTCCGCCACGGCGAGACCCGCGAGGCGTAGCGCGCCGGGGGTGCCCCTCCGCTCAGCGGTCGTCCCGCTCGTCGACGAGGGCGTTGTAGGCGGCCACCTGGGCGCGCCGGGCGGTGCGCCGCAGCGGGGCCAGGGCGGACTGCCGGGCCGCCATCTCGAAGGCGCTGACGGCGGCGCCGTGCCCGCCCGAGGCGATGGCGAGCAGGGCGGACACCTGACGGGCCGACTCCAGGACGCGGACGGCCCGGGGCGGGTAGCCGGGGGCCAGCGGCTCGCTGTGGCCGCGCCGGCGGTAGGCGTCGAGGGCGCGCAGGGCCTCGGGCCCGGCACCGGCCACGTCGAGACGGGTGAGCAGGACGGTCGCCTCCCGCAGCCCCTCCGCCAGCTCGCGCTCGGCCTCGTGGAGCGACGGGACGTCCGCCGGAGGTGTGTCGTTGACCTCATGGCAGCGCCACAGCACGGTGGCCGAGCGGTCGCCGGCCGGCCCGTACTCCTCCACCTCCGGCACCAGCCCGAGCGGTGCGCCGACGGCCAGGACGGCCTCGCCGGCCCGCATGGCCTGCTCGTTGAAGGCCTTCGGGCCGGTCAGTCCGAGCGGGTGCCCGGCCGAGGGCAGCGCGAGGCGCAGGCCCTTCACACCGAGCACCCGCAGGCGCCCCAGCGCCCAGGTCAGCCCGTGCTGCTCGCCGGGCCCGTCGCCGGGCAGGCCGGTGACCCGGTGGCGCTCGTCGGCGCCCAGGACGGCCGCGGCGGCGTCGTCCGGCGGCACCAGGCCCGCCAGCTGGGCGTTGCCCCATGCGGTGAGCCGCCCCGAACGGGGCTCTTCGTACGGATTGTCGGCTGGAGTCACGAGCATCCGGCCAGCCTACGGAATCGCCGGTCATCCGCGTGGCGTAGGTTTGCCCATGCGTGTGCGGCGCACCCACCCCGTGCCCACCGGCTGCCGGAGTAGGCTCGCCGCCCGCACCGACGGCCGAGAATCTTGTTTTTTGGGGAAGGCATAGGCATGAGCGACGTGCTGGAGCTGGTTGACGTATCCGTGGTCCGGGAGGGGCGCGCGCTGGTCGACCAGGTCTCGTGGTCCATCTCCGAGGGCGAGCGCTGGGTCATCCTGGGACCGAACGGCGCCGGCAAGACCACGCTGTTGCAGATCGCCTCCTCGTACCTGTTCCCGACCTCGGGCAAGGTCACGGTGCTGGGCGAGAAGCTCGGCGAGATCGACGTCTTCGAGCTGCGCTCCCGGATCGGTCTGGCCGGCGCCGCCATGTTCGACAAGCTGCCGGCCGAGCAGACCGTGCTGCAGACCGTCCTCACCGCCGCGTACGGCATGACGGTCACCTGGCAGGAGACCTACGAGCAGTCGGACGAGTCCCGCGCCCTGGCCCTGCTCGACCGCCTCGGCATGGCCAACCTCACCGACCGGAAGTTCGGCACCCTCTCCGAGGGCGAGCGCAAGCGCACCCTGATCGCCCGCGCCCTGATGACCGACCCCGAGCTGCTGCTGCTCGACGAGCCCGCCGCCGGCCTGGACCTCGGCGGCCGCGAGGACCTGGTCCGCCGGCTCGGCGCGCTCGCCCAGGACGAGTTCGCCCCGGCGATGGCGATGGTCACCCACCACGTCGAGGAGATCGCGCCCGGCTTCACCCACGTCCTGATGATCCGTCAGGGCAAGGTGCTCACGGCCGGCCCGATCGACACCGAGCTGACCGCCCGCAACCTCTCCAAGTGCTTCGGCCTGCCGCTGACCCTGGAGCGGCACGGAGACCGCTGGTCGGCGCAGGGTCTGCCGCTGGGCTGAGGCCCCGTCCGCCCGTTCCTGTCGTTCATCCGGACGGCCGTCGGGAACCGGTCGCACGCGCGACCGGTTTCCGCCCCTCGACCTGCGGGAACTGTCCGCTTCGAAGGCCTTCGCTCCCTAGGATGGACATGTGGACAGCTGGATCTGGTGGCTCCTGGCCGCCGCAGGGCTCGGCATACCGCTGGTGCTCACCGCGATGCCGGAGTTCGCCATGTTCGCGGTCGGGGCGCTGGCCGCCTCCGGCGTGGCCGCGCTGGGCGGGGGAGTGGTCCTCGAGACCGTGACCTTCGTCGCCGTCTCGGTCGCCCTGGTGGTCTTCGTCCGCCCGATCGCCTACCGGCAGCTCCGTAGCGGGCCGCAGGTCAAGATGGGCATCGAGGCGCTCCAGGGCGCCACCGCGGTCGTCGCGGAAACCGTCGACGGGGAGGGCGGGAGGATCAAGCTGAACGGCGAGATCTGGTCGGCCCGCGCGCTCCACCCGGGCCAGGTGTACCAGCCTGGACAACAGGTCGACGTCGTCGAAATCCAGGGCGCGACCGCCCTGGTCGTCTAGGGGAGAGTCCGTGGAACCCGTCCTTATCGTTTTGGTCGTCCTGGTCGTGGTGGCCTTCATCGCGCTGATCAAGACGATCCAGGTCATCCCGCAGGCCAGCGCCGCGATCGTGGAGCGCTTCGGCCGCTACACCCGGACGCTCAACGCAGGGCTGAACATCGTCGTCCCGTTCATCGACCGGGTCCGCAACCGGATCGACCTGCGCGAGCAGGTCGTGCCGTTCCCGCCGCAGCCGGTGATCACCCAGGACAACCTGGTCGTCAACATCGACACCGTCATCTACTACCAGGTGACCGACCCCCGGGCCGCGACGTACGAGGTCGCCAGCTACATCCAGGCGATCGAGCAGCTGACCGTCACCACGCTGCGCAACATCATCGGCTCGATGGACCTGGAGTCCACCCTGACCTCGCGCGAGGTCATCAACGCCGGTCTGCGCGGCGTCCTGGACGAGGCCACCGGCAAGTGGGGCATCCGGGTCAACCGCGTCGAGCTGAAGGCGATCGAGCCGCCGACCTCCATCCAGGACTCGATGGAGAAGCAGATGCGCGCCGACCGTGACAAGCGCGCCGCGATCCTCACCGCCGAAGGCCAGCGCCAGGCCCAGATCCTCAAGGCCGAGGGTGAGAAGCAGGCCGACGTGCTCCGCGCCGAGGGTGAGGCGCAGGCCGCCGTCCTGCGCGCGGACGGTGAGGCGGCCGCGATCCGGACGGTCTTCGAGGCCATCCACGACGGCGACGCCGACCAGAAGCTGCTCGCCTACCAGTACCTCCAGACGCTGCCCGAGCTGGCCAAGGGCGACTCCAACAAGCTCTGGATCATCCCCAGCGAGGTCGGCGACGCGCTCAAGGGCCTCGGCGGCGCCTTCGGCGGCCTGACCGGGGGGATGAACGGCGGCGCGGTCGCGGCGCCCACCGTTCCGCAGGCGGCCCCGGCGGCCACCCAGGTGCCGCTGGACCCGGCCTCCGGCCCGCGGCCGGTGGACACCGAGAAGGGCGCCGCCCGTCCCCGGGTGGACCCGGCCCGGGAGTACCCGAAGATCGACCCGGAGTGACCGACCGGGAGTGACCGACCGGGAATGACCGGATCGGAGTGACCGAGCCGGAGTGGCCGGTCGGACCGAGTTCCGTCGAGGGCCCGCTGCCGAGAGGCGGCGGGCCCTCGGCCTTGTGCGGCGGCGGTGGAGCGCGCGCACGTTGTGAGGTGCGTCCCGAATCGTGGGCGGGTCTGGTAGAGCCGCGGGGCCGTCCGGCATGATCCCCTCGGACAGGACCGAGAGGAGAGGTGACCCATGACGCTCTGGGAGTCGATCGCCGTCCTGGTGGCCGGCGTCGGCGCCGGGATGATCAACGTCATCGTCGGCTCCGGCACCCTGATCACCTTCCCGGTCCTGCTCGCCGTGGGCCTCCCGCCGGTCACCGCCAACGTCTCCAACACCTTCGGCCTGGTCCCCGGCTCGCTCAGCGGCGTGATCGGGTACCGCCGCGAACTGGCCGACCAGGGCCGCCGGGTGCTGCGCCTGGGCACCGCCTCGCTGCTCGGCGGGCTGGTCGGCGCGCTGCTGCTGACCAGGCTGCCGAGCGGGGCCTTCGACGCGATCGTCCCGGTGCTGATCCTGCTCGCGCTCGTCCTGGTGGTGATCCAGCCCCGGGTGGCCAAGGCCGTCGCCGCCCGCCGCCGCCCCGGCGGCGATCCGGACGGCAGCCCGGTGCTGCTGGTCGGGGTGTTCCTGACCGGCATCTACGGCGGCTACTTCGGCGCCGCGCAGGGCGTGCTGCTGATGGCCCTGATGGGCATGCTGCTCCAGGAGGACCTCCAGCGGATCAACGCCGTGAAGAACGCCCTGGCGATGATCGTCAACGCCGTCGCCGCGCTCTTCTTCCTCTTCACCTCGACGGTGAACTGGACCGCCGCCGGTCTGATCGCGGCGGGCTCGCTGGTCGGCGGCCTGGTCGGCGCCAAGGTCGGCCGCCGCCTCCCGCCGACGGCGCTGCGCGGGGTCATCGTGGTGGTCGGCCTCGTGGCCGTCGCCAAGCTGCTGTTGAGCTGAAGGACCGTCAGGCCGTCGGGCCCGGCAGGGTGTCGGAGCATCGAAACGTCGGAACATCGGAACGTCGGAGGAGTACGCCATGGCCCTGGAGATGCGTGAGAGCTGCGAGCGCTGCGCGGTGTCGCTGACCGCGGACGGCGGCGCCTCGATATGTTCCTACGAGTGCACCTTCTGCCCGGACTGCACCGAGGCCATGGCCGGCGGCTGCCCCAACTGCGGCGGCGAGCTGGTGACCCGTCCGCGCCGGAAGGCCGCCTGACACCGGAACCCCGGACGTCCCGGAACTGCGGACGTACCGGAAATCCGGCACCCCGGACCGACCATCCAGCAGGAGCGCGGCGATGAGCAGCAGGGCACGGCTGAACGAGGACGAGATCACGGCGGCCCTGGCGGCGCTGCCCCGGTGGACGCGGGAGGGCGACAGCATTGCCCGTACCGCCGACGCCCCGGACTTCCCGGCGGCGGTCCGGGTGGTCGTCGCCGTCGCCGAGCAGGCCGAGGCGCTCGACCACCACCCCGACATCGACATCCGCTGGCGCACCCTGCGCTTCGTCCTGTCCACCCACAGCGCCGGCGGCCTCACCGGTCTGGACTTCACCCTCGCCGCCCGGATCGACGAGGCCCTGCGCGCCGAGTCGGCCTCCTGACGCCGCCGCAGGACCGGCCGGCCCGGGACCGTACGGGCGAGGGCCCGGGCCGCGCCCCCGGGCGGGCGTGAGATGCTGACTGCCGCATCGGCAGGCGGGCGGGGCTCGGGAGGGACGGAACGGATGGCGCAGGAGCCCTTCGGAGACGCCCACGACCGGCAGCCGTGGCCGCCCCAGAGCCACCCGGACTGGCAGAGCGGCGGGTACACCGAGCAGCAGCAGACGCCGCAGCAGGTACCGCAGCAGCCGTCGCAGTGGCCGCCGCAGCAGGGCTACGGCTCGGCCGAGTACGGGCAGCAGCAGCCGCAGTCCGGCCAGGGCGGTTACGGGCCCACCGGCTACGACCAGAGCGGGTACGACCAGGCCGGTTACGGCCGGAGCGGGTACGACCAGGCCGGTTACGAGCAGAGCGGTGTCGGCCCGACCGGCTACGTCCAGGGCGGCTACGTCGAGGGCGGTTACGTCCAGGGCCCGTACGGCGGCCAGGAGCAGTACCAGCCGTACCCGCAGTACCCGGACCACGCGCAGCCGCACCAGCCCTACGCGCCGTACGCCACCCCGCAGCAGCCCGCCGACGAGGGGCTGTACGTCCCGGCGGGGGCGGAGTACTCGGCGGACGGCTACGTGCACATCGAGGAGGCCGGGCCGGCGCCCGTCCCCGAGGAGCCCGCGGCGACCACTCCGGTGCAGGCCCCCGAGCCGCAGGCCGAGCCGGCCCCGCGGTCGAGGGCCGCGGCCCGTCGAGGGGGCGGCGGCGGTTCCGGCGCGGGTGAGGGCTCCGGCTCCTCGCTCTCCGCCAAGGCCCGGAAGGCCGCCGACGCGGTGCTGACCGGGGAGCACATGCCCAGCCGCAAGGCCCTGCTGGTGCGGACCGGCGCCGGGGTGGCCGCGCTGGGAGTGCTGGTGGCGGCCGGGTTGACGGTCGGCGCCGAGGGCGGCGGCAGCGCGGCGGCGAGCAGCGGCGGCGAGCCGGGCTTCGCGGTGGCGCACGACCGGGTGTGGGCCGCGCAGCCGGCCGCGGCCGGTCCGTCCGGGGGCGACGACACGCTGATCGGCGGCTGGCTGCTGGCCGACGCGGTGGTCCGGGCCGACGGCTCCGGGGTGCACGCGTACGACCGGGCGGGCGGCAAGGCGACCTGGTCGGTGGAGCCGCCGGCCGCCGGGGCCGTCCCGTGCGGGCTGTCGGCGGGGGTGAACCCGGCGGGCCTGGGCGCGGCCCTGTTCCGTCCGCAGGCCGATCCGAAGAGCCCCTGCACGCTGGTGGCCGCCGTGGACACCAAGACCGGCAAGACCGTCTGGACCAAGAGCCTCTCGGACGCCAAGGGCGCCTACTCGGCCCGGGTCGGTGTCACCGAGGACAAGGTGATCGCCGTCGGCGACGACCGGGTGCTGGCCTGGGAGTCCGCCGACGGGAAGGACGTCTGGCAGTACACCGGGCAGGGCAAGTTCTGCACCCTGTCCGGCGGCGTCAGCGGCAAGACCGTGCTCGTCGCCTCCTCCTGCGCCGACTCGACCCCCGCCGACCAGGCCGTCGCGCTGAACACCGCGGACGGCAAGGTCGGCTGGTGGCGGGGCCTGAACAACCAGCCGAAGACGGTGACCGTGCTGTCGGCCGAGCCGTCCGTGGTCCTCACCACCGGCGGGAAGCCCGAGGACGACCGGGTGTTCGCCTGGGGCGCGGGCGGCGACCCGGCCGCCGAGATCCCGGTGGCCGTCGACGGCGGCCGGCTGGACGTCGCCCACGGTACGTTTTCGGCCACTCCCGAGGTGTACTTCGAGGGCCGCACGATGGTCACCACCCTGGCCCCGCCGAACGGCGGCGGGCCGGTGGCCGCGGTCGGCTACGACCTGGACACCGGCAAGCAGCGCTGGAAGACGCCGACCGCCGCCAAGGGCGCCGTCCGGGCGGTCGGCATCGACGGCGGGTCGCTGGTGCTCGCCGCCGACGAACGCCGCGACCAGCCCGCCCGCCTCAGCCGGTTCCCGCTGGCGGGCGGCCGGGAGGCGACCGGGGGCAACTTCCCGGCCGGCACCGGCTCGCTGCTGATCTCCGGACGGGTGCTCATCGGCGGCGGGCAGGTGGTCGTGGTGCCCGAGCACTCGACCAACTACGGCACGGCGGCGGGGTACCGGGCGAAGGACTGAGGCCCTCCGCCCGGGTTTCCGGCCTCCTTGCGCCTCCTCGTGCCGCCTTACGCCGCCTTACGCCGCGGAGACGGGTCGGCCCGGTACGGCCGGCAGCCAGTCGGCGAGGTCCCGGACCTCCGAGCCGCGCAGACCGAGCGCCAGCATCAGGCTGGCCTGCGGCGTCGGCTCGAACGGGCGGCGCAGCAGCTTCATCCCGGCCTGCTCCGGCGTCCGGTCCGCTTTGTGCTGGTTGTCCTCCGCGCACGCGGCCACGGTGTTCATCCAGCTGTCGGCACCACCGCGCGACCTGGGCTGGAGGTGGTCCACCGTGGTGGCCCGCCGGCCGCAGTACGCGCACAGGTGCCGGTCCCGCGCCAGGACGCCGCGCCGTGACCACGGAGCCTGTTGTCGGAACGGCACCCGTACGTACCGTTGCAGTCTGATCACCCGCGGCACCGGGACGGCAATGCCCGTCCCCCTGATCGAGCGCAGCGGATGCGCCTGCTCCACCACGGCCTTGTCCTGGAGCACCAGGACGACGGCGCGCTGGAGCGACACCGTCGTCAGGGGCTCGTAGCTCGCGTTCAGAACCAGCGTGTTGCGCACTCGGCACACCCTTCCCGCGGGCGTGCCACGGCGGCACGACCGTCTCCACACACGTCACTGCCGCCGCACGGCGGTGGAACCACTCTGAATGGGCCCGTAGCCGTCGAACAACGGAATTTCCGGTATCGGGGAGGGGCCCGGGACGGCGGACCGGCCGACCGGGAGGGGTGCCTCGGGGAAACTCGCTGGCTGGAACCGCGTAGGCTCTATCAGGCTGGAGTCGTACCGACCCGGAGCCCGACCGAACCGGGCCAGCACTGGTCGGACGCCCGATCGAAGGAGAAGCGTGACCGTGACGGACATCGTCGACGAGCTGCAGTGGCGCGGGCTGATCGCCCTTTCCACTGACGAGGACGCACTGCGCAAGGCGTTCGCGGACGGCCCGGTCACGTTCTATTGCGGCTTCGACCCGACGGCCCCCAGCCTGCACCTCGGCAACCTGGTGCAGATCCTTACCATGCGCCGCATCCAGCAGGCGGGGAACCTCCCGCTCGGGCTGGTCGGCGGCGCCACGGGCCTGATCGGCGACCCGAAGCCCACCGCCGAGCGCGTGCTGAACGACCCCGAGACGGTGGCCGGCTGGGTCGAGCGCCTGCGCGGCCAGATCTCGCGCTTCCTCGACTTCGAGGGCCCGTACGCGGCGCGCATGGTCAACAACCTGGACTGGACGTCCGGGATGTCGGCGATCAGCCTGCTGCGTGACGTGGGCAAGTACTTCCGGGTCAACAACATGATCGCCAAGGAGGCCGTCGCCCGACGGCTCAACTCCGACGCGGGCATCAGCTACACCGAGTTCAGCTACCAGATCCTCCAGGGCATGGACTACCTGGAGCTGAACCGCCGCTACGGCTGCGCCCTGCAGACCGGCGGCAGCGACCAGTGGGGCAACCTGACCGCCGGCACGGACCTGATCCGCAAGGCCGACGGCAAGTCCGTCCACGCGCTGGCCACGCCGCTGATCGTCAAGGCCGACGGCACCAAGTTCGGCAAGACGGAGTCCGGCACGGTCTGGCTCGACCCCGAGCTGACCACCCCGTACGCCTTCTACCAGTTCTGGCTGAACGCGGACGACCGGGACGTCCCCACCTTCCTGCGGATCTTCAGCTTCCGCTCGAAGGAGGAGGTCGAGGAGCTGGAGCGCGAGACCACCGAGCGCCCGGCCGCCCGCCTCGCCCAGCGCGCCCTCGCCGAGGAGCTCACCACGCTGGTGCACGGCGCGGAGCAGTACGAGCGCGCGGTCGCCGCGTCCAAGGCGCTGTTCGGCCAGGGTGACCTCGCCGACCTGGAGGCCCCCACCCTGGCCGCCGCCCTGGCCGAGGTCCCGAAGGCCGAGGTGTCCGAACTCCAGACGGTGGTCGACCTGCTGGTCGCCGTCGGGCTGTCGCCCAGCCGTTCGGCCGCCCGCCGGACGATCAAGGAGGGCGGTGCCTACCTCAACAACGTCAAGGTGACGGACGAGGAGGCGGTGCCGACCGAGGCCGACCTGCTGCACGGCCGCTGGCTGGTGCTGCGGCGCGGCAAGCGGAACCTGGCGGCGGCGGAGCTGGTCGACGCCGGCTGACCGCCGGTCGACGGCCGGGCCGGTGGAGGCTGCCGGTTGAGGCTTGGCTGAAAGCACACCTGCTCTGAGCTGCGGCTTCGAGCCCCGAGGGCCGGATCTGGACAGATCCGGCCCTCGACGTTTGACGATGTCGTCCAGGTGGCCTAGTGTTGAACGAGTCGCTGGAGCGGCCACCCCACTCAGCAAGACCCACTCCCACTCTGATTCCCATGAAAATGGGTTCGTCGGCATTGCCGTCTACGGGTGAGTGTGAATTTCGAGTGACACTCGGAATGCGGTAATGTGGTGGACGTCGCGAAAAGCGGACCCGGCCAGTTCGGGAAATCGGATGAATGAAACTCCGGAAAACGGAGCGGAAAACGTCTGATAAGCTGGTAACACGAAAGAACGAAGCCCGGAGGGTCCGCTGGAAGGCGGTCCGAAGGAAGCGTCCGTTCCTTGAGAACTCAACAGCGTGCCAAAAGTCAACGC
>NZ_JBHJSJ010000097.1:0-17388 GCF_042268845.1 Kitasatospora sp. NPDC056273 | reverse complement strand
GCGCGAGACCTCCGCGGCCGGCTCGACCGGCACCCGGGCCCCGATGGAGGTGCCGCCCGGGCTGCCGCGCACCACTCCCGCCTGCTGCTTCGCAGCGCGTGATTGACAATCGCGTCCCGCGATGGTAGCGCCCCGTCCCGGGGCTTTCGCTCGTGCTGATCTCGTACCCCCCACCGGCCGGCGTCTGCACCCCCCAACCCGGCTGAGGTCTAGGGCGGTCGCTACCGCGACCGTACCGGTCCGTCCCGGACCTACTCCCCCAGAGTGCTTGCCCGCTCGCGCGTGTGCGCGGCACCTGGTCCCGGGGGTCGATCGCGCAGGGCTCCAGGCCCACCGTTTGCGTGATCGTCTCGGGAGAGATCGTTGCCGAGTGAAGAGGGTCGGCTGTGCGGCACTCCGTCTAACGGCGTTACACCGGGGATCAGCCGGCGGGCAGTGCACCGAGCTGCCAAGGGTAGGTGCGGGTGCCAGCGCGTCACGTCGTCCCGTCGCGCTGGCGAGCCCGGGGAAGGGCGCCTCTGTGGAGTTGTCCAGGGGTGGTCAGTTGCCGCGGGCCGCCCGGTGCTGGCGTGCGCGAGCGGACGCGGCCGACTCGATCGCGAGCCATGCGGGGATGGCCACGCGGGCAGGCCGAGGTGCCGGCGCAGCAGGAGGCCGCGTCGGCGTGGGGTCTTCGGGGATGGCTGCGGGGTCGGTCAGGCAGGACGCGCAGGAGCCATCGGTGAGTTGTCCGGGGTGGCCGCACGAGGTGCAGCGGGGGCCGCGGTATTCGCGACGGGCGGTCACAGGGCTGCGATGCCGTCGATGGGTCCGGGCATGACCCGTGGCATGGGGAACTCGGTCTGTCCGGGGACGTGGGGTGCGGGGGCCGGCCTACCGGCGGCGTCCGCGCGGTCGTGGGCGTCCTGGTGGCGCTGGTCGCGGTAGGCCAGGTAGTCCTCGCGGAAGATGCGGTACGTGCGCCTGCCCAGCTTCAGGGCGGGGATCTCCCCGTCCGCAATCCAGCGGTAGACAGTCATGGGCGTGACGCGCAGCTCTTCAGCTACCTCGGCTACGGTCATGTACTGCGGGAGGGGGGATGTGGCCTCGGTCACGATATTTTTCTCCGTCCGCCCGGGTAGCGTCTTTCCGCAAGTGTTTGACCTGCGGTTTTGTCCACCTGCGGGCGTTTTTTCGTTCCAGATGGAAATATCTGGTCCGCGAAAATTTCCGCAGGTCAGAGGGCAACCATCCGAATGTGGAGAAAATCTGTAGACGCTAGGCGCAGAAAATGTCGACTCAGAGAGACCGTGCTACTCTTCACGAAGCAGCTCACCCGTGGGGTTGCCGCTGGTCTTTCTTAGGGCGACTTCAACGTCCCAGCGGCTCAAGACCCCTCGACAAGACGGGTTGGGCCGCCGTGACCCCCGGTGAGTGTCGATCACCGGGGGTCAACTTCTTGCCTCACCATACACCGGGCTGCGCGTTTCGGACGATCGCGCCCGTACACAAGTCTGTGACAGACCAGACCTATTGCCCTATGTATGCATGTACATTATCTCCATGAGGAATCCACTTGCGGACAAGCTACTTAGCTTCGAGCAAACTACGGCGGACGTAAGGGACACGAGCAGAAAAATCGGCACCGCTGCGGAGTCTCAGGCCACCCTGAACATCGCACTGACCGCGGTCGCGGTGACCGCGCTCATCGTGGCCGCGCTGCTGGTGCACGACACGCGGGTGAACGGCCATGGCTGACACCCCCCTTGACCCCAAGGCAGAACGGGCGCGCCGCGCGCACGGACACGTGCTGCTCTTCGAAACGGTCAACGGGCCCGAGGCGCACGGTTCCTGGCTGGCCATCAGCTTGTCGGACGGCTCGTGCGACATGAAGGCGTACCCGACCAAGGTGGACGCGACCCGGTTCCAGCTCCACGAGACGCAGTGTGCGTATCTGTGCCTGACCGGCATACCGACGCTCGGGGAGCTGCGCTTGTTCCTCGACACGTGCGAGGACCTCTACGACGCCGGCCTGAAGCTGGCCGACCCCGCGACCTACTTCAACCCGGAGGCACTCCTGTGAGCGCAGACGAGATCTTCGACCCCGAGATCCACGCGGCGGACAAGGACGGAAACCCGACCCTCAACAAGGACGGGAGCTTCCGCAAGAAGCGCAGCGACGCGGGCACGGGCACGAGCGGGGGCGGCAAGCAGCGGCCGGCCTCGAGGTCCCGGAGCACGAAGACGCCGACGGGTCCCGCGCGCGAGAAGTACCGCAAGGCGGTGGACGATGTCCTGGCGCTGCCGGTCGCTGGTCTGTCGATGGCCGATCCGGTGCTCGGGTTCGCGGCGGCCGAGGTGGCGCCGGCGTGGTCGGACGCGCTGGCGGACCTGGCCGTGGAACAGCCGCGGCTCGCGGCCGTGCTGGAGCGCCTCGGGGGCGTGGGTGCGGTCGGCGGCGTGCTCGGGGTCGGCATCATGACCTTCGTCCAGTTCGGTCACCTCCTGGGCAAGGTGCCGCCGCACATCGCGCAGATGATGGGTGCCAAGAGCCGTGAGGACATCGAGCGGATCCTGGACCAGCGCGGGGCCGCGATGGCCAAGCAGCGGCCGGCGCCGACCGAGCCGCCCGTCCAGCACGAGCGCGGCCAGGTCCCCACGCCCCGGGTGATGGCCCATGTCTGACGAGGTGCAGTACGACACCGAGGTGTCGTCCGAGGACGCGTACGAGGCTGCGCTGGTGCGGTGCGGCCGGACTCAGCACGCGCTGGTGCTGGCCGAGGCGCGGATCATCGCGTGGAAGCGCCGGTACTCGGAGCTGCTGAAGGTGTGCGGCGAGTGGGAGTCCGAGGCGCTGAGGCTGCGGGAGCGGTACGGCGTGGGGGAGCTGGGGGGTGGGGATGGCCAGGACCAGGGCGCCGCGGGCGGCACCGAGCCAGAGCGTGAGGCTGATCGAGCGGCGTAGGTTCCTCTCCTCGGTGTGGGAGTACGGCGCGGGTGAGCACGTGTCGTTCATCGGCCCGACCGGTTCGGGCAAGACGCGCCTTGCGCTCCAGCTCCTCGCGCGGTCCGTGTCGGATGACCTGACCGGGTACATCACGGTCATGAAGGCCAAGGACAAGACCGTGGGCGAGTTCCTGGCCCAGCACGACCGCTGGAAGCGCACGCTCACGTTTCCCCCTCCGCCGCGTGCTCCGGGCATGCCCAAGGTGAACGGGTGGGTGGTGTGGCCGCACCACACGAACGATCCGGCGGCCGACGAGATCCGGCACGAGCGGGTGTTCAAGGAGATGCACAAGCGGCTGTACGTCAAGGGGGACAACATCATCTTCGATGATGAGGTGGTGTCCCTGGTCCGGGAGATGGACATGAAGCGGGACCTCACCCGGATCTGGACCAAGGGCCGGTCCCTGGGGTCGGGTCTGTGGGGGGCGACGCAGCGTCCGGCCATGGTGCCGCTGGAGATGTACGACCAGGCGCAACACCTGTTCCTGGCGAACATCAAGGACAAGCGGTCGCAGGACCGGTTCGGGGAGATCGCGGGTGTGGACCCGGACCTGGTGGTGGACGTGGTGCGGCGCCTGCCCAAGTTCCACTGGCTGTACATCCGGCAGGAGGCGGGGCAGATGTGCGTGGTCGGCCCTTGATCTTTCCCATTTGGTTGCCTTAGGCAACCGAATATGTTTCCCTACTTAACAAACTCTGCCCGCTCGGTCGGGCACTGAGGGAGGAACCCACATGACCATGACCGCGACCGAGGCTCCGGCGCAGTCCAAGAACGGCAAGGGCAAGGAGCAGCAGGTTGTTGCCGCTCGCCCGTTCGTCACCGGGACCCGGACCCTGGAGTCCGAGGTCTACACCCAGACCGTCACGCAGAACACCGCCACCCAGACGCTCCAGCCGTACGAGTTCCAGGTGGACGGGTACCTGTCGGGCGCGCTGATCCGCGTCACCGCGACGACCGCGTCCAACGCCGCGACCGTTGCCTTCCAGGCGGACGGGCCGTTCTCGGTCCTCCAGTCGGTGATCGTGGAGGACATCGGCGGCAAGCAGATCATGGGCCCGCTCACCGGGCACCAACTGCGCGTCCTGAACCAGTTCGGCGGGTTCGTCTTCAACGGCGACCCCCGCGCGAACGGCATCTACACCCTGACCGCGGGCGCCGGCGGCACGGGCGGCTCGTACCGTTTCCAGCTCAGGGTGCCGATCCAGGTGCGGCGGCGCGACGCGATGGGCAGTTTGCCCAACCGGAACGCGTCCGCGACGTTCAAGCTGAAGATCACGATCAACGCGATCAACCAGGTCTACAGCACGGCGCCGACGAACGCGGCCTCCGTCAACGTCCAGGTGCAGCAGCGCGGTTGGGCCACCTCGGACAACCGCGACTACAAGGGCAACGGGGTCTCCCCGACCCCGAACGGCGTCGGGTCGATCCTGTACACCGACGTGGAGACGATCCAGCTCAGCGCGGGCGCCTACAACCAGCGCATGGCCACGTTCGGCGGCCTCCTGCGCGTGCTCATCTTCGAGCTGCGCGACGCGGCCGGTTCCCGCGCGCAGGGTGAGGCGGACTTCCCCTCCCTGTGGGAGACGGAGATCGACAAGGTCAAGGTCTACTCCCGCTCCCCGCTCACGTGGGAGTCGGAGATGAGCGAGGACTACGGGCTGACCGCGGACGCGGACGGCAACACGGCCGCGGCCAAGAACTCGAAGCCCGACGGTGTGTACGTCCTCCACTGGCTGGACGACTTCGGTCTCCAGCCGGGTGCCGAGAACGGGTTCCGGTACCAGCCGATCACCCCGTCCACGGCCGTCCAGCTCTCCGGGGTCATCGGCGGATCGGGTGCGCACACCCTGACGATCACCAAGAACTACATGAGCCCGGTGGGGGACGACCCCCGTCAGCTCACCGGTGGCCGGTAGCACCAGGCCCACGGCCAGGGCGCGCGCGTCCTGGCCCCCTCACCCCGTCTGACCTGGACGAAAGGAAAAAGGATCATGAATCTTCTGATGCCGGACCTCGGCAAGCTCGTGTACCTGGCCATCGGCACGTTCTTCGGCGGCAAGCTGCTCGCCAAGGTCAAGGGCTGATCCGTCGTGGCGCAGAGCGGCGGGCAGATCTCCAGTCTCCACCTGGCCATCGCGGCCGGCGGTGGGGTGCTGCTGTATGCCGCCCTGCGGGACGTCTCGCCCCTCCAGGCCCTCAAGGACGTGACCTCCGGTGCTCCGCCGGCGGTGTCCACCGAGGGCAAGGTGATCACGGGCTCGGGTGGTGAGGCGGACCCGAACTACGTGCCCGGCGGGTACGGCACGACGGACTGGAAGGGCGTCTACAAGAAGTCCAAGATGCCCAAGGCCCTCCAGAAGCCGTCCACGCTCGTGACCGCGGCCAGCGTCTCCCACGGCAACGAGAAGTACTCGCAGGACGAGCGCTGGAAGAAGGGCTACTCCGACTGCGCGTCGTTCGTCGGCAAGAGCCTGCTGGACATCGGGATCGAGCCGCCCGGTGGGTCGACCACCGGCGCCTATCTGGCCTCGGGCCAGTGGGTGAAGGTGGGCAGCCCGCGCATGGGGGACATCGCGGTCAACGCCCGTCACATGGTGCTCTGCACCGACGGTTCCAACGGGATCGGCATGCAGAACAAGCGCCGCAACGTGCAGAGAGACACGCTGGACAACCTCATGGCCAACACCGGGAAGTACGAGATCCGCCGCTACCGGGGGTGGGCGTGATGGCGGCCTCCACCGGGCCCGTGCTCGCGATCGGCGCGATCACGGTCGCCAACCGAACGATCTTCAACGACGAGGCCATGGACTGGAAGGTGCCCATCGGCACCGCCATCGCGGCCGTCCTGTTCGCGGGTGCGGAGCGGGTGGTGGGCAGGGGTGCGGTGCACGTCGCGTACTTGGCCCTGATCACGGTGGTCCTGGCCCGCGTCGACCCCAAGGTCCCAAGCCCCTCGGAGTCTGCACTCCGATGGTTCAACGAAAGGAATTGATCATGACCACCGTCGAGCGGGTGGCCATGGGGATCATCGGCGTGGCCATGGCCACGACGCTGATCCTCCCGGGCCGCCAGACCTCGAAGGTGATCGACTCCGTCAACTACCTGTTCCGCGGGTCCCTGGCTACGGCCATGGCCTCGCCCAAGAGGTGACGGCATGTCGACCAACCTTCGCAACGCAGTGATCTTCGGTGCCGGACTCGCGGTCGGCATGGCCATCGGTAACGCCATGCTGTCGTGGGGCAAGCGTACTCTGAGCTGAGGGAGGGGCCCATGGCCCGCTACTCCGGGAACCTCCTGCGCCTCAACGCGCCGGGCGAACCCAAGATCGCGCCGGGCGAACCGGACCCGGCGCACACCAACCCGTCCGGCCCTGAGGGAGTGCCCGACTTCCGCGCCGACGAGATCAGCGTCTCTCCGGAGATGGGAGCGGAGTACGCCGGCCTCACCCTGGAGGACGGCATCCCGCGCGCCATCGTGGTGGGTCAGCCCTCTCTCGGCTGGAACGCACCCTCCTTGTCCTCGACCCCGGTGGGGTCGGGCGGCACCCCGGCGGGCAGTGCGCCGGCCTGGTCCCAGGGGAATCCGCACAACGCGGACGTCGACACCTCCTGGGCCCGGGCGGCGCGCGGCTCGATCGCGGGCAGTCCGCACGTGGGCGGGGTGGCGGGTGTGCACTCCAGCGGGGACGACACCCTGCCGTACCGGCAGGCGAACCCCGTCGGTGT
Source organism: Kitasatospora sp. NPDC056273 (assembly GCF_042268845.1). NCBI lineage: Bacteria > Bacillati > Actinomycetota > Actinomycetes > Kitasatosporales > Streptomycetaceae > Kitasatospora > Kitasatospora sp. NPDC056273. Next base: position 10,677 of record NZ_JBHJSJ010000097.1, on the reverse strand, counting down.
GGAGGGATCGTCCTTCCTGGAGCGGCTGGTGGGCTTCCCCCGCCAGATCTGGGGGGAGCCGTCGGGCGCCGGGGTGGACAAGTTCATCGCGGGCACCAACAGCTACGCGGCGAACAACCCGGACGGGGACCAGTACGCGGAAGGCCGCGGCGGTGCTCGGGTCCACTACGGGTTCGAGAGCCCGTACTTCGTGAACCAGCCGATGTTCATCGACAAGCCGGCGCAGTTCTATGACCGGCAGACCGCACCGGTCACGGCCCGGGATCCGCTGGTGGGCGGCCGGTACTACAACACCCCGGTCATGGGCCAGCTCGCCGCGAACACGTGGCTGTCGGAGCTGGGCGAGTCGGTCACGCCGACCGGCTACGGGGTGCCCGTGGACGGGGCCATCTGATGCCCGAGGGGGAGTTCATGGGCGGCACGGTGGACGTGCCGGGCGCCGGGAAGATCAAGAAGAAGTACATCTACATCCCGGCGGGCATCGCGGCGGCCTACGTCGCCTACCGCTGGTACGTGGCCTCGCAGGAGGCGCCCGTGGACCCGGGCGCGGACGGCATGTACACCAGCGACGACCTGTCCGAGTACGGGCTGTCCACCTCGGGCGGGGCGACCGAGGTCACCGGGAACAACGGCAGCACGGTGACGGACGGCACCAACCCGAACGCGATCGACGACAACGCCGAGTGGTCGCAGCGCGCGACCGAGCTGCTCACGAACATGGGCTACGACCCTCAGACCGTGGGCAACGCGCTCGGGGAGTTCCTGGCCCGCCGCGCGCTGGACAAGACCGAGGCGGGGATCGCGCGGGCCGCTCTGGCGCAGGTGGGACAGCCCCCGATCGGCGGGCCGTACTCCGTCCAGGAGGAGGCCGCGGTGGGCTCGGGCACCCTGCCGGGCCCGACCAACGTGCGGGCGTGGGGTACGCACTCGGACACGCAGATCGGTGTGCAGTGGGACAAGGTCACCGGGGCCGACTACTACCGGATCTACCAGACCGGGAACACGGAGCCGGTCGGCACGTCGCAGGACACGTTCTGGCAGGGCCGCAACCTGGTCCCCAACCGGTCCTACACCTACTACGTCCGCGCGGTGAACTCGGTCGGCAAGATCGGCAGCAACAGTTCGAACTTCACCGTCAAGACCAAGGCGACCGCGCTCGCCAAGCCGGGCGGCCTGAAGTCGTCCGCGGTCACCCGCAGCAGCTTCCGCGTGAGCTGCACCGCGGTGCGCGGCGCGCAGTTCTACCGCTGGTACGTCAACGGCAAGCCCGAGGGCGCGAGCGACAGCCCGTACCGGGACTTCACCGGGCGTCGCGCGAACACGTCGTACCGGGTGCAGGTCGCGGCCGACACGTCCGGCCAGAACCCCGGCCCCATGTCCGGGGCACTCACCGTCAAGACCAAGAAGTAGGAGGAGGGCGACATGTCGATGAAGCCTGATGCAGAGATTTCGATCGCTCTCGCCACGGGAGTGATGGCCTACGGCGCGTACCAGATGGCGCTGCCGCCGGTGGCCGACATCCGGTCGCTGGAGCCGAACAACAAGGACGTGCAGTCCTCGGAGCGGGTGGCCGCGTGGACCGCGGCCGGTCTCGTCTCCCTGGTCGCGCTGCTCACCAAGAGCCCGGCCGTGTTCACCCTCGGGGGGTCGGTGGTGGTGGCCGCGTCCTGGACCACGCGCCATGCGGACAAGGTGGACTCCCTCTCGGGCAAGGCCGCCTCCCTGATCCCGGCGCCGGCCAAGGGCCCGGAGGGTGTGGTGGGCGACCAGGTCGCCAGCGTGCAGCAGCTCCCGACGACGCCGGTCTACGGCGTAGCGGTCTGAGGCGGACGCGGTGGCGGACAAGTACGGCATCCCCCCGGGCGGGGATGCCTACCCCGGCAAGGTCAAGTACTTCCAGGACAACAAGGCTGAGCTGGAAGACGTCGGCATTGCCGTGGCGGTGGCCGAGGGAGGGTGGCCCGAGGACAAGATCGCCGAGGCTGTCTCGGTGGTCATCGCGGAGTCGGGCCGCCACCCGTTCATCTACAACACCTACAAACAGGGCCATTTCGGTCTGTTCCAGATCAGCCGGAGTGCGTGGCCGGACTTCTTTGCCGGGGGCAAGGAGGACTGGACGGTTCCCACCCGGTCCGCGCAGTACGGCTACAAGATCTACAAGCAGCAGGGGTGGGGGGCGTGGCAGGCGTCCCGGCTCACCCACCTTGCGCGCGGCAAGAAGGCCGCGGCCGACCTCAAGAAGCTCTCCGCGGACAAGCGGGCGGAGTACGCGAAGGTGGTCGGCAAGCCGCTCGGGACGATCGCGGACACCCTCCCGGACAGCGGCATCGGTGACGCTCTGGACGACGCGCTCACCCCCGAATGGGCGGATGACGCGGTGGCGGTGCTCAAGGACGCGTACGAGTCGCTGACGACGCCGGCGTTCTGGATGCGGGTGGCGTACGGCGCCGCCGGCGTCGTCCTCATCGCGGGCGGCCTCTTCCTCATGGTGAAGAACACGGTGGTCACCGGGGCGGTCAAGCAGGTGGCCAAGGCAGTGCCCAAGGGCACGGGAGGGGCGAAGAAATGAACATCACTCCGGACCCGGACGAGATCGTCCAGGAGGAGGCCGAGCCGTACGAGACGCGGCCGGTTGCGGTGTCCGTGTGCGGTCCGACCGAGGTGCGGGAGCTGCCCGCGTCCGGGTACCCCGGCTACAAGACGGACACGGCCACGGCCGCGGTGGCCGTGCGGGTGCTCGCGCTGGAGCCGCGCCGCCAGTACGCGACGCTGATCGCGCAGGATCAGGACGTGTGGATCTCCAGCACGCAGGCCGGTGCGCAGTCGGGGGCCGCGGGCGCGATGCGCATTCCGGCCGTCCTGCCCTACGTCGTGCGGCACACCCATGAGCTGTGGGTGTGCGCGGTCACCGGCAGCACGGCCGTGGGTGTCGAGTCCGTCTACTGGAGCCAGTGATGCCCTCTCCCACCTACGTGCCGCTCATCCGCACCGGCGTCGATGTCGAGTTCGCCGACGTGGCCGTGACCGGCGCCCTCGATGTGACCGGGGCCGCCACGGTCGGCGGGAACCTCACCGTTGCCGGGTACACCGCCCTGGAGGCGGGGCAGGCCGACGCGCAGTTCACCCTCTGGTCCGGGGACAAGGACACCCTCCGCATCGGCACCGCCGGCGGGGGCCTGGCCGTGGCCGAGGGCGCCGGCGCCACCAGCGGCGTGGCCACCCTGGTGGCGGGTGCGGTCACGGTGGCCACCAACAAGGTGGCCGCGAACTCCCGGATCCAGTGCACCGTCCAGTCCCTCGGAACGGTCACCACACCCAAGGCTGTCGGGGTCACCGCCCGGGTGGCCGGCACGTCGTTCACCATCACGTCCGCGGACGCGACGGACACGTCCGTCGTGGCCTGGTTCATCATCTCGCCCACGGCCTGAGCCGTCCTACAGAAGGGGGACCCATGTCCCCGCAGCAGCAGAGAGACCCGGTCCTGGCGCAGCTCGCCACGCTCCAGACCAAGGTGGACGGACTCCGCCGGGAGGTGAAGACGATCGCGGTCACGCAGGACCAGCACGCCAGGAAGATCCAATGGATGAGCGCGGTGGCCCTCCTGGCGGTGGGGGCGATAGGCGGGCCGGACGCCGTGGCCGCGCTCACGGGAGCGGCATGACGACGCCGGCGCCTCAAGTGCTGGACGCGTCCGGGTCGGTGACCCTGGACGCGTCCGGCCACGGCGTGGTCCAGCTGGCCCCTGAGTCGTTCCGGACCTGGCTGGTGACCACCATCAACGTGGCCACGTCGCAGGACCCCACGCAGACCCCCGTCCCGCAGGTGCGGGTGTTCCTGGGGGGCGTTGGCGGACAGCGGGTCGCGCAGTCCTGGATGGGCAACCAGTCGACCGCTACGGGGTCGACGCTGGTGCAGCCCTCCCAGCCGCTCGTGATCGAGTGGGTCAACGGGGTCCCGGGCTCGGTGGCCACGGCGTGGCTGTACGGCACCATGACAATGCGGTAGAGGGGGAGAGTCGTGCAGTTCCAGGACGAACTTGCGGGCGGGATCGTGCTGATCCGGCCCGCGTTGCAGTCTCCGGACTTCCAGCCGGGCACGTCCGGCTGGTGCGTGCGGATCGACGGATCGGCGGAGTTCAACGACATCACGGTGCGCGGGACCCTGGAGTCCGCGAACTACGTGCCCGGGGTGTCCGGCTGGCACCTCGACCAGAACGGGTCAGCGGAGTTCAACGACATCACGATCCGCGGCGGCACGTCGCTCGGGGGTGAGGCGTTCTACTACGACGGCACCCCGGGCCCCGGGACGCTGGTCCTGGCCATCGCAGCAGCGGCCGGCACCGACCCCTACGGCAACGCCTACGAGGACGGGGTGACCGTGCTCGGGTCGACCGGCACGGTCAACATCAACACAGACACGGGTGTCGTCTGGTCCAACAACCTCGGGTCCCTGATCGAGATCATTGCGGGCGGGGCACAGGCCCTCCAGCAGCTCCGGCCCGCGACCGTTCCCGGGGTCACGTGGGCGGACGCTGCCCTGGGGACGAACCTGACCTCCACCCACGGCGCCGACACCCCGTCCCTGTTCCTCCAGTCCCCCAGCACGACCGTGAACACGGCCAAGTCGAGCATCCGGCTGCACGGCGGATCCCCGACCGTCAACGCCAACCGGATTGAGGCCGTCACCCAGGTGTTCGAGATCACCGGTTCGGTGACCGCGGCCAACCTCCAGGGCGGGCAGGCGTCCACCGCGGCACCCGGCGCCGGAGGCGGGGTCACGTCCGTCAACGTCGTGTTCCCGACTCCGTTCCCCAGCACGCCCGCGGTGACGATCGACCCCCGGTCCGCGGCCGACCCCTCCGGCACGGTGATTCGTGGCTATGTCGACAGCGTGACCACAACCGGTTTCACCATCCGCGCGTACCGCTCCACGAACGCGCTCACCAACTGGTCATGGATCGCTTACGCCTGACCTAGTGCACACCGCGTAGACAGGATGCACGCACATGAGTAGGGTCCCGGCCATGGCAACCGAGCCGCAGTACAAGAGCATCCGCGTGTCCGTGGACACGCACCAACGCGTGCACGACCTGGCCGCGCGGCTGGGCAAGAGCGCGGATGAGACCCTGCAATTCCTGCTGGGCGACCACACCGTCCGCATCCCCGCCGGGCCCGTGCTCCAGGACCGTTGGGAGGAGGGCGCACGCAAGGCCGGCCTGCCCCTGGCGGAGTTCGTCGTGGTGTGCGTGGAGGGCTCCATGACGTACGGCGCGCCCCCGTCCGGTCTTCAACTGGTGTTCGAGCACGTACAGGCGCTCACCCGGGCCGCGGGCGTCAAGCCGATCCCTGTCAACGTGAAGCCCACACGGCCCCCCGGCCCGTCCACACGGCGTGCACACCCGTGATCCGGCGCGCGCTCACGGCCGTCCTCGCGGTGGCCAGCACGGCCGTGCTGGTCTACCTCGGGGGCGCCGCCCTCACCCCGGCGCCCTGTGCGCCCCCGACCGATCTGCACCAGGAAAGGACGCCATGACCACCAAGAGCGACGGCACCGAGAACCCCCCGGGCACCGAGGCCGCGACCGAGGTCAAGGAGGAGGCCGCCGAGGTCAAGGAGGAGATCAAGGACACCAAGGAGGAGGCCGCCGAGGCACGCAAGGAGGGGGACACCGACCGGGCGGACCGCCTGGAGGCCAAGGTGACCGGCCTGGAGGGGAAGCTGGACACCCTCCTGGGCAAGATCGATTCCCTGATCAGCCGCCCGTTCCACCCCGCGCCCCAGGAGCGCGCCGACGACGCCGGCGCCACCGAGAGCACGGACAAGAAGGGGGCCGGCGCCGAGTCCATCGACACCTCTGCGGCGGCCGACGACACCCCCAAGCCGCGCCGCCGTACCGCGTCGCGCGGCTGGTTCGGCTCCCGCGTGGACGAGGACTGATCACCATGGCCGATCCGATGAGCTACCCGGAGTTCGCCAAGGCACTGCGGGCCGAGGGCCTGACCGTGGTCGAGGTCAAGACCGAGGGGAAGTCCCCCGCCAGCCACAACCGCAACCACAAGGGGCCCTGGGGGCCCGTGAACGGTGTGATGATCCACCACACCGTGACCAAGGGCAGCGCCAAGACCGTGGAGATCTGCCGCAAGGGCTACGAGGGTCTACCCGGGCCGCTCTGCCACGGCGTGATCACCAAGGACGGCAAGGTGCACCTGGTGGGCTACGGCCGCGCCAACCATGCCGGGCTCGGGGACGACGATGTGCTGCGCGCGGTCGTCGCAGAGACGGCACTGCCCGCGGACAACGAGGCGAACACCGACGGCAACCGGCGCTTCTACGGGTTCGAGTGCGAGAACCTCGGGGACGGCAAGGACCCGTGGCCCGCGGTGCAGCTCGAAGCGATCGAGCGGGCCGCCGCCGCGGTGTGCCGGCACCACGGGTGGAACGAGGGCTCCGTGATCGGGCACCTTGAGTGGCAGCCGGGCAAGATCGACCCCCGCGGGTTCACCATGGCGTCCATGCGCGCCCGGGTGAAGACCCGGCTCACGGGCAAGCCCAAGCCGCCGGCGGACCCCAAGCCCAAGCCCCCGGCCACCAAGCCGCCCGTCGCGACCAGGCCGCCCGGGCTCAAGGACGTGCAGCAGGACGCGCGGCTGGCCCGCCTGGAGGCCGAGGTGGATGCCCTCCAGGCGGATCGGGGGAAGTAGTCGCAACCGTCCCCGTATGGGGGTACGGTGCCGGTACGTCACATCGGTTCCCCCTCCCGCCCGTTGAGGGAACCACCCCGGCCCCCCGCGCCGCCCGAGTTGCTGTACCCCCTGTCAACTCGGTCTGGAGCGGGGGGTTTCGCGTCCCCCGGCCCCTACCAAGACCAGTGAAAACCTGTTAGGTTTATGCGCATGGCCCGCCCTTTCAAAGATCCGGCCGAACGGCTGGACCACCCCATCACGTGCCTGTTCACCGCACAGGAAAAGGCACAGATCGAGCGGACCGCGCAGCGCTTCGGCATCTCCAAGGCCGCCGCCGTACGACTCCTCGTACGCGTCGCTCTGGAGTCCGAAACACCCATCACTCCCAAGTGACCCGAAAGAGGCAGACCTGTGATCGACACTCACATGTCACCCGAACCCAACGACGACGACCAGCCGCCGATGTTCCCGGCCCTCTCCATCCTGGAACGCCAGACCCCCCCCGCCCGTTACGGCCGTGAGCCGTTCTGGCGGGCGCCGGTCACCCCCCCGTCCCGGGACGTCTACATCCCGCACTGGAACTGGATCGGCATCCACGAGATCCCCGCCGACCGCGAGGCCCTCACCCTGGACGCGAACGGCGCCTACCTGGCCGCGATCGGCGCGGTGCAGGTGGCGCACTCCCACCTCAAGGAGACCGGCGGCATCCACCACGGGGAGTACCCCTCCCCCCGCCAGGTGCTCCCCGGGTACTACCGCGTCCGCACGCCGTACTGGGCGTTCTCGGGCACGATCGTCTCGCCCCTGGGGGATTCCTCCCGCACCGAGACGGAAGAGTCCCTGTGGGTGGCCCACCCCACGCTCCAGCTCATGTTGGAGCTGCACGAGCAGGGCGCGCTCGCGGACGTGGTGATCTACGACTCCTGGACCAGCGACGTGCGCACCGACTTCCGCGACTGGTCCGCCACGCTGCGGGAGCTGCGCCTGACCCGTCTCGACGCGATCGACCAGGCGCAGACCGACGCCACCCGCAAGGCGGCCGAGGACCAGTACGACGCGTTCAAGGAGGGCTACTCCGCCGCCCTGTCGATGATGCTCACGGGCGAGAAGTGCCGCACCCGGCGCCCCGACTGGAATCACGCCGTTCTCGCGCACGCGTCCGCCGCGATGTGGCGCAAGGCGTGGCGCTGGACCGAGACCGGCCGGCCCCTCATCTCCATGGGTGCCACCGACGAGATCACCGTGATCGGCGCGGACCTCCCCGAGGTCATGAGCAAGCCCAAGCCCCCCTTCAAGTACGACCCGACCGGACGCCAGCTCGGTGCCCTCAAGCCCAAGCCGAACGCCGCCCCGGTCCGCACCGACCAGCGCGCGCAGGACGTGCCCATGGTCCTGGACACCGACGGGGACGACATCCTGTGACCGTCCTCCTCCTGGCCCTGGCCGCCGTAGCCACCTCGGTGGCCGCGGCGGTCGCGGCCGTCCAGTCACGCGCCGCCACCCGCAGACTGCGCGCCCTGGTCCGCCAGCAGGCCGCCCGCAGCGCACAGGCCGCCACCGACCGCGCCTTCGTCATATGGGCCAACTGGACCATGCTCACGGTCACCGACCGGGACGGCATGATCCAGGCCGCCACTCTCCGCCAGCTCTACACCACCGGCTACTGGGACCGCATCTGGGACAACCCCGTCGCAGTCGCGCTCTGGCACGGAGACCCCGACACCCTGACCGCCTACGCCGACGACGAGGGGAGCGACCGTGCCTGACCTTGCCGCAGCTCTAGATGCCGCCCTCAGCGCACGCTACCCCCGCAACGAGGTACGCACCCCCATCACGCAGCGCCGCGGCCTCCAGGCGCGCATGAACCAGTTGGAGAACCTGTTCACGCCCAAGAAGGGGGACACGGACCGGCGCAGCGCCATAACGCGCGCGGCCGAGGCCGCCGGCATCCCGGTGCGCACCTGGCGCGACTGGCGCGCGGGCAAGGGCCAGTCCGCCCGCAACCTCCGCAAGCTGGAGACGGCACACAACCGGTTGATCACCATCCCCCGCTTCAGGCAGCGCGTGAACAGCACCCCCGCACCCAACCGGGTCAGCGTCACCGCGTCGATCAACTGGAACGGCTACAAGAACCGCACCGAGCACCGGTCGACCACCCTGGAAGGCATGCGACGCGTCATGGTCGCAGTCATCCGCGCGTGGACCACCGCCGGACCCGAGGCCGCCGCAGACACCCTCCAGCGCGGCGCCGCATCGGCCTACAACACCCAGAGCATCGCATTCGAGGGAAACGACGTAGAGGTGGACTTCCCGTGACAGACCGACCCACAGAACCCCACTGCTCTGCCCCCGGGTGCGGGCGCCCCGAGGAGCCCGACCACCTCGGACTCCGCCAGGGCCACCGATTCCGCCAGGTCATGGAAGTGCAGCCGCTCGCGGCCGATGCCACCATGCCCCGCATCGACATGCAGGCCCCCTACTGCTACGCCGCCTACCGCTTCGACCAGACGCCCCCCGAGATGATCTCCTGGGGATCCTGGGACGAAGCCCCCGGCCCGTTCGTGGAGGCGTACCACGCGGCCACCCACCAGGTGAGCTACATCCGCGTGCAGCACCAGTACTACGGGCCCATGAAGGTGAGCATCTGGCAGCGCCGCGCCGATGAGCACTACTCCCAGGCACCGCCGGCCGACGCGTACGCGCTGTACGTCGGCGACCCCAACGACACCATGCGCGCCGAACTGGCGGCACTCCGGGAACGCGCGGACAAGGGCTGCACCCACCCCGCCGGCGAACCGTGCTTCGGCAAGCCGCGCCCCGTCGACGGACCCGGCTGCACACCGACCATCGTGGAGGACTGACATGCCCAAGGAACGCTCCAGCGAGAAGAAGGCCGCGCGCCAGCTGGCCGCCGCCCGCGGCATCCCGTACACCGCAGCACTGCGCCTGCTGCGAGAGCAGCGGGACACCCCGCTCCCCGTGCCCACGGAGGCCGACCTCCTGACCGCCCTACGCGGCAAGGTGGCCGACGACGACCCCCCGCCGGCCGTCGTGCCCACCGAGGAAGAGCCCCCCGGCGCCTACTGCGCCTGTGCCGACCCGGCCTGCCCCACCGCCGACGGGCAGTACTCGCACTGAACATGGAGAGGCCCCGGGGCCGCACAGCCCCGGGGCCTCAAGTGGAGGACCGCGAAAGGCCCTTCACTCCCACGGGTGATCGTACATGACGGGACCCCCGACCTTTGCCCAAAGGTCGGGGGTCCCGTCTCGTAGAACGGCCCCCGACTGGTGAACGTCAGTCGAGGGCCGTCGTGGCGTCCGGCTCAAGGGCGCCCCATCTGCCCGCGCAGCGTACCGCGCTCAGGCCGCCGGCGTCTGGCCCTTGCCCGACTCCTTGGAGCCGTCGTCCTGCTTGCTCGTGGGCACCTTGCGCGCCGGAGTCGTCCCCAGCACCTTGCGCGCCGCGGCCTCCAGGGAGGTCCCCTCCTCCTCCGCCAGAGCCTCCGCCTGCCGCTTCTGCCACTTGTCCATGATGACCTCCGTGTGTCGACCGGATGGTGTGATGAGCCCTCAGGGTACCGGTCACATCGGCCGGTACGCTGGCGCGCGTGGGATATCAGGCTGAGGGTCTACACGTCACGGTGCGGCTTGACCGGCACGCGGGGGAGCGGCAGGCGCTGCACAACGCGCTGTGGTGCGAACTCCAGTGGAGGGTGGAGGGGATCACCATGGAGGGGAAGTACGACACCATCAACGCGGACCAGATGCTGCACGACTGCCAGCTGACTCAGGATGAGTGCGACGCGGTTCGGGCCCGGGTGCGCGCCGACGGCTAGGCCGCGCAGCGGGCCGGCCCCCGCTCGGGGAGCGCAGCGGACCGAGCCCCGGCGCGGGACGCGCCGGCACCCGCAGCTCGCGGACCACCACGGCGTTCGCGGTGTCGCCGCCGTGCAGCAGGGCGTCCAGCGTGTCGCCGAACGGGATGGTCCGGCTGC
>NZ_JBHJSJ010000096.1:15618-17799 GCF_042268845.1 Kitasatospora sp. NPDC056273 | reverse complement strand
GTCAGAAGGGTGTCCAGGTTCGTCTTCACAAACCAACCAACGGGCACCCTTCGTCATGGTCGCGGCCAGCCCAGCAATCGGACTCACTCATCTAGAGATTGACCCGCCCCGGTACCCCCAGGCCGATGATGTGCGCAAGGCACTACGGATCGGGTCCCGCGCAAACACTCTGAACAGCCATGTGAGGGTTTTCCCTCCCTGCCGGTAGGGGCCGGGAGTGAAGGGGGTGCCCGCCTGGGTCGACGCCCACGGCTGCCGCCTCTCGGTTGTGACAGAGAGCGCACAGCGGACGCAGCCGATGGAACCCGTCCGGATCGGCGACACCCCACGCAGCCGGGACGCGACGCGACTCCGGGAAGTGGTCGGCGACCACGACTGCTCGTCCGTACTGATTTCACGCGGATTCACGGATTGGCGCCGGAGTTCACGCCTTTCACGCGGCAGCCATCTTGGTCACGCGCACCCGGTCCAGTGAGATGGCGGCATGGACCACAACTGCCGAAGCGATGGACCGACGAACGACGCTAGACTCCCGCTCGGAACCAAGGGGGTGACGATGAAGAACGTGCAGGGGCTGTGGGTCCGGCGCACCCCGTATGTCACCCGCCAGCTCCTCGCAGCGCAAGATCACGTTGACGCTTGGCATCGGATGGTGGCCTTGGTTGCCACCAAGACGGTCAGTCACGGCGTGGACGTGTCGTCCGGTAAGTGGGAAGTCCTAAAGGTCGTAACCGGCCTGCACGATGCTGCCAAGGTCAGGTCGTCCGACTTCATCCCCCCGGCGTCGGAGTTAGCACAGCGAGTCGGACGCTTACATCGCCAAGGACCAACTCCCAAGTCCGCGACAGCCCGTGTCAAACATGCTGCTGACAGGCTGCGAACTGCTGAACCGGGCCCCGAACGACGTGAGACCGCACGTGAGTTCCTTGAGGCACTCGCCGAACTGATCATCTGCCTGTTGCGACTCCTCGTGCGCGCCCTGTTGCGGCTGCTGTCCATCACGCTGGCGCGAACCCGTACGGCCAACCTGCCGACGTGGCAGCCCGAACCGATTGAAGAGTCCCCACAGATCGCGCCCCGTGGTCCGAACGTTCCCTTCCCCGTGAGTACTCACCGGGGCGGGCGTCGTAGCAGCACGTTGGGGAACGTCGTAGTAGCTGCGTAGGTGACCCGCCGGCCGCTTCCGGTCGGAAGGCTCGTAGTCATGCTCAATCTCCCGGCAACGGCCCCGTGGTGGGCTGCCGTAGCTGTGGCGCTGGTCGGACTTCTCATCGTCGGGATCACCCGGTTCATGCGTAGCTTCTGGCCGCAGAACTCTGCCGATCGAAAGGCAGTTTTGCTGGAAAGGCAGCGTGAGAAGACCCGTCGCCGCATGGAGGCGGAGAAGCGGAAGGCCCTTCGGGAGGACCGTCGGGCGCAACGACAGGGCGCCGCCCAACAGCCCTCCTTGCTCCCTCCGGAGTGATCTCCACTCAATCGGCGAAGTCCCGTTCGGTTTTCTCCTGGGCGGGTGGGTCCGGTGGTCGACGTTGACCCTTCTCCGGTGCCAGTGGTGACTGGGTGACGTTCAGAGGGGTGAGTTCAGCTTCTCTCCAGACTTGCTGCCTCATAGAGATACCGAATCAGGCCCCCGAACGTCACCCCGTCATCCGCTACGCTGCTGCACCGATTGACTCGGCAAAGCCAACGCGGCAACCTCAGTGGGCACACCCTGGCAGCAGGGGGCAGCAAGCCGCGAGAGCGGATTCCATTCGTCCATAAGTTGATCCTTCTTCGACGCATTGCACGGCACGCAGACCACGCGCATGTTCGCAACCGTCGACACGCCACCCCGTGAGATGGGGATCAGGTGGTCGATCACGCCTCCCTCTGGCAGCGCAGCCGAGCAGTGAAAACAGCCGGCGTCCCCATGCACTTCACGCACCCGCCGCTGCAAGGTCACCCGGCGGGCGGCAGTGCGCTGCACCTTCTGACAGGCGCGGCATACCCCGTCACGGAACTTGAGGACCACGGGCTTGCCACAGCGACGACACGGTACCGGGCTGCGCTTGGTCCGAGCGCGCTTCCGTACGTGCTCAGCAGCGCGACGGCACGGATCTGAACAGTAGAGCCGGTCAGGGCCGCTCTGAGGTTCCCCCGAGGTGCGGAAGGTTGCCGGAGATGGCCTGATTGGCCATGAGA
>NZ_JBHJSJ010000096.1:0-15518 GCF_042268845.1 Kitasatospora sp. NPDC056273 | reverse complement strand
AGGGAGCCCCCGTCATGGCTGCACCGATGAAGTACCCGCCCGAGTTGCGGCAGCGGGCTGTTGCCGCATACCGGGCGGCCGATCCGAAGCCCGTGTGAGGTTCCCCCGAGGTGCGGAAGGTTGCCGGAGATGGCCTGATTGGCCATGAGAAGGGAGCCCCCGTCATGGCTGCACCGATGAAGTACCCGCCCGAGTTGCGGCAGCGGGCTGTTGCCGCATACCGGGCGGCCGATCCGAAGCCCGTGATCCGTCAGATGGCCCGCGAGCTCGGGGTTCACCATGAGGCCCTGCGGAACTGGATCCGCCAGGACGAGGCGGATCGGGGTGAGCGCGACGACCGGCTGACCACTGTCGAGAAGGAGGAGTTGGCGGCTCTGCGCAAGGAGAACGCCGAGCTCCGGCGCTCGTGCGAGATCCTCAAGGCCGCCTCGGCTTTTTTCGCCCAGGAGCTCGACCCGACCCGGCGACGGTACTGAAGCTCATCGACGAGCACCAGGACCGCTTCGGGGCCGAGCCCGTCCTCCGGGAACTGCACATCCCCGCCTCCACCTACTACCGCTGGCGCCGCGACGTCCACGAGCCCTGCGAGCGCAAGCGCCACGACGCGGAGCTGACCGAGCACATCCGCCGCATCCACGCCGACTCCGACGAGACCTACGGCTCCCCACGCGTCCATGCCGTCCTGCGGCGCGAGGGCACCCACGTCGGCCGCAAGCGGGTCGAGCGTCTGATGCGCCAGGCCGGAATCCAGGGCGTCAGCCCGCGCCGGCCCCGCTCCTTCACCCGCCGCGACCCGGCGGCGGACCCCGCTCCGGACCTGGTCCAGCGCGACTTCACCGCCGCCGCACCGAACCGGCTGTGGGTCGCCGACATCTCGCTGATCCCCACCGGCGAGGGCCCGTGGTGGCTTGCCACGATCCGCGACGCCTTCTCCCGTCGCATCGTCGGCTGGCACACCTCCGAGCGCGCGGACGCCGACCTGGTCCTCACCGCCCTGGAGTACGCGCTGCACGGCCGGCCCATCGAGCCGGGGAAGCTGATTCATCACAGCGACCACGGGTGTCAGTACACGTCCATCAAGCTCACAACTCGCCTGCTGAAGGCGGGAATCGAGCCGAGCATGGGAAGCGTGGGCGACTCGTTCGACAACGCCCTGGCAGAGAACTTCTGGAGCGTCCTGAAGACCGAGTGCGTGCGCCGCACGACCTTCACCACCCGCACCGACGCCGACCTCGCGCTGTTCGCCTACATCGACGGCTGGTACAACACCCGCCGCATCCAGAAGCACCTGAGCTGGCTCAGCCCCGACGAGTACGAAGCCAAGCACTACGCCGACCAGGCGACGGCCGAACCAGTGGCCGTCGAACCACCCACACCCGCCCTGACCAGGTAATCACCACCTCCCGCGCAGCGGGGGAAGCTCAATGTCGTGCTCGCGGAAGTTGCCGGGGCCTTCGCGGTCGCTCGCGTCCGGGTGAGGTGCCACGTTCCAGACCGGGGTCATCGCCGCGTGGTGGATATGGCGGATCTCGCTGAGGGTAACGAGGCGGCCGTCATGCCAAGCGTCCGGTTCCAGTGCCTGGCCGTAGACCCAGCGGGCAGCGTCAGCGTAGCCCTGGACCTCGTTGTACTCGCTGAGCGGCTTCGCTCCGACGGCTCGACCCTGGTCCAGGAGTGCTTGCACCTCGCGAAGGACCAGGGTGTTGCCCTCAAGCGCGGTGGAGTGGTGTGCTTCCTGGTGCCAGATGTCGTCCCAGATCTCCTGGGCTTCTCGGGGACTGGGGAGTCCGCCGAAGCGCTCGTTCAGCTCGGTCAGCGCGCCGGCGAGTCGGTTGTAGACGGTACTGCGACTGGGCCTGCCTCGTCCTGCCAACGTCGCTCTCCCCAGAGTTGATACATGCCATCAGCGGCTAATTGAACTTATCAACTCTGAGGGCCGCAAGGATCTGACCAGTGCATGGTGACCGCGCGGGCCGCGAGGGGCTACGGCCGGGTGAGGTCGGCCTGCCAGCGGGTCTCGCCGTCCTGGGTGTGGGCGGTGTGGCGCAGGCCGAGGGCGGTGGCGATCCTGGCGGAGGCGTGGTGGTCGGGGTGGATGTGGGCGAGGGCGGTGGTGACGCCGGCGGCGGTGAGGTGGGCGAGCAGGGTGCGGGCGGCCTCGGTGGCCAGGCCGCGGCGCTGCCAGGGGGTGCCGACCACCCAGGCGAGTTCGGCCCCGTCGGGGCGGACGGTGGTCTGCACGTAGCCGGTGAGGGCGCCGTCGGCGCGCAGCCGCAGCACCCAGTTGCCCCAGGCCTCGGCCGGGTCGGGGGAGCCGGCGGCGAGCCGGGCGCAGCGGGCGCGCAGCTCCTCGACGGTGGCCGGGCGGCCGCCGGTGAAGGCGTGCAGGGCCGGGTCGGCGAGCGCGGCCGCCAGCTCCTCGGCGTGCCCGGGGGCGATCGGCAGCAGGTCGAGGCGCTCGCTGCGCAGCTCGGCGGTGGTGAGGTCAGGGTGCATGGCCGTATTGAAGGGGATCGGGGGCCGTTGTGCGACGGGGTTTCCGGTCGGCCGTCCCGTGGCGGTGCTTTCCCGCGGCCGGGGGTCCGGGGTCGAATGGGGCGGACGTCAACACGAGGAGGTCGCAGGTGCGGTACCTGGTCAGGGAGAAGCTGTTCGCGGTCGGCGACGACTACTGGATCGAGGACGACCGGGGCCGCAAGGCGTACCTGGTGGACGGCAAGGTGCTGCGGCTGCGGGACACCTTCGAGCTGAAGGACGCGCACGGGCGGGTGGTCGCGGTGGTGAAGGAGAAGATGCTCACCGTCCGCGACGCGATGAAGATCGAGGACGCCGACGGCGAGGTGGTCGCCACCGTCCGGGAGAAGCTGTTCACCCCGTTCCGGGACAAGTACCTGGTGGAGCTGGCCTCCGGCGGCGAGCTGAAGATCCACGGCAACCTGATCGACAAGGACTACCGGATCGAGAACCAGCACGGCGACGACCTGGCCCGGATCAGCCGCAAGTGGTTCCGGATCCGCGACACCTACGGGGTGGAGATCGCCGACGGCGCGGACACCGGCCTGCTGCTGGCCGTCGCGGCCTGCGTCGACCACCTGGTGCACGAGGACGACTGACCCGTCCCCGGTTTCCGGATCCCGGTCCGCCCCTCACCCGGGTGGGGTATCTTTTGCCAACCCTTGACCAAGGCGGTCGGGGGCCCTGACCAGCCGGTCGGGGGCTGGCGTGAGCGGACCGGGGGCTGGAACCACGATGAACGACATCCTGCACGGGCTCGGTGCGGCGGCGGCCTACGGCGTCCTCGGCGTGGTGCTGCTGCTCCTCGGCATCGGCCTGGTCGACCTGCTGACGCCCGGCAGGCTCGGCCACCAGATCTGGGTCGAGCGCAACCGCAACGCCGCCGTCCTGCTCAGCTCCGCGCTGCTCGGCATCGGCGGCATCGTCTTCACCGCGATCATGTACACCTACGCCGACTTCGCCAAGGGCCTGCTGTCGACGGCCTGTTACGGCCTGCTCGGGCTGGTGCTGATGGCCGTCGCGTTCTGGCTGGTGGACCTGCTGACGCCGGGAAAGCTTGGCGCGATCCTGGTCGAGCCGGAGCCGCACCCGGCGGTGTGGGTGTCCGCCTCCTGCAACATCGCGGTGGCGGCGGTGGTGTCGGCCGCGATCGCGTAGGGCCCGCGCCACGCCGGGTGCGGCGCCCCGTGCGGCCGCGCTACGCCGGGTACGGCGCCCCGCCCAGGAGGTGCTCCCGGCCCCAGGCGCCCAGCGGCCCCAGCGCCGTGTTGAGGCGGTGCCCCGCCTCGGTCAGCGCGTACTCGACCCGCGGCGGCACCTCCTCGTACGCCTCGCGGTGCACGATGCCGTGCGCCTCCATCTCGCGCAGGTGCGCGGCCAGCACCTTCTCGGTGATCCCCGGCAGCAGCCGGCGCAGCTCGCCGAAGCGGCAGCGCGGGCGCTCGCCCAGGGCCCAGAGGATCGACACCTTCCACTTGCCGCCGATCACGTCCATCGCGGCGTCCGTCCCGCAGATGTACGCCCCCGGCCTCGGCACGGTCGCCATGCCCACCCCTTCCGAACCTCCGACCTGGATACTGACCCCAGGGTAACCACCCACTCCGAAGTGCGTACTTGATCGTTTCCGGGGGCAGCGCGGAGGCTGACTGCCATGGCAACCAACCCCGTTGAGAACGCGTCCGAGACCACGCCCGCCCTGAACACCCCGTCCACCCCGCTCACCCTGCTCGGCCTCGGCGCGATGGGTACCGCGCTGGCCGGGGCCTGGCTCGCCGCCGGGCACCCGCTGACCGTCTGGAACCGCACCGCCGCCCGCGCCGAGGGGCTCGCCGCCCGCGGTGCCGCCGTCGCCGCCACCGCCGCGGAGGCGGTCGCCGCGAACCGGCTGGTCGTCGTCTGCCTGCTCGACGACGCCTCCGTGCCGGCGGCGCTGGAGGGCGTCGACCTGACCGGCAAGGACCTGGTCAACCTGGTCACCAGCACCCCCGCGCAGGCCCGCGCCCGCGCCTCCTGGGCCGAGGAGCGCGGCGCCCGCTACCTGGACGGCGGGATCATGGCCGTCCCGCCGATGATCGGTGTCCCGGCGACCGGGGCGTACGTGTTCTACAGCGGCTCGTCCGAGCTGTTCGAGGAGCACGGGGCCACCCTCGCCGTCCCGGCCGGCACCCGGTACGTGGGCGCGGACGCCGGGTACGCGGCGCTGCACGACGTGGCGCTGCTCAGCGGGATGTACGGGATGCTCGCCGGGATCGCGCACGCCTTCGCACTGGTCCGCGGCGAGGCCGTGGCGCCGAGCGAGCTGGCGCCGCTGCTGGGCGGCTGGCTCGCCGCGATGTCCGGCTCGGTGGCCAGGACTGCGGAGCAGCTGGAGAGCGGCGACTACACCCAGGGCGTGGTGTCCAACCTGGCGATGCAGGTGGCCGGCCGGCAGACGCTGCTGGGCACCGCCGAGGAGCAGGGGGTGAGCGCCGAACTGCTGGAGCCGTACTTCCGGTTGATGGAGCGCAGGCTGGAGATCGGCGGCGGCGAGGAGGACCTGACCGGGGTCGTCGACCTGCTGCGACGGTGAGTCCCGGCCGGTAACGTACCGGCATGGCAGACCTCGAAGAACGCGCCACCGTCGTCGCGTCCCACTCACGGCAGGCCGGAGCGGGGGTGCTGGTCCGACCGCGCCGCGCCGACGACCTCGCCGACTGCGTCCGGGTGCTCGGCGACGTCCACGCGGCCGACGGCTATCCCGCCGACTGGCCCGACCGCCCCGCCGCCTGGCTGACCCCGGACGGCCAGCTCGCCGCCTGGATCGCCGAGTCGGACGGCCGGCTCGCCGGACACGTCGGCCTCGCCCGCAGCACCCCGGACGACCTCGCCCCCGCCCTGTGGAGCCACCGCACCGGCGGCCGCCCGGAGCTCACCAGCGTGATCGGCCGCCTCTACGTCGCCCCCACGGCGCGCGGCCACCTCATCGGCGCCCGGCTGCTGGCCTGCGCCGTGGCGCACGCGCGGGCGCTCGGCCTGCACCCCGTGCTCGACGTCCTCGCCACCGACACCGCCGCCGTGGCCCTCTACCGCCGCCTCGGCTGGACCCACCTCGGCAGCGGCGACCAGCGGTGGGCCTCCGGCCGCACCGTCACCGTCCACTGCTTCGCCGCCCCGAGGGGATGAGCCCCGGCCCGCCCGGCCCCGCCCAGCCCCGCCCAGCCCCGACAGCCGGGCGGGGCTGGGCGGCTATACCGCGATGACCTCGATCCCCTGCTCCAGGCCGATGAAGTCGTCCGCGTTCCGGGTGTAGAGCGGTAGGCCGTGGGCGGCGGCGGTGGCAGCGATCATCAGGCCCATGCGGCGAGGGCGGGGGTCGCGCTTGGCCTGGATCGTGAGTGCGATCAGTGTTCCGAATCGCCGGGCGGCCTCACGGTCAAACGGGAGGGCGGTGAACTCCGCCTCCACGTCGGCCAGCCGTTGGGCCCTGGCCAGCATCTGCACTGGGTCCTTGGCCATGGCGACACCCTGGGAGAGCTCGGCCAGCACCACCGAGGGCACGGCGACCTCGAACGGCAGGAGTTCCGGATCGATCTGCGGCAGATCGATCACCACACAGGTGTCGAGCAGGCCGCACTGGCGTCGTTCGCTCACGCGCGCTCCCACGGGTCGCCGCCGCCCTCGACCCGGTCCTCGTCGCCGTAGAAGGTGTCGGCCTCGGCCCGCAGCTGAGCGGCGTCGACGGCGGGTGCGCTCCGCCACTTGCGCTGGAGCTCTTCCACGGGGACGAACCGTCGGCGGTTGCTGATCGGTCGGACTTCGGCGATCTCCGTGCCGTTGCGGGTGACGTGGTAGATCTCGCCGGCTTCGACGTCGTCGAGTACGGCCTTGGACCGCGCCGCGAGTTCGCGCTGCGTGATGGTCTTCATGGTGCCAGTGTATCGCGCCGCAATACACTGTGCCACGCTTTCCCGTCCCGGCTGGTCGTCGAGGCCGGGCAGGACGATGGTGGCACCGTGGTCCACGGTGCGCAGGCCGGTGACCGCCGGGCTGACCGTCGAGCGGGTCGCTGGGGAGGCTCGCGGCACCGGTGGTCCGGACACGGTCGTCGTGGTCGAGGCTGCCGATGAAGCCTCGCATGGGGTTGTTCCCCTGGTGCTAGCTCAGTTGTGCGTCGGGGACTGCGAGTTGGAGTGATATCGGCCGCGCGTGGTGCGGGGTCCCCCGGGTGGGGGAGGGGGATCACCGTGCCGGGGGAGGGGCGGGGCGGGTGGCGCGGGTGAGCCTGGCGGCATGGTGAGAAGCGGGTGGGCGGTGGCCGGCTGGGGGCTCGGGTACGCCGGGTTCGGGGCGGGGTGCGGGCTGAGCGGGACGGCGCTGTTCGGCGCGCACTGGCCGGGGTGGGTGGTGGTCGGCGTGGGGCTGCTCTCGGCCGTCGCCGGAGCGCTGGTGGCGCGCCGGAAACCGGTGCGGCTGCAGCGGCTGCTGTGGCCGCTCTGCGGGGCGGCCGCGGTGGGGGCCTGGAGCCTGCTGATGGACCTGGTGACGCTGGTGTTCGGCCAGCGGGTGGACAGCGTCCCCGACACGGTGGGGCGCGCCCTGGCGGCGCTGGGGGCGGTACTGCTGGCCAGGGCCGCCCTGGGACTGCGGCCCGGTGCCCGTGCCGGCCGGGCCGGGCAGGCCGCGCCGGCTCCCACGGCGGCCCCGCCGCTCGTCCAACTCGCCGCCTGGACAGGGACTCTGGCGTTCGTGCCGTACGTGCTGATGAAGCTGGTCTGGGCGCTCGGCGGCAGTTTCGCGGGGATCAGCGGTGACCGGATGTACGCGAGCTATGTGCGCAACGGCTCCTCCGGGCTCTGGCTCGCCCTGGAGCGTTGGGGACTGGACGGCACGATGCTGCTGGCGCTGCTCGGGGTGTTCCTGCTCTGGGGGCTGGTCCGTCCGTGGGGGCAGGTCTTCCCGCGCTGGACCCTGCCGCTGCGCGGCCGCCGGGTGCCGCGCTGGCTGCCGCTCACCCCGGCCCTGCTGGGTGCGGCCACGTTGGCGCCGTACGGGGTGGTCGGGGTCGGCTACCTGGGGCTGTGCACCGCCGGGGTGACGCGGATCAGGCTGGGCGAGTTCGCCGGTGAGCAGAGCGCGCTGGAGGTCGCCTGGGTGGGGATGTGCGGGTTCGCCGGGTACGGGGTCGCGCTGGCGGTGGCCGCCCGGTCGTACTGGCGGCGGACGGGGGCGCGGGCCGCCGAGGTGGGCTGAGGGCGAGGTCGGCTCGGGGCCGGGGTTTGCTGAGGCGGCAACATTGCTTGCCGATCCGGTGGGGTGGGCCGCAGCCTGGCGGTGGAGGTGAGCGCCATGGGCGAGACGACCGGGACGACCAGGACAGCCGGGGTGACCGGGATCAGGGGGAGCGAGCGCTACGACGTGGTGGTGGTCGGCGCCGGAGCGGCGGGGCTGAACGCCGCGCTGGTGCTGGGCCGGGCCCGGCGCCGGGTCGCGGTGGTGGACGCCGGCGAGCCGCGCAACGCGCCCGCCGCCCACATGCACGGCTACCTGAGCCGGGACGGCATGCCCCCGGCGGCGCTGCTGGCGGTCGGGCGGGAGGAGGTCGCCCGGTACGGGGCGGACCTGATCGACGCCCGGGTCGAGCACATCGAGCCCGCCGGTGCCGATGCCGGTGCCGGTCCGGCGGGGCCCGCGGCGCCGGGCTTCGTGGTCCACCTGGCCGGCGGGCCGGTGCTGCACGCGCGCCGGGTGGTCGTCGCCACCGGGCTGCGGGACGGCCTGCCGGAGCTGCCCGGCCTGGTCGAGCGGTGGGGCCAGGATGTGCTGCACTGCCCGTACTGCCACGGCTGGGAGGTCCGCGACCGCCCGCTCGGCGTGCTCGGCACCGGCCCCGGGGCGGTCAACCAGGCGCTGCTGCTGCGGCAGTGGTCGGCGGACGTGGTGCTGCTCGCGCACACCCTCGCACTGACCGACGACGAGCGGGAACGGCTCGCCGCCCGGGACGTCCGGGTGGTCGAGGGCCGGATCGTCCGCCTGGTCTCCGACGACGGGCGGCTGCGCGGCGTCGAGCTCGCCAACGGGCAGGTGGTGCCGCGCGAGGCGGTGTTCGTCTTCCCGCAGCCGGTGCCCCGGGACGCGCTGCTCTTCGGCCTCGACTGCGCCCGGGACGACAACGGCTGGGTCACCACCGACCGGACCGGCCGCACCAGCCTCCCCGGCGTCTGGGCGGTCGGCAACGTCGCCGACCCGCGCGCCCAGGTGGTCACCGCCGCCGGGATGGGCGCGGCGGCCGCCTTCGCGCTCGACCACGACCTCGCGGCGGAGGAGGTCGAGCGGGCCGTCGTGCGGTACCGCGCGTCCGGTGCCGCCGTGCCCGCCTGAGCGGGGAAGCTTTCGTCAACCCACGATCGGAGAAACCCTGATGTCAGCGCACCAGCACGACCACTCCCACTCCCACGGCCCGTCCCACGGGCACTCCCACGGGCACGTCCCCGCCGCCGACTTCGACTGGGACGCGCTCGCCGCGCACCTGGAGCTGGAGGGCGACCTGCGGGCCGGCGCCGTCACCGAGGCCGGGCGGTGGCTGCTCGGCCTGCACGGCGAGGGCGCGGTTCGGCGGGTCCTCGACGTCGGCAGCGGGCCCGGGGTGATCGCCGGACTGCTGGCGGAGGTCTTCCCGGCGGCCGAGGTGGTGGCCGTCGACCAGTCGGCCGCCCTGCTGGAGCGTGCCCGGGTCCGCTCCGGTGGCCGGCTCGGCACCCGACAGGCCGACCTGCCCGCCGAGTTCGACAAGCTCGGCGAGGCCGACCTGATCTGGTCCGGCAACGCCATCCACCACCTCGGCGACCAGCAGGCCGCGCTCACCTCGCTCGCCGGGGCGCTGCGGCCCGGCGGCCTGCTCGCCGTCGCCGAACGCGGCCTGCCCGCGCGCTACCTGCCGCGCGACTTCGGCCTCGGCCGGCCCGGCCTCCAGGCCCGGATGGACGCCGCCCACGAGGACGGCTTCACCACCATGCGGGCCGAACTGCCGGACAGCACCGAGGAGATCGAGGACTGGCCGGCCATGCTCGGACGGGCCGGGCTGACCCCGACCGGCACCCGCACCTTCCTGGTCGACCACCCCGCCCCGCTCGCCGGCCCGGTCCGCGCTTACCTGCACGTCCAGCTGACCCGGCTGCGCGACCGGCTCGCCGAACAGCTCGACACCGAGGACCGGGCCACCCTGGATGCCCTGCTCGCCGAGGACGCCCCCACCGGGATCCTGCACCGCCCGGACGCCTTCTACCTCTCCGCGATGACCGTCCACACGGCCCGCCGGGACTGACCCGGCGGCCCCGGCGGGCCGGGGCGCGCCGGAGCCGGGGCCTCGCGGGTTGGCGGGGGCGGGTGTGGGACCGTCCGGGCGGCCCGTCGCTTCAGGGTGCGAGGAAGGCGGCCACCGTACGGCTGAAGGCGGCCGGGTCGTCGAGCCACGGGTAGTGGCCGGCGGCGGGCTGGACGGCGGTACGGGCGTGGCGGAACAGCGCGGCCGTGGCGCGGACCGCCCCGGGCCTCGGGTCGGGGTCGTACTCGCCGGCCAACAGGAGTGCCGGGGAGGCGAGTTCGGCCACGGCGGCGCGGACGTCGGCGGGTTGGAAGCCGCCGCCGTGGTAGGCCGCGGCGGCCTCCGGGTGGCTCTGGGCGGTGCGGTCGGCCTCGTGGGCGCGGGCGGCGGCGTCCCAGGTGCCGTGGAAGAGCGGTGCCACGGCGTCGGGGTCGGCGGCGCCGCCGGCGAAGGCGGTGCGGACGGCGGCCCGGGCGGCCGGGTACCACTCCTGCTCGGCGAGGCCGCGGGCCTCGGCCGCCTCGCGGTAGTCGTCCTCGGAGGAGGTGCCGCCGAAGATCCGGAGGCTGGGCGTGACCAGGACCAGCCGACCGGTGCGTTCCGGGTGCCGCAGCGCGTACAGGGTGGCGAGCGAGCAGCCGGCGGAGTGGGCGAGGAGGTCCACCCGGTCGAGTCCGAGGTGGGTCCGGAAGGCCTCGACGTCCGCCACCTGCCGGTCGACCCGGTGGTCCGCCGGGTCGGCCGGGCGCTCCGAGCGGCCCGTGCCGCGCAGGTCGAGGACGTGCAGGGCGCGGTGCGTGGAGAGGCCGCCGAGGTCGCCGAGGTACGCGGCGTCGCGCATCGGGCCGCCGGCGAGGACGAGCAGCGGCTCGCCCCGGCCGAGCACGCGGTAGCCGAGCCGGGTGCCGTCGGGGCCGGTGAAGGTCGTCATCGGCCGATCGTGGCAACCGCCGTCCGGCCGGGGCAACGGGAATTCGGCCGACCCGTCCCGGGGTACCGTCGGCGCATGACAGCGAGTGAGCGGCGCTTCGTCGTGGTGACCACGACCCACGAGAGCGAGGAGCGGGCCCGGGCCCTGGCGTCCGCCGTGGTGCGGGAGCGGCTGGCGGCCTGCGCCCAGGTGTACCCCGTACGGTCGGTGTACTGGTGGGACGGCGAGGTGCAGGACGCCGAGGAGTGGCGGATCGACCTCAAGACCAGGGCCGAACTCGTGGACCGGCTGGGCGCGTTCGTGGCCGGGCGGCACTCCTACGAGACGCCCGAGCTGGTCGCCGTACCGGTGACGGGCGGCAGCCGGGGCTACCTCGACTGGGTGGCCGCGGAGACCACGCCCGAGGGAACCACGCCAGAGGAAACCCAGGGCGCCGAGGACTGAGGACGGCTCAGGGCGCGACCTGGAGGAAGGCGAGCACGGCCAGCACCCGCCGGTGGTCCTCCTCCGAGGGCGGCAGGTCGAGCTTGAGGAAGATGTTGGCCGTGTGCTTCTTCACCGCCCGCTCGGTGATCACCATCCGTTCGGCGATCGCCGCGTTGGAGCGCCCCTCCGCCATCAGGCCCAGCACCTCGCGTTCACGCGGCGTCAGGCGGTCCAGCGGCTTGTTGCGTTCGTTGCTGCCGACCAGCATGGCGATCACCTGCGGGTCGAGCGCGGTGCCGCCGGCCGCCACCCGCTGGACCGTCTCCACGAACTCGTCGGGGTCGAAGACCCGGTCCTTCAGCAGGTAGCCGATCGCGCCGGTGCCGTCGGCGAGCAGCTCCTTGGCGTAGAGCTGCTCGACGTACTGGGAGAGCACCAGCACCGGCAGCCCGGGGATCCGCCGGCGGGCCTCCAGCGCGGCCTGGAGGCCCTCGTCGGTGAACGTCGGGGGCAGCCGCACGTCGACGACGGCCACGTCCGGGCGTTCGGTGAGCAGGGCCTCCAGGAGGGCCGGTCCGGTGTCCACCGCGGCCACGACCTCGAAGTCGTAGGCCTCCAGCATCCGGACCAGTCCGTCCCTCAGGAGGAAGAGGTCCTCGGCGAGGACAACTCGCACGGCAGCTCCATCGTCAGGGTCGTGGGGCCGCCGAGCGGGCTGCGGACGGCCAGGACGCCGTCGAAGGTAGCAAGCCGCCGTTCCAGGCCGCGCAGCCCGGTGCCGCGCGAGGGGTCGGCGCCGCCGGTGCCGTCGTCGGTGACCTGGGCCTTCAGGGTGCCGTCCTGGTACCAGAGTTGGACGTCGACCCGGCTCGCGCCCGCGTGCTTGGCGGCGTTCGTCAGGGCTTCGGAGACGGCGAAGTAGACGGCGGACTCGACCGGTGCCTCGGCGCGGCCGGGCAGGTCGGCGGTGACCGTGACGTTCAGCGGGCTGTCCATGCCCAGGGCCCGTACGGCGTCGGCCAGTCCGCGGTCGGCGAGGACCGGCGGGTGGATGCCGCGGACCAGGTCGCGCAGCTCGTTGAGGGCGGTGGCGGAGGCCTGGCGGGTCTCGGCGAGCAGCTGCTTCGCGGCCTGCGGGTCCCGTTCGACCAGCCGCTCGGCGACGCCCAGGTTCATCCCCATGGCCACCAGCCGGGCCTGCGCGCCGTCGTGCAGGTCCCGTTCGATCCGGCGCAGTTCGGCGGCCTGGGCGGTGAGCGCGTCGCGCCGGGTCTCGGTCAGGTGGACGACCTTGCGCTGGGCGGCCAGCGCCTCGGCGCGGGCGGTCGGGCCGAGCAGGGCCCTGGCCAGCGCGGTGTGGCCGCGCAGCGCGCCGGGGGCGATCGCCGGACCGGCCAGGAGGGTCGGGACGGCGAGCAGGACGGCGATCCGGGCGCTGCCCGGGTCCGTCACGTGCACCCACCAGTACCAGGTGTTGCCGTCGGCCGAGGCGATCGGCTCCCAGAGCCAGGGCTGCAGCAGGCCGAAGAGGCCGAAGGCGACCAGGGCCGGCGGGAACAGCGCCACGGTGAAGCCGATCACCGGGTCGACCAGCAGCCAGAGCAGGTCCCGCCAGGTGGCCGGGTCGCCCAGCAGGGCCCGGCAGCGCTGCCAGGCGCCCTTGAGGCCCGGCTCGGCCGGCGGCAGCGGCCGGTACGGCTCGCGGACCGCGACGCCGGACCAGCGGGCGGCCAGCGTGCGGCGGCGGCCGGCCAGGGCCCGGACGGCGAGGACGGTCGCCGGCACCAGCAGGACGCCGAGGCCCACGCCCAGCAGGACGGCGGTGACCGTGGCGGCGGCGAGCAGCAGCAGCTGCGGCACCGCGAACCCGGCCAGTGCCGTCGCGCGCAGCAGGTCCCGTACGGCCCGGCGCGCCCGGTCGAGCGGGGTGCCCGCGCTCCGCCCGGCGGCCTCGGCGCCGCCCCCGACTTCCTTGCCCACGCTGCCCGTTGTCACTGTCCGTCCCCCTCCGTACCGGCCTCGCGGCCGCCGTCCCGACCCTGCGGACCACCAGACTGCCCTACCCCGCCGCCCTGTTCACGGGGCCTCGGCCCCCTCTTGGCGGTACCTGGGTACACCCTCCGATCGACGCCCAGGGGCCCTGCCCCGGCCCACCGCTCCCGGCCTAGCGTTCGAGGTGTCCGGAAGCGGCCCGTCAGCGGAGCGCCGGATCCCCGCCAACCACCGCAATGATCACGGGAGTTCGCCATGTCCGAGCGCTTCGCCGCCGGCCGTCCGCTGGTCCGTCTGGTCCTGGTGCTGGCCGCCCTCGGCCTCTTCCTCCACGGCCTCACCCCGGCCCACGCCGCCGGGCACGCGTCCGGAACCGGTGCGCCGTCCGGAACCAGTGCGCCGACGGCCGGAATCGGCGCGCCGCCCTCCCCGGCCGACCCCGTCCAGGTGAGAGCCCTGTTCGACGAGCTGCTTCCCCGGCTGCTCGCCGAGCACCGCATCCCCGGCGCCGCCGTGACCGTGGTGGCCGGCGGGCGGGAGGTCTTCTCGGGCGGCTACGGCGTCGCCGACACCCGGACGAACCGGCCCGTCGACCCGGCGCGGACCGCCTTCTTCATGGGCTCCGACGCCAAGGTGTTCACCGCCGTCGCCGTCCTCCAGCAGGTCGCGGCGGGGAAGCTGGACCTGGGCACCGACGTCAACCGCTACCTGACCGCCTTCAAGGTCAGGGACGGCTACCCGGGCCGCCCGGTCACCGTCGAGAACCTGCTCACCCACACCGCGGGCTTCGACGACAGCTTCATGGGCCTCGCCCAGGCCGGGCCCGGGCGGGTCGAGGGCCTCGGCGCCTCGCTCGCCGCCCACCAGCCGGACCGGGTCCGCGCCCCCGGCACCGCCGCCGCGTACGACAACTACGGTGTAGCGCTGGCTGGTTACCTGGTCGAGACGGTCTCCGGGCAGCCCTTCGACCAGTACGTCTCGCAGCACGTCCTCCAGCCCCTCGGGATGGACCGCACCACCTTCAGCCAGCCCCACCCCGCCGCGATCGACGCCGACCTCGCCCGCGGCCACCGCCCCGAGGGCGACGGCCAGACCGGGACCGCGGGCCTCTACGGCCCCTGGACGCCCACCGGCGCCGCCGCCGTCACCACCGCCGACGACATGGCGAAGCTGCTGCTCGCCCTGCTCCCGCAGGGCGGCCCGGACGCCCGGCGGATCCTCGACCCGGCGACGGCCGAGCGGCTGCTCGCCCGCCACTACGGCCCCGACCCGCGTCTGCCCGGCCTGGCCTACCTGCTGGAGCAGCGCACCCACGGCAGCGAGCAGCTGCTGGTCAAGGACGGCGACGTGCCCGGCTTCCACAGCAACCTCGCCCTGCTGCCCCAGCGCGGCCTCGGCCTCTACGTGACCCTCAACGGCGACGGCACCGACGCCAGCGGCGGCTGGGCCACCCAGCAGGTGCTCACCGCCTTCCTGGACCGCTTCCTGCCCGCGCCCCCGGCCGCCGCGACCGCGCCGCTCACCGGCGGCCTGGACGCCTACGCCGGCGACTACCGCTCCACCCGCACCAGCCACGCCGACCTCACCCGGGCCGCCGCCCTGATGGCCTCCCCGCACGTCACCGCCGAGCAC
Source organism: Kitasatospora sp. NPDC056273 (assembly GCF_042268845.1). Lineage (NCBI taxonomy): Bacteria > Bacillati > Actinomycetota > Actinomycetes > Kitasatosporales > Streptomycetaceae > Kitasatospora > Kitasatospora sp. NPDC056273. The sequence continues at coordinate 723 of NZ_JBHJSJ010000096.1, read as the reverse complement.
GGCCGGCTCACCGTCACCGGCCCCGTCACCCGGGACCCGGAGGCGGCCGAGACGCACTGGGAGCAGCTCGAACCCGGTCTGTTCCAGCAGGTCGGCGGCACCGCGCGGATCGCCTTCCAGCGGGCCGCCGACGGCACCCTCACGCTGCTCACCGACGCCGACCCGACCATCGCCTACCAGCGGCTCGCCTGGTACCAGGCACCCGGCCCGCACCAGGCGGTCGCCGTCGGCAGCCTCGCCGTCCTCGCCCTCACCCTGCTCGGCTGGCCGGTGGCGGCGGCGGTCCGCCTGGCCCGCCGCCGGGGCCGGGCCGACCGGCCGGCCGTACGGCTGCTCGGCTGGACCACCGGGGCGCTGCTGCTCGCCGCCACCGGCTGCTTCGCCCTGCTGACGGCGGACGCCAACGCGCTCAACCAGACGCTGTTCCTGGGCGATTCGCCGCTGCTGACGGTGGTCCCGGCCCTCGTCGTGACGGCCCTGGTGCTCTCCCCGGTGATGGCGCTCTGCACGGTGCTGGCCTGGCGCGGGCGCTGGTGGAACCTGTTCGGGCGGCTGCACTACACGGGGCTGACGCTGGCGGTGCTGCTCTTCCTGCTCCTCGCGGGGGCGTACGACCTCACCGGGACGGGCGCGCTGGACCTGCTCGGCTGAGGGCGGCGCGCCGGCAGGACGGTACGGCGGTACGAGAACGGCGGCGGGGCCCGGGAATCACCCCGGGCCCTG